>NCCR01000105.1 GCA_002279765.1 Verrucomicrobia bacterium 12-59-8 | reverse complement strand
TTGATCGTTTGGCTTTGCGGGTGGTTTCCATACCACAGGCTGGCAGCCTGTATCACGGGGCGGTTGGTGGCTTGATCGTTTGGCTTTGCGGGTGGGTTTTCAATACCACAGGCTGGCAGCCTGTATCACGGGCCGGAGATGGGGGGCGGTGGGTGGGTAGTTTGATCGTTTGGCTTTGCGGGTGGTTTCCATACTACAGGCTGGCAGCCTGTATCACGGGGCGGAGATGGGGGGCGGTGGGCATCCCAGTCATGATGTCGAAAAACCAGGGGGAACTCGCCAAGGGTCGAGAACCCGCCTCCTGCTTGTAGCAAGTTGCAGATCTCATTTCCATTTAGCAGTCTGTTTTTAGCTCGAAGGGCATGGGCTTCGACGACGGCTGGCTGAGGACAGCCTGCCCTACCAGCGCTGAGCGTGCGCTTGGTCCTCCGTGCGCTGCTTTCTGGAAATCCGCTTTTGGAAAACGCTATACCAGAGCGCCATTCGCGCCTGGCATCTTGTCTCATCACAGGCAAGGGCTTTGCCAACGCTGGTGCGTCAACAAAGCCCCAAGAATCTTTGCCTTTATGTCGCGGTGGTCGCTCGCAGTCTTTCGGGCAATGCCCGCTGCGCGTAACTGCAGGCTGGCACCGGCAACGGTCAGCCCTTGACGAAGGTGAACGGGCCACTGACGGAACTCAGATAGCCATGATTCGTGCCATTCGAGACGGAAATGGTGGTCCCGGCGAAGCTGTTGAAGCAATCCAACGCGGCACCTGCGCCTGAAATGATGTTGGCCACGCTTGCGCCTGCAACTCCACCGGTAAACCGAAACACCGCGTTGGGCTGCATGGTGGAAGTATTCCAGACACCCGTGATCTGCCAGGAGGTGGCACCTTGGCTATACGTACCTTGAAAATTGCCAGTCGAGTCGTCCGCGCTGACGACGACGAGCTTGGCATTCAGAGACTGGCTGGTAAATGTTCCTACGATTGGACTGCTCATATCATTATTGGTTGTTGAATCTTTCACATGTTTGCATTCCTACTCTTCCATATAAAAAGAGCTTCGTGCCTGTGAATGTTTTCCATGTAACTATTTGAGAGCGCCATTGTCAAATCACATATGCGTTTTATTCATTCCCCCAATCATGGATAGGTATTAGTTGGATATTCATGCGAATTACCACGCATCTTGGCCTGTAGATTTTGCGAAACTGATTTCCGAAAAGGACGCCTGGCAGCAGACCATTTCGAAGTTGAAGGGACATTCGATTTTACCGCAATGGAGCGAAGAGGCAGAGGGAGCAGAGAATGAATTCCTTCCCTGCCACCTTTGCTCCTCTGCCCCGCTGCGGCCAATCGAACGCCCTCATGCCCGCCAAACCGGAAATGAGTTGTGCGATATGCTATCTTCTGAGGCTGTCTGTCCAGCGCTCCGCACATCCGTGTTTAAAGTACGGCGTGGCAGCAGCGGCGGATGGCTAGGGTGTCGATGAGGACACGGCACCTTTTCCACTCACTCGACAAACTCCAGGGTGCCGTCGGTGAGGCGGTAGAAGGCGCCGACGATCTTGATTTGGCCCTGGTCCTCCATGTCTTTGAGGATGGGGCTGTGCGTGCGGATGTTGGTAAGGGAGAGGCGCACGTTGTTTACCGCGACGTATTTGACGTATTGAGGATTGGTGGGGGATTTCTCGCCATCGAAATCCTGGCTCAGGGCCACGGCGGGTTTGATCTTGGCGAGGAGGGTGGTGAGATTGCCGAGCTTCACATCCTCAATGGCCCCACGGATGGCACCGCAGTGCTGGTGGCCCATGACGAGGATCATTTTGGCACCGGCGACCTTGCAGGCGAACTCCATGCTGCCGAGCAGGTCCACATTCACCAGATTTCCCGCGACGCGGCCCACGAAGACATCGCCGATGCCCTGGTCAAAGACGTCCTCCACCGGGACGCGGCTGTCGAGGCAACTGAGGACCATGGCCTTGGGAAACTGGCCGGGCGCGGATTTGCGCACCTGCTCGCGGTGATTGCGGCGAGTGACCTGGCCGCTGCGGAAGCGTTTGTTCCCGTCTATAAACTGCTGCAGGACTTCATCGGGCGTGAGGCGCGCCTGTTCCTCCGCCGTGGTGACGTGGCCGTCAGCGTGCGTGTACTTCAACTCCAAATCTACTGGTTCGATTTCCTCCTGCGGGGTACTCATTGGCGGAGACTAGAAGGCCTCCTGCGGTTGTCAAACCAGCCCTCCTCTCCCAGGCAGGAAGAATCAACCTGGCCCTAGCTCCAAGCACTGTTTCCCGACTCCCCAGCGCCACACTGCCGCCATTGCGTTGTGCGGTTTGTTCTGGGGATTAAGCAGCGGGACACCTCGAAGATGGCACCGCTGCTTCATTGCAACTCACTCGACAAACTCCAGGGTGCCATCGGTGAGCCGGTAGAAAGCGCCGACGATCTTGATCTGGCCCTTGTCTTCCATCTCTTTGAGAATGGGGCTTTGGGCGCGGATTTTCGCGACTGACAAGCGCACATTGTTTTCAGCCACACGTTTCACAAAGAAAGGGTTGCTGGAGGTTTTCTCTCCTGGGAAGTCCTGGCTCATGGCCACGGCGGGTTTTAATTTAGCGAGCAAGGAGGTGAGGTTGCCCAGTTTCACATCATCGATGGCCCCCCGGATGGCGCCGCAGTGCTGGTGGCCCATGACAAGAATCATTTTGGCACCGGCGACTTTGCAGGCAAACTCCATGCTGCCCAGCAGGTCTTCATTCACAAAGTTCCCCGCGACACGGCCGACGAAGGCATCGCCGATGCCCTGATCAAAGACGTCCTCCACGGGAACGCGGCTGTCCACGCAGCTCAGGACCATGGCCTTGGGGAACTGTCCAGGAGCAGATTTGCGTATCTGTTCGCTATGGTTGCGGCGAGTCAGGTGACCACTGTGAAACCGCAGATTTCCTGCTTTGAGCTGCTGCAGAACTTCGTCTGGCGTGAGCTTGGCTTGCTCCTCCGCCGTAGTGACGTGGCTGTCGGCGGCCGGTTCATCGTTGCGGATGCATGCGGCCATGATTGCAGCCAGGGAGAACAGGGCCAGAGGATAGATGATGTGGATTTTCATGTGTGTTTGATGTGTGTATGTGGTAGTTTGTGGTAGTATAAAACGGCAATTTGAAGATGGTGTCATCGTGGTGGACGGCTAAAACTTCTCCGGGCGCAGCACGCGCACATCGCTCTCGTAGGCCACCATGGCGTAGGCGGCGAAGAGGTCGCGCTGCAGACGCTGGAGGAGTGCCTCGGCCAGGGCGGGCTGCAGAATGACCTCGATCTGCACATTGGCCGTTTCGGTGATGTCGGCGATGCGCTCGCCTTGATGGCCGTCGCCGCGCACGGTAAAGGCGGTGTGGCCATGCGCGCCGATCTCGTGGAGGAGTGCGATCACGCGCTCTTCAAGGATCGATTCGCAGATGATGGTGACACGTTTCATGGGATGGAGGTTCATGGTAGGATTCAAGGGTTGAGGTATTTGGCGATTTGAAAGAAGAGCGGCACACCCAAGGTGATGTTGAAAGGAAAGGTGATCGCGAGTGAGGCGGTCAGTGAGTAGGTCGGATTGGCCTCTGGCAGGGAAAGGCGCACCGCAGCAGGTGCGGCAATGTAGGAGGCGCTGGCGGCCAGCACGCCCAGCAGTGTCGTGCCGCCGATGCTCAGCCCCACCCAGGTGCCCAGCAGCACGCCTACGGTGCCATGAACCAGAGGCGCGGTGATGCCGAAGACCACCAGAAACAGGCCCACCTTTTTCAGATCGCCCAGCCTGCGCCCGGCCACCATGCCCATCTCCAGGAGAAAGAGCGCCAGCACTCCCTGGAACGGCGTCACAAAGAACCCCTCCACCATGGTCATGCCATTCGGTCCGCTGAGGGCACCGATGATGAGAGAGCCGACCAGCAGCAGCACCCCTTTTCCAAGCATCGCGTCCCGCAGGGCATGGCGCATGCCAGCATCCGTGAGCGAGAGCTTCCCCCCCAAGGCCCCCTTGCCGAGCATCACGCCGACGATGATCGCTGGAGACTCCATCACCGCCAGGAAGGCCGAGGCATAGCTCTCATAGGGCTGGTGAATGCTTTTGAGGAAATTTGACGCCGCGATGAACGTGACCGCACTCACACTGCCGTAGTGCGCGGCAATGGCCCCTGCATCTTCGATGCTGAAGCCGCCCGCCTTCCGCAGCACTGGATAAGTCCACAGCGGGATCAAGCCCCCAAGAGCCATCGCCGCCAAGGCTGGCAGCCACACCACGCCGATGCCCGCCTGATGAATGGCCACGCCACCCTTGAAGCCAATGGCTGTGAGCAGGTAGATCGTCAGCGTCGTGTAGAGCGCTTCGGGAAACTTGAGATCACTTTTTGATACCGCCGCAAACACACCGAGCACAAAGAACAGGATGGCGGGGCTGAGAAGATTGGATTGAATAGCAGTGAGGAGGTCCATGAGGCCGCTTTTATCCGCCAAGGCCATGATTCGTTCCAATTCATGTTTTTGCATTTATCGTTCGCTTTGCTAAATGTGAGAGCATGCCCTTTTTGAACTACCACCACCTGCGTTACTTCCGTGCCATCGCCACCGAGGGCAGCCTGACCAAGGCAGCGCAGCATCTGAAGCTCTCGCAGTCGGCGCTGAGCGTGCAGTTGCGCAGCCTGGAGGAAAGCCTGGGCCAGCCGTTGTTTGAGCGGAAGCACAAGGCGCTCGTGTTGACGGAGGCAGGCCGGATCGCCCTGGAGTATGCCACGGCCATCTTCCGCAGCGGAGATGAGCTGACCGACCTGCTGCGCGGCCGTGCCGGGCGCAGTCGGGGCCTGCTGCGTGTCGGCGCCGCCTCGAACCTGTCGAGAAACTTCCAGCTCAGCTTTCTGCGCCCGCTGATCCCGCGCGATGATTTGGAGCTCATCATCCACTCCGGCACGCTGCGCGAACTGCTGGCGCAGCTACAGAACCACACGCTGGATGTGGTGCTTTCCAACACGCCGGTGCGCCGGGATGCTGAGACGGGCTGGCACAGCCATCTGCTGGATGAGCAGTCAGTCAGCCTGGTGGGGCACCAAAAGCGCGGGATGAAGCCCTTCCGCTTCCCTGAAGACCTGCGCCAGGTGCCGATCGTGCTGCCGAGTCTCGAAAGCAGCATCCGCACGGCGTTTGATGTGCTGATGGATCAAACCGGCATCCGGCCCATCATCGCTGCGGAGGTGGATGACATGGCGATGCTGCGTCTCATGGCGCGTGAAACTCATGGAGTGACGCTGGTGCCGCCCGTCGTGGTGAAAGACGAGCTGGAAAGCGGTGCGCTGGTGGAGCGGTACAAGTTTCCGCAGATCAAAGAATGCTTTTATGCGATCACGCCGAGCCGCCGGTTTCCGAATCTCATTTTGCGGGAGCTGATGAAGAGCAGGCGCTAGCGGGGCTACAGCACGGCGTGGCAGCAGGTGGGGATGGCATCGCTGCTGAAGTCGAGGGTGCCGCGCAGTCTCCAGGCCATGATGAGGGCGGCGGAGAGGGCGAGGGTGCGCTGGATTTTGCGCAGGGTCTGGGGCTGCACTTTGCTGCTGATGAGATGGAGCTGGGTCTGGGCGATCCAGAGGAGCGGGAGGGTGCCGAGTCCGAAGGCGAAGGCGAATTCGGCTCCTTTGAGGGCGGAGCCGTTGGCCATGGCGAGGGCGAACATCAAATACAGCGGGCCGCAGGGCAGCAGCGGGGTGGCAAAGCCGAGGAGCCCGGCGCGGGTGGCGCTGGGCATGCGGAAGGCGAAGGTCTGGATGCGGCGCACGCCGGCGCGCAGAAACTGGGGCTTGGGCAGGCAGGTCTCCAGGCCCATGCCGACGATGGCAAAGGCGATGACGAGCAGCCAGGGCAGCACGATGCCAGCACCGTGCTGGAAGAACCGCAGCGGCATGATGCCGATGGCTCCGGCAAGAGCACCGACGAGCGAGTAGGAGACTAGCCGTCCGGCGTGGTAGAGGCCGGTGTCGCGCATGAAGCTGGAGGCTCCGGGCTTGGATGAAACCGCCCATGAGCATGAGAGCGGACCGCACATGCCGACGCAGTGGATGCTGGTGACGAGTCCGGCCAGGAAGGCGGCGGCGCTGGTGTCAATGGACTGCATGGGATGCGCGTGTGACGAGCGGGATTTCAGGCGGCGCGTTTTTGACGGCGAGCGTGATCAGGAACATCCACCAGGCGACGAACCCGATGAATGCGACAGCCACAAAGATCCAGGGGCGGGAGGAGATGCATTTCGGGAACATGGAGGTGGCTGGGGGTGAAGCGGCGGACGTGTGCGCCCGCAGGTTCGGGGGTTAATGAATGAAATCTTTGGCGTTGAGCTTGGCGGCGGGCGCGGACTGCTGATCGGGGCCGAGGTACTCCATGACGCGGGTTTCGCTGACGTCGCCACGGGTGGTGTCGGTGACTTTGATGGTGAACTTGCTGCGCTCCTGGTAGTCGGCCTGCGGCAGCGTGAGGACGAGGGTCTTGAGGTCTTCGCCCATGGGCGGCAGGTCGATGGTTTGATCCATGCCGATGATTTTCAGCGCTGGAGGCACGTTGCCGACGAGCTCGATCTTGTAGGTGGAGGGGGCGTTGCGCTTGTTGATGATGCGGAGCTGGAACTGATTGCGGATGATGCCGTTGTCCACGTAGAAGGAAGCACCGCCCATGCGGACGACGCTGGCGCGCAGCGGTGAGATGCGGGTGATGGCAACGCTGAAGGCGGCGATCCAGACGAAGAGGATGAGGGTGTAAAAGAGGGTGCGGGGACGGACCAGCTTGGTCTTGCCGCCATTGAGGCCCTCGTAGGAATCGTAGCGCACGAGGCCGGTGGGGCGCTTGACCTTGACCATGATGTCGTCACAGGCGTCCACACAGGCGGCGCAGCCGATGCATTCGAGCTGGAGGCCGTTGCGGATGTCGATGCCGGTGGGGCAGACCTGCACGCAGCGGCGGCAGTCGATGCAATCCCCGGCGGGTTTTTCGGCGGAGCCTTTGCCGCGTGGCTCGCCGCGTTTTTTGTCGTAGCCGATGACGACGGAGTTGTCGTCCGTGAGCGCGGACTGGAGGCGGCCGTAGGGGCAGAGGATGATGCAGAACTGCTCGCGAAACCAACTGAAGGAGAAGTAGAGCGCGCCGGTGAGGAAGAGGACGACGCCGAAGGCGAGCGTGTGATGCTTCGGCGAGTGCTGCATCATTTCATAGAGCGACTTGATGGAGACGAAGTAGCTGAGGAAGATGTGGGCGATGGCGGCGGAGATGAGGAGGAAGACGCCGTGCTTGAACACGCGGCGGGCGATCTTGGACGCGGTCCATGGCGCGTCTTCAAGCTGACGGCGTGCGGGGCCGTCGCCGTCGATCCAGCGCTCCACGCGGCGGTAAAGCTGCTCCAGAAAGACGGTGTAGGGGCAGGTCCAGCCGCACCAGAGGCGGCCAAAGAGGGAGGTGAGGTAGAAGAGGCCAAAGGCCAGCCCGGTGACGAGGAAGAAGCCGATCCAGAGATCCTGCGTGGCGAGGGTGAGGCCGAAGAAGTGGAAGCGGCGCTCCTGCACGTCGAGGAAGACGGCGGGAAAGCCGTTTACCGGAATCCACGGCAGGGCGATGTAAATGACCAGCAGCACCAGCGCCGCAACCCGCCTCCAAGAAGTGAACCTGCCATGAACATCGGCCGGATGGACAAACTTGCGTGAGCCGTCGGCATGAATGGTGGAAAGCGACTCGAGGGTGGGCGTGGTGGGTTTCATTTAGTTGCCTGCGGAAGGCGTGGCGGCGGGAGGCGTAGAAACAGGTGTGGCAGGTGCGGCGGTAGCAGGTGCGGCGGTAGCAGGTGCGGCGGCGGCAGGTGCGGCGGTAGCAGGTGCGGCGGTAGCAGGTGCGGCGGTAGCAGGTGCGGCGGTTGCAGCGCCGGCTCTGAGGGGGGAATCGGGTGTCAGTGTGACGGGCTCGCCTTTCTTGTGCTTGCTGAGCAAGAAGGCGACGACTTCGACGACGCGGTTGAGACCGAGCTGGGGCTCCCAGGCGGGCATGCCTTTGGTGATGTCGGGCGCGCCTTTGCGGACGATGCCCAGCAACTGCAGCGGATTGCCGCCGTGCTTCCATTCGGTGTCGTTGAGCGGCTGGCCGGGGAGCTTCACGCCGTTGATGTGGGCGGAGAGATCGGGGCCGTGGCAGGCGACGCAGGTGGTGGCAAAGGTGGCCGCACCGGCACCCACGACTTTTTCATCCTGAGACATGGCCCAGAGTTTGTCGTCGGTGAGCTTTTCGAGTTCCTTGAGCTGGACGGCCTTGATGTTGGCGAGCGCTTTGTCCACCTGCTCTGCACCGGATTCACCGATGTTGAGCTGGTAGTAGGCGACCCAGGCGATGACGAACCAGACCATGGTGATATACCAGGTGAAGAGCCACCAGTTGGGCAGCTTCTGATCGTACTCTTGGATGCCATCGTATGAGTGCTCGCGC
This sequence comes from Verrucomicrobia bacterium 12-59-8, assembly GCA_002279765.1. Next base: position 5,887 of record NCCR01000105.1, on the reverse strand, counting down.
AGCACGGGTCCATTGTTGGGAGATGAGGGTTTCATAACGAGAAGAGTGGAGGAGGTCGGGGTTCAGTCGTCGAGCGGGAGCCGGGAGAGTTTGTCGGCACTTGGCTTGCGCAGCCGGATGGCGAAAACGACGAAGGTGAAGAAGACGGCGGCGGTGACGCCGAAGGCAAGGTAGGGCACCCAGTCGAGCGCGGAGTCGTAGATGATGCGTTTGTACATTTGGTGCGAAGGGTGGGATTATTTCGTGACGGCCGAGGTGCGGTAGGTGTCCGGGATGCCGGGTTTGAGCGGGAATGGGATGCCTTCCGGTGTGGCCTTGAGCTTTTGCTCCAGCTCCGGCACGTCGTATTTGCCGAGCTTCTGCAGGTAGGCGATGAGGGCGACGATCTTGGTGTCTGGCAGCGCCCCGGCGCGGCCCTGGGCTTCGAGGTCCTGCACGATCTTGATGCCCTGCTCGACGGCCTGGGTCTTGACTTCGGTGTCGGTCATGGCCGGGTAAGGTACCCCGAGCTGGGTCATGACGGCGATCTTCCGCCAGAGGGTTTTCTGATCGAACTTCTCGGTGAAGAGGTGCGTGTAGGGCGGCATGTTGGAGCCGACGGAGATCGAGCGGGGGTCCTTCATGTGGTCGTAGTGCCAGCTATGGGGGTACTTGCCGCCTTCGCGGGCGAGATCGGGGCCGGTGCGCTTGGAGCCCCACTGGAAGGGATGGTCGTAGATGCTCTCTCCGAGGCGGCTGTAGTCGCCGTAGCGCAGCACGTCTGGGAGCATGGTGCGGATCATCTGGGAGTGGCAGTTGTAGCAGCCTTCGCTGACGTAGATGTCGCGTCCGGCGAGTTCGAGCGGGGTGTAGGGCTGCTGGATGCGGTCTTCGACATTGGTGGCACGGCTGACCATGACGGTGGGGATGATCTGGATGAGACCGCCGAGGGCCACGGCTACAAAGGTGAGCACGGTGAAGGGCATCCAGTTGTGGAGCAGGCTGTCATACCACTGGGACCAGCGATTGTGCCCGGTCTGGAAGCGCTTCACCGCGAGGACGATGAAGATGCCGGCGCAGATGAGCGCGACGATGTCGGCACCGGGAGGCAGGAAGAGCCAGGCGAGCACGAGCAGCATGCCGGCCAGGCTGCAGGCGATGGGGTCATTGAGGAAGGCTTCCTTCAGGCCCATGGTGTCGTGCTGCGAGCGCTCGATGACGGCCACTTCGCGGGTTTCATTGACGGGGCTGCCTTTGCGGATGGTGAGCCAGATGTTGATGCCCATCAGGATCATGCCCAGGAGGTAGAGGGAGCCGCCGATGATGCGGAAGCCCATCATGGCGCGGATGGAGGTGAGGGTGTCGATGAAGTTCGGATACACCAGCGCGAGGCCGTCCGGCGTGGTGGCATTGAGCATGAGGCCCTGCATGATGCCGGAGACCCACATGGAGCCGACATAGACGAGGATGCCGATGGTGCCGATCCAGAAGTGGAAATTGGCCCAGGCGATGGAGTAGAGCTTGGTGCCGTAGAGGCGGGGGGTGAGCCAGTAGAAGAGTCCGGCGGCCATGAAGCCATTCCAACCCATGGCACCGGCATGCACGTGGCCGATGGTCCAGTCGGAGTAATGGGAGAGGGCATTCACCGCACGGATGGAGAGCAGCGGGCCTTCAAAGGTGGACATGCCGTAAAAGGTGACGGCGGCGATGAAGAACTTGATGACGGGATCGGTGCGGAGCTTGTCCCAGGCACCGCGCAGGGTGAGGAGGCCATTGAGCATGCCGCCCCAGCTTGGTGCCCAGAGCATGAGGCTGAAGAAGGTGCCGAGCATCTGCAGCCACTTGGGCAGCGCGGTATTGAGGAGGTGATGCGGGCCGGCCCAGATGTAGATGAAGACGAGGGACCAGAAGTGAACGATGGAGAGACGGTAGGAGTACACCGGACGTTCTGCCGCCTTCGGCAGGAAGTAGTACATGATGCCGAGGATCGGGGTCGTGAGGAAGAAGGCGACGGCGTTGTGCCCGTACCACCACTGCACCAGGCCGTTCTGCACGCCGGCAAAGATGGTGTAGCTGTGCGTCCAACTGGTGGGGATGGACAGATGATTCACGATGTAGAGCATCGCGATGGTGATGATGGTGGCGATGTAGAACCAGAGGGCGACGTAGAGGGAGGGCTCATTGCGCTTGGCGAGCGTCCAGAAGAAGTTCACGGCGAAGACGACCCAGATGAGCGCGACGGCGATGTTGATGGGCCAGATGAGCTCGGCGTATTCCTGACCGCGGGTGAGGCCCAGTGGCAGGGTGATGGCCGCGCTGACAATGATCAACTGCCAGCCCCAGAAGTGGATGTTTGAGAGCAGATCCGACGCCATGCGCGCCTTGCACAGGCGCTGAGTGGAGTAGTAGATGCCGGCGAACATCATATTGCCCACGAAGGCAAAGATCACCGCATTCGTATGCAGCGGGCGCAGGCGGCCAAAGCTGAGCCAGGAGGTGAGATTGAGCTGATGGAAGTTCAGCTGGGAGGCGATGAACACACCGGCGAGCATCCCCACAATGCCCCATATGATGGAGGCAATCATGAAGCGCCGGACGGAGCGGTCATCGAATTCGATCGTGATCTTGGAGGCGTTGGTGGTCATAGAGAGAGTGGGGGCGGAGAAAAATCAGGGATGCGGAGTTTGATGAGGAGCGATGACGGGAGCGCCGTCATCCAGCGGCAGCAGGGCGTCCTGCTCGATGCTGCGGTCCCCGCGCTGGGAGCGCTCGGCGAAAAACAGCACTGCAAACAGCACGGCGAACGCGAGGCTCATGAAGATGGTGACAGCGAAGACTTCCATTGATGCGCCAATAGAGCGCAGCAGGTTTTTCCTTTCTCGGCATGCCTTGCTTGATCCTGCCCCGATTTTGCGAACACTCATCACAATCCGCGCAAAGGCAGCGGCGTGGCGGGTGATTTAGGACCATGTGTGAAACCCTCGCGAGCCATCCCAAGCCAAGGTGTCGGGGTCTCCTGCCCCTGATGCTCTCCGGCACAATGATCCACGCTCAAACTCACCCGCACGTGAAGGCTCGCGGCAGCGTCCTGGAACCGAAGCGCAGCGGAGATAGACAGCCGATGGCGGCCCAAAGGATGGGCAAAGCGAATCAATGCGGCGGTCCTCCGCCGCTTTCGAACGTCCGCAGGCTCACGAAAAAGCTCCAGAGGACTGGAGCACTCCAAGACGCTTCCGCGCTCTTTGGGGCCCCGCTGCCTCCTTACGGCTCAATGCTCCTTGGCAGAACAAAACCATCCTTCACCACTCCGCTCCGCGATACACCAGCCCCAAAAGGGGCTGCGTCATGCAGCCCAGGCGGTGCCGAGCCTTGGCGAGTGCTCCCCTGGGTTAGAGCACCGAAAACCTGGAAGCAAACCCACAACCTCGCAACACCCCTCGCCGACCAGCAGCGTCCGCAATGAGTCCCGCCGCGCATGGGCTCCATGATCAGACAGCGCTACCCGATCATACCAGACTTTCGAAGACCACCCTTCTTCAATCTTCTCACCACCGGTGCGAGTTTTGCCTTCCGCTTCGGCCCTGTCTCATCCTCCTCATCCTCCTCATCCTCCTCATCCTCCTCGTCCGCAGGAGCGCAGAGCAGGTAGAGTTCATGCAGCTTGGCCTTCAGCATCTCTTTGTCCGGCAGCATCGTCTCATACTCGGCGATCATGGCCGGGGACAGGCTGCGGCTGAGGCAGTACTCGACGACTTCCGTGTCCTTCGTGGCGCAGAGCAGCAGGCCGATGGCGGGGCGCTCGTGCTCCTTCCGCACATCGCGGTCCAGCGCTTCGAGGTAAAAATTGAGCTTGCCGAGGTCTTCAGGTTTGAAGCGCCTCGACTTCAACTCGATAGCCACAAGGCAATTGAGCGCCCGGTGGAAGAAGAGCAGGTCTAGAGCGAAGTCCTGGCCACCAACCTGGAGTGGGTATTCAGAGCCAACCAAGCAGAAATCCCGACCCATTTCGACAATGAACTCTTTCAGTTGCCGAACCAGACCCTTGTGAAGTTCCGCTTCTGAATGGTCAGCGGGCAGGTTCAAAAACTCCAGCACATAGGAGTCACGAAAGATGTCCATCACCTCGGGGTGAGCTTGTGCCAGCGCTGCTGGCACTTTTGGCGGGGAGAGCATTGTGCGGGCGAAAAGCGCAGTATTGAACTGGCGTTCGAGCTGCCGTTTCGACCACTGCTCCCTGATAGCCATGCGGATGTAGAATGCCCTCTCATCCTCCAGCTTGGACTGGCTTAGAATCATCAAATGATGGGTCCATGGCAATTGTGTCACCAGTGGTGACACAATTGGATCATTGCAGTAGGCCTCATAAAACTGCCTCATCCTGAACAGATTGCGTCGAGTAAAGCCGGTCAACCCCGGCTGAGTCCTTGCCAGATAACGAGCGAGTTCATCCACCACCTTGTCTCCCCACTCGGCGGACTCCAGCTTCCGGCTGATGTATTCCCCCACCTGCCAATAAAGCCCGACCAGCTCGCTGTTCACGGCCTGGTAGGCCCGGTGCCTGGCGGCTTGGATGAGGTGCAGGATTTCGCCAAACGAGGTGTCTGTCACCTCCACGACAGCGGCTTTTGTGGAACTGGTTTTGCTAGCCTTCTTCATCGCGTCACTCTCTTAAACAAGCGCATGAACTCCTGCTCCGCCAGCTCGATCTCAGACCTTCATCAGCGCCCTTATTCCAAAAAACGCAGCCCCGATTTCACGAACAAAAATCGCACCCTTCTCAAAGGAAGCAGCCACCTCCACGCGTTGGTTTCCACGCCGCTCCCACCTCATGCCCCGCTACCTCATGCCTGCCTAATGCTCCTTGGCAGCACAAAACCCTCCCTCACCACTTCGCTCCTCGCGAGACACCAACACCATCGGCGTCCCGACTTCGGATGCGCCCACGCCAATTGAGCCGCCTTCCACGCGCCAAAATCAGGTTGAGATGATGCACGTGGATCACTGGCTTTGAATGATCAGGATCAGTGCTTCTTGAATACTGACCGGCATCTTTTCATTGCTTGAAGGTACACGGATTTTGCGGAGATGAGGCGCAGAATGCGTGAAGGAGGGGGTGGGGGGATTATAGCAGTTCGTAAAATTCATTCCCCGAGAGGAAGCTCAGGGATGCCCGGCGGCGGCTTGAGGACAAGCCGCCCCACCTCGTGCGCTGGCAGGCAAACGCCCAGCGCGAGGTAGGGCGAACTGTCCGCCGCCGCCGGAGCCTAGGACTTCCAACAAACGACTCACCGAATGACCCGCACCCTGGGAAATCAGTTTCAGCACCCTGATCCGAGAACGATTCATACTTGGCGTTTATGCTATTGAGCGAGCCGTCATAAATACCGACGAGAACGGTTCACTTTTCTGGTTGTCGGCAAATCTGTCCGGGTGCATCATCGCGCGATCTGCATTTACACCTAACGAATAGCCTTGATACAGATTTGAGCATAAGCGTTATTGCCGTAAACAATAAATTATACACTGAATGAATAACACTTACAGACTCGCCTTTCTCCTGCTTATGTCAGGGCGAATCGTCGCACAGGAGACGTCCGCCAAGGCTACGGCAACTGAAGCAAATCAGCCAGCCTTCCGCGTGCTTTCTGAATCAAGCGTGCAGCAGCGGGACGGCAGCAGCATCACCTTCAGGAAGGTGGCACCGCCGGTCATTGCACCGCCATTCACTGCACCGCAGGCACCGCCCGCAGCCGTGAACCAACAACCAGAGAAAGAAACCAAGCTGCTGAGCATCTCGGCCTCGGTGAAAGCGAACGGGTTCACGGTGCTGCGCTGGACCTGCGGTGCATCACAGCGCCTCCAGGCGGTGAGCAATGTGGATTTCCGCTACCTGGAAGGCCTGGGCAGT
>NCCR01000104.1 GCA_002279765.1 Verrucomicrobia bacterium 12-59-8 | reverse complement strand
TTCAGCGTGCTCGTGGTGCGCCCCATCTGGATGGAGGCACGCGAACACTCGCATTTGCAGTGGGCCGCATACGCCTGTGAAAACGTCATGCCCTGCGCAGCCAGCTTTTCGAGATTCGGCGTGCGAAATTCGCGTCCCGCACTGTCGGGCTCATTGGACATCATGCGCACCGAGGTGCCGCTCCATGATTGGTCATCCGCGAGGATGAAGAGGATATTCGGTGCCTTGGCCCAGGCATTCCCGGCCAGCAGAAGAGCAAGGCTCAATATGAGAAGTGTTTTCATTTCAAAGGTGCTCCAGTGACATCAAGATCAGGTTTCGTGTTCCAGCGCTGCTTCCACTCGGGTTTCACAATCTTGGTGCGAAAGATGATCGTATTGTCCAGTGCGAGATCATCAGTCCAGATGAACTTCGCTCCCTCAAAATCATTCTCAAAGTAGGGCTGCTTGGGATCGACTTCTTCGACACTGCCGAGATGTATCCCGTGCCGCCGAGCGCCGAACTCTTCGGCGTGACCGAGCAGATCGTCGGCAAATGGCTCAAAGGCCGCACGCGGGGCGAGATCATCGTCGCCAGCAAGGTCACCGGCCCCGGCCACGGCTGGTTCCGTCCGCCGATTCGCGGTGGCTTCACGGCGCTGGACCGCCGTCAGATTTTCCAGGCGTGTGAGGACAGCCTGCGGCGCTTGCAGACAGATTACATCGACGCGGCGCTTGCAGACAGATTACATCGACCTCTACCAGACCCACTGGCCGGATCACGGCATGCAGCAGGAGGAAACCCTCGGCGCACTGACCGATCTCATCGACCAGGGCAAGATCCGCGCCTGGGGCTCCAGCAATGAAACCTGCTGGGGTGTCATGAAAAATCTCTGGGAGGCCGAGAAGCACGGCCTCGCCCGCATGGCCACGGTGCAGAACAATTTTTCCCTAATCAATCGCCGCTGCGAGAGCGAGCTGGTCCAGGTCTGCCGCAAGGAAGGCGTGAGCCTCCTGCCCTACTCGCCCCTCGGTGGTGGCGTGCTCTGCGGCAAGTACAATGGCGGAGCCCTGCCCAAAGGCGCACGCTTCACCGACTACATCCAAAACGGCGGCCCGCGTCAGAAGAAGATGGCCGCGCGCTTCGTCAATGAGCGCAGCCTTGAGACCACCGCGCGCCTGCAAGTCATCGCCGCAGATCTCGGCGTCAGCGTCACCGCGCTCGCCCTCGCCTGGAGCAAGCAGCACGACTTCGTCGCCTCCACCATCGTCGGAGCCACCACGGTGGCGCAGTTGAACGAAAGCGTCGCCGCCGCCGATCTCGTGCTCAGCGCTGAAACCCTCGCCCGCATCAACGAGATTGATGAAACCATCCCCTGCGCGATGACGGAGGACGGCCTGCGGCGGCTGTAATCCGCCACCTCACCCGCGAAGCAGAAAGCCCCCTGACATTTCAGGGCGCAAACCGCCACCGCACCTCAAGTTGCCGGTTGCCCACCCTAAGCACGGCAACCGGCAACCAAGCCTCCCGATCCCCCGCACCATCAGCGCATATAATAGCAATTGATGGCATAGCATAGCACCCGGAAGCATTTTATGGCAAGTCATCCAGGCACATGACGGCAACCATTGCCCCACCCTTTCGGTTGCCATGGTTTCCCAGCGCAAAAGCCGCCCACATAGAACCGCGCAGCGGTGACACAACACCGTGCGCTGCGCTGGCACCCACGCTCGGTTAGGCCCTGAACAGGCTATATCCAAGGTATATATACATACTATTGGCACTCGGTTAAGGCGGTGGCTCGACCATTGGCGGCCTTCCGTGATCCGCCCTCTTCAGCTCCAACGGAGCTGCGGAATACAGCCCAGGTGGTGCCGAGGCTTGGCGTATGCTCCCTGGGGTTTCGCCTGCGATCACGCGCTTAACTGAGCGCCATTCATGTACATACCTATTCACACACCTGCAGGCCCATCTCTCCACGCCCCCAGTGCATAACAACACCACTGCGGCAGTCTGCGCCCCACCGCCGCTGGTTGCCAGTTTCCACGCTTAGGGTGGGCAACCGGCAACCGTGGCGCTGATGACCGCGCCAGAACGCTACGCAGGAGGCTGCGTCCGGTGGAACGCGGTGGCATGATGATGCACGCCGAGGAAGCCTCTCAAGGCCATGAGCACCCCAAAAGGCGGCAACCAGAGGGGGCGCATGAGTGACATGATTTCGGGCATGCTTCGGAGCATTCCTGGCCCCCACTCGGCACTGGAATGCGCGTACACTGCCCCCGTTCAAACTCTGGAAATAGTGGAAGCCCCACGGACGGCGCACCTTTTTCATCGCCTGCGCGGGAGATAGACCCGAAATCACGGACCCGCACAGCGGTTCCCTACCATCCTTACCTGCACAGCGAGTGGGCAGGTAGGGATGTGAGCGTCCGTAGAATCCCTTCGTCCCAGCGCGGGCTGAGGCCCCATCGCACTCCCTCTTTTCCAATGTGCCCACGTTTGGCCGCTGGGCCGTAGAAGCATCGAGGAGGAGGATTGCAACAACCGCTCCTTCACTCCCCTCTTGAGCCTTTCCTCCCCCTGCACTACCCTGCACCACCATGAAAATCATCGCCTCTTTCCTCATTGTCGCTGTTTTCTCCCTCCCTTCCCGCCGTGGCAGTGGACCACGCCTTTGAAAAGACCGACGAAGACATTTCCACAATCGGTCGCAAGATCGAGCACGCCTTCTCATGCGCAGTCCTTTGCGGCCCCCGAATGCTTCCTGACAGCACCTTCTTCATCGCCGGGCCCACAGCCTCGGGCAAGTCCGCTCTGGCCATCGCCCTGGCGGAGCACGTCGGTGGGGAGATCGTCAATGCGGACGCCTTCCAGCTCTACGCGGGCATGGACCTCCTCACGGCCAAGCCAGCGCCGGCGGACATGGCACGCGTGCCGCACCACCTCTATGGGGTAATACCCCTCACCGAGGCCTGCGATGCGCAGCGCTACCACGCGCTGGCGCTGCCGGTCATCCACGAAATCGCCGCGCGTGGTCGCGTGCCCATCGTGGTGGGCGGCTCCGGGCTGTACATCAAGGCGCTCACCCACGGCCTCTCTCCCCTGCCCGCCGCCTCGCCCCAGCTGCGGGCGCGATTCCAGCAGCTCAGCCCCGGCGAGAAAATCGTGTGGCTGCTGCAGCGCGATCCCGAAGCCGCCACCACCGTGAACCTGCGCAATCCGCGCTACGTGGAGCGTGCGCTGGAGATCTGCCTGCTCAGCGGCCGCCCACAGTCCGGCCTGCGGCGCTCGTTTGAGCAAGTCGAACCGCAGGTGAATGGCGCCATCCTCACCTGGGACCGCGAGGCGCTCTACCGCCGCATCAATCAACGCACGCTCGACATGTTTGCCGCCGGGCTCGTTGCAGAGGTCAGCGCGCAGGGCCCGCTCTCCCCCACGGCGGAAAAGGCCATCGGCGTGCGCGAGGTGCGTGCGCACCTGGCCGGGCAGGTGCCTCTGGCGGACACCATCGCCGCCATTCAGCAGGCCACCCGGCACTATGCCAAGCGACAAATCACGTGGTTTCGCCGCGAGCGCTGCTTCCAAACGATTTGCCTCGATTCCGTTCCGGCGGCACAGTACGCGCTCCCCCATCTTCTCGAACTTTTTCCATGCCTCCGCCCGTCCAGCCCGTCCGCCCCGTCTTCGTCAATCTAGGTCCGCGCAGCTACCTCGTTCAGGTCGGTCGTGATCAACTCAAAACGCTGGGTGAAGAGGTGAACAAGAAGCTGCCAGACCGCACGAGCTGCGTCGTGGTCACGGATTCCAACGTCGGCCCCCTTTACGCCGAAACCGTGCTGCAAAGCCTGCGTGACGCCGGCAAAAAGCCCAACCTCGTCACCGTGCCCGCCGGGGAGTCCTCCAAATCCCTCTCCTGGAGCGAGTCCGTGCTCAGCGAGATGGTGCGCTTTGGCCTGGACCGCAAGAGCTTCGTGGTCGCCCTCGGCGGCGGTGTCATTGGCGATCTCGCGGGCTTCTGCGCCTCCGTGTACCAGCGCGGTATCCCCTACGTGCAGGTGCCCACCACGGTGCTCTCCCAGGTGGACAGCTCCGTCGGCGGCAAGACCGGCGTGAACCTGCCCAATGCGAAAAACATGGTCGGCTGCTTTCACCAGCCCGTCCACGTCATCGCCGATCTCGACACCCTCAGCACCCTCGCCACCCGCGAATGGAACGAAGGCTTCGCGGAGATCATCAAGCACGCCTGCATTCGCGATGCCTCCATGTTCAAGGCCATCGAAGACATCGCCGCAGGCAAAGGAGACATCGTCGCCCTCATCCGCCGGAACATCGCCATCAAGGCCGTCATCGTGGAGGCCGATGAGTACGAAACCATCGGCACGCGTGCGCTGCTTAATTTCGGCCACACCCTCGGTCATGCCATCGAAGCCGCTGCAGGCTATGGCAGAATGCTGCATGGCGAGGCCATCAGCCTCGGCCTGCGCGCCGCCGCCTGGCTCTCCACCCAAATCTCCGACCTCACCAGCGACGACTACGAGCGCATCCTCACGCTGCTCAAGCTCTGCGACCTCCCCGTGCGCCTGCCGGACGATCTCGACACCGAGGAGATCATGCGCATCGCCCGCACCGACAAGAAATTCGAGAACGGCAAGATCCGCTTCGTCCTCCTGCGCAAGATCGGCGAAGCCTACGTGAGCAAGGACGTGATCGAAGGCCATTTGAAGCAGGCGCTCGACGAGCTTCGCAAATGACGAATGAGTAAATCCGAATGACGAATTTCCAACCACCACCGCAGCCATTCTCGGCTCGCTTGCTCCTTCATTCGACGTTCGACGCGCCATGACCGAGGACGAGTTCGAGTTCGAGTAGGAGAACGAGAATAAGGACGAACCCAGCCATCCCACCACGCCACATTCGTCATTCAGATTTCGACATTATTTAGTCATTCGGATTTACTCATTCGTCATTCTTCTGATCCCCTCCAATGCGCTTCCTCACCCCCAGCTACCTGCACCTCCTCTGGCTCGCGCTGATCCCGCTGGTGCTGTGGCTCTTCCGCAGGCAGGCGAAGCGGGTGCCAGTCTCGACGCTGCTGTTTTTCAAATCGCTCGCGCGTGAGCATCAGGAGTCCGCGTGGCTGCGCCGCATCAAGAAATGGCTCTCGCTCCTACTCACGCTGCTGGTGCTGTTCTTCGCCATCCTGGCGCTCGCCAGGCCCAGCGGCAATCTCTCCGCCGATGCCATCAGCGCCGTGGTCATGGTGGTGGACTGCTCTGCCTCCATGGCAGCGCAGGACCTGCAGGGCCAGACCCGGCTCGACGCCGCCAAGCAAGGCGTCAAAGCGCGCATCCGCGCGCTGCCAGACCAGACAGTGGTATCTCTCATCGCCTTTGATGCGCGCTCCCGCGTGCTGCTTTCCCGCAGCCGCAACCACCGCGAGTGCCTGCGCCTGCTCGATGAACTCACACCCGTACCCATCGAAGGCAAGCCGGAGGCCGCTTTGACCGTCGCCCAGCGTCTCGCCGATCTCGAAACACACTCCCGCATCTGGCTGGCAAGCGATTCGCAACCTCCTGCCACCACCGCCGTCGATTGGATTCCCGTGGCCCTCAAGGAGCCGCTCAATGTGGGCCTCACTGGCTTTCAGATCCGCCACAGCCCGCTGGCACGTGACCGCTATGAGGCCTTCGTCAAAGTCAGCGCCGCCGCCGACAACAAGAGCAAGACCACGACCACGCTCGAGGTCTCCATCTCCGGCCGCATCGCGCAGTTGCGCGAGCTGGATCTCGCCCCCGGTGAATCCAGCGCGCTGATCCTGCCGCTCGAAGGCGTGCGCGGGCAGCAGTTGGAAATCCGCCTGAAGACCGCAAGCGATTGCTTCGGCTGGGACGATGGCCTCGCGGCACCGCTTCCGAAAACAAAGCCTCTCACCGTCGCGTGGTTTTCAGAGAAGCCCGATCCCTTCACCGAGCTCGCGCTCTCCGCGCTGATCGAAAACGGCCGCATCGAAATGCGCAAAGGAGACCCAACGGCCTGGCCACCCAAAGAACAGCCGGATGTTTATGTGTTTGAGCACTGGCTTCCCAAGGAATGGCCCACAGACCGCCCGGTCATCGCCCTCACTCCGCAAAGCAGCTCCGGCCCGGTGAAAACACGCGCCATCAAAAGCGTGCCGTATGACGGCGTGCGCTCCGTGCAGCCAGACCATCCCGTGCTCTTCCGCGCCAGCAGCAGCCGCATTGCCGTCACCCAGACCGCCCTGCTGACTCTGCCGGCCTCGATTGAACCGCTGTGGATCGCCGGGAATGAAACCGTGCTGGCCGCCGGAGAGTACGACGGCCAGCGCCTCGTGGTCGCCGCGTTCTCACCCTCGCAGTCGGAGCAGCTCGCCCTGCTGCCCTCCTTTCCCCTCATCCTCGGCAACGCGCTCTACTGGTGCGCGGAAAACAGCGAAGCCCTGACCGACATGCGCACCCTGCACACTGGCGAGATGCTGCACACCGACGCCCTCGTGCTGTGGCACGCCTGGAATGGCAGCGCCTTCATCGAAGTCGCCGACGATCCCGCGCACGGCCTGCTCGCGCTGAATCGCATCGGTAGCTGGGAAACCGGCACCGACCGCAGCGGCACCTGCGCCTTGATCTCCGCCTCCGAAACGAATCTGCCCGCACTCGCCACGGATGCCGCGCATTCCATTCAGCCCACCGCCCCCCAAGCTTTCTGTTTCATCGCAAAGCGGTTTATTAGGATGAGTGTGGCGACAGCCCGCCCGTCTGCCTGCTCCCAGAGGGAGTACGGAAATGAGCCGGGGGTGCAGCGAAGCTTGGCAAGCGAGAACCACCGGCACCCACCGCATCATCCATCGTGTGCCTTCGCCATGAACAAGCTCATGGCACAAAGAGGAACTCGTTGCTGTTGAACAGCGCACGGCAAACGGCAGACAGGCCATGTTTGAGAACGAGTGGCGTGGTGTCTGCGAGTTCGTCGGCGGTGGGTGTACGGCTGAGGGCTAGCTGGTAGGCGAGGGTGATTTGTTTGGCGGGATCGGTGCCAGCTTCCTGCTGTACGCGGGTGGCGAAGGCTTCGCTTTGTTCGAGGGTGAAGCGACTGTTGAAGAGATTGAGGGCCTGGATGGGGGTGGTGCTTTCGATGCGGCGCGCGGTGCTCTGGCCGGCGTCAGGGCAGTCGAAGGCACCGAAGACGGTTTCGGGCTCGCGGCGTACTTTGTGGGCGTAGATCATGCGGCGCTGGTTCTCGGCGTTGAAGGTCTCGATGGGATCGAAGCCGCTGAGGCCGCCGCGTTGATCGAAGAGATTGTAGCCGCGGCCATACATCTTCAAATTCAAGCGACCACTGACGGCGAGTATGGAGTCGCGGATGGATTCGGCTTCGAGGCGGCGGGATGGGTAGCGCCAGAGGTAACGGACGTCGGAGTCGAGGGTCTCGTTTTCTTTGATGCTCTGCGAAGACTGACCATAGGTTTGCGATAAGAGAATGAGACGATGCATGTGCTTCACGCTCCAGCCGCTGCGGATGAACTCGATGGCGAGCCAGTCGAGGAGTCCGGTATGGGTGGGCTTCATGCCCATGCGGCCGAAATCGCTCGGGGTCTGGACGAGGCCGGTGCCGAAGTGGCCCTGCCAGATGCGGTTCACCATGACTCGTGCGGTGAGCGGATTTTGTGCGTTGGCGATCCAGTCAGCGAGAACTCGGCGGCGTTCCTGCTCGGCGGATTCCTTGGGGAGCTTTAAATCACCGAGGGCGCTGAGCACGGCGGGGGTGACGGGTTCCTTCGGCTGCTCGGGATCGCCGCGACTGAGGAGGTGGATGTCGTCCGGGGTGCGGAAGGTTCCGGCAAAGGCTTTCTGAGCGTTGATGGCTTGGGCGATCTTTGCTTCGGTGGCGGCTTTTTCCTGGATCAATGGCTTGGCGCGTTTGGCTTCCTCTGCGCTGAGGCCACCGAGTGTGGGCTTGATGAGCTTCTTGTTTTTCGGATCAAACTTCTGCCGGTCGCTGGCATCGGCCACGGTGTGCCAGTGACCTGCGGCATCGCTGATTTCGATTTGATAATCGGTGGCGAGACGGTCGGTGAATTTGCCATCGCGGTCTCGGCTCCAGACGACGCGCTCGACGAGCTGCTCCTGCGGGAACTCCAGCTCCACCCAGCCCTGGCCCAGCTTGTTGGAGAGCCAACTGCGCGAGTTGCCGTAACGGCCGTCGTTGAGGAAGCGTAGCTCGTGGCGCTCGGCCACGCCGATGTCACCAGAGGATTTGCGCTTGGTGCCAGAGGAGGCGAGAGCGACGTTTTCACCGCTCGTATTGAAGATTTCGAGCTCATCAATGCAGGGCTCCAGGTTGGTCGTGGCCTTGATGGTGAAGCGCACGCGCTGGGTCTTCACCGGCGCAAAGCGGTCGGCGTTTTCGCGGGCGTTGATCATGGGGCGCTCAGTGCCGGATTTCACCATCGGCACGAACTGGGAGAGTTCTTTGTCGATCTGCGCGAGGCGTTGTTTAAGCCGCGCCGCCTCCGCACGTGAGGCCTCCGCTTCGGGTGTGTGCAAGTCGCGGTCAGCATACTCGACTCCGGCGACGAAGGCCTGCATGGCGTAGTAATCTTTGGCGGTGATGGGATCGAATTTGTGATCATGGCAGCGTGCGCAGCCGATGCTGAGACCGAGAAAGGTCTGGCCGATGTTCATGACCATCTCATCAATCGAATCCTGCCGTGCGAGGCGTTTGGAGGCGTCGTCTTTGCCGATCTGGCCGGGCAGCAGCACGGAAGCGGTGACGAGGAAACCGGTGGCGGCGTCTTGGCCCATGGCATCTCCCACGATCTGCTCTTTGATGAAGCGATCATAGGGCGTGTCTTTGTTGAGGGCGCGGATGACGTAGTCGCGATAGGGCCAGGCGTTGGGGCGCTCGGTGTTCACTTCAAAGCCGTGCGTGTCGGCGTAGCGCACGACATCGAGCCAGTGCTGCGCCCAGCGTTCGCCGTAGCGCTCGCTTTTCAGAAGACGTTCGATGACGGTGGCATGATCCTGGTGCTGCACAAAGGCGGCGACTTCAGCAGGCGTGGGCGGCAGGCCGGTGAGGTCGAAGGTGACGCGGCGCAGCCAGGAGACGGGATCGACGGGAGGGGAGCTGTGGAGGTTTTTTTCGGCGAGTTTGGCGTCGATGAAGGAGTCGATGGCGCTAGAAGATGGGGGCAAGATGCCCCCACTCCGTTCCAGAGGTTTGAAGGACCAGTGGTCGAGGCGGTCTTCGAGTTTCGCAAGATCGACGCCATCGGGCCATGGGGCACCTTCGTTGATCCAGGTGGTGAGGGTGGCGATGTTGGCGGCGGAGAGTTTGCCTTTGGGAGGCATGAGTTCGTCTTCGTCATCGGTGGTGAGGAAGTGGATCAGCGGGCTGTCCTTCGCTTTGCCGGAGATGATGTCGGGTGCGTGTTTGTCGCCGCCTTGGAAGGCTGCGGCTTTGATGTCGAGGCGGAGGCCGGACTTTTGCTTTTTCTCCCCGTGGCAGTTGTAGCAGTGCTGCTGGAGGATGGGGCGCACATCGCGCACGAAATCAATAGGCGCGGCGAGTGCGGAAGAAGTGAAAAAGATGAGAGCAACCAACTTCATGCGGTGTGATCAGCGGTAGGGATTGCCTGCGGCGTGCAGGGCGTGGATTTCAGCGTCCGACATGGCGCGACCGAGCAGGAGGAGTTCATCGACACGGCCGCTGAGCTTGCGGTCCTGCTGGTTCCAGTTGCCAATCTGCGCGGGGCCGAGGCGTGCGGGATGAGCGATCAGCAGGTGGGTTTCACTGTCAAACTGACCGTTGAGATAAAAACGCACAATGCCGCGTGTGGAGTCATAGACGGTGGCCAGATGCACCCAGCGGCCCTGCTCTGGCAGCACGGGCGTACGCGAGTCAGGGTGGCCCTGGCGTTCGATGGCACCGGGAGCGAGCGTGTTGCCAATGAGCGCGAGTCGCATGGTGGTGTCGCGATTGATGATCCAATGCACCTGACCGGGGTTGTTGTGGCTCCAGCCATCCGTATGTAGCAGGGACTGGTAGGGCGCGCCGAGGCGGTCGATGCGCACCCAGGCAGCGAGCGTGAGCTGCGGCCAGTCGCGGCCACCGCCGACATCGAGCTTCAAGTGATCGCCCACATTCACAAACTCCGGCGCGTGCGAGCCGGGCCAGCGGCCCTGCACACGGCGATATACGCCGAGCAGTTCATCGGCTGACTCGAAATCAAGCAGTGCGATCAGCGCGGGGTCCTGCTTCAAAGCGGCGAGTGCGGCTGCTGAGCGCGCACGCTGACCGGCGGCGAGGCCGGCAGTGAGGCCGGGGAGTTCATCAGGCTGGATGAAGGCGGAGGAGCGCAGCTCGCGAGCGGTGCTGGCACCTTGAGCAAATGATACCGCATCTCCACCGCGCAGACTTTGATTGGCCTGCGCGCCGGAGGCCTTGGTGATGACCTCGCCCTGAAACACGTGAACCTCTGCCGCGCCGCTGGAGGGCACATCCACGCCGAATCGCGTGCCGAGATCCACCGCATCTCCGGAAGGTGTGATGACGGTGAAGCCCTTCGCCGCAGGAGGCACATCAGCGGCAAGTCGGCCGCGCTTCATGTGCAGACGCTGCGCGGATTCAAAGCGAAACTCCGCCGGGGCTTCGATGACGATGCGTGCCCCGCGTGCGGTGATGAGGGATATGCTGCCTGCGCTGATGGCGTAGGATTCGCCGCGCAGTCTTGTGCCATCAACCAGCTCCACCACGCCAGCGGCTTTTCCCACGGTGGCATAGGCACGGTGGGCGTCCTGCCACCACCAGGCACCGAGCAGCAGGGAGATGCAGGCTGCGGCGGCGATCCAGCGTGGTGAATGCGTGAGCCAGCGGCTTGGCTTCACTGTCTCCTGCGCGGATGTCCAGTCTGCGGCCAGCGCTGCGAGTGCGGAGTCCACGTTGAGCAGTTCGACAAACCCACGCCGTGCTTCAGCATCGGCGAGCAGCAGGGTGTTGAGCTGCTGCATCTGGGGTGCGGAGATGGAGCCGTCGAGATAGGCGGCGATGAGATCTGCGAGGTCGACTTTCATGACGCCACCTCCTGAGTCAAGGCGCGGCGGATGCAGTCGAGCAGCAGCTTGCGCATGCGGTGCAGCCATTGGTAAAAGCCGGGCACCGTGCGCCCGCTGCCCTGCGCCACGGTTTGGATGCTTGAGTCCGGCTGATAGGCCTGCACCAGGAGGCCGCGCTGGTCAGCGGGCACCTTCTGCATGCAGAGTTCCAGAGCTTCGCGCTGGCGCTCCAGCAGCGGCTCCATAGCGGTGGTTTCCTCCGCGATCTTCGTGATGACTTCTTCATCCAGCACCAGGCGGTCGCGGCCACGGTCCCGCAGCCATGCCAGGACTTCGTAACGAGCCACGCCGAAGGCCCAGGGTTTGAAATCTGCGCCCTCGCGCAGGGAGTCGAATTTTTCCCACAACACCACGCTGATTTCCTGCATCACGTCATCTGCGTCCGCTCGTGCGGGGACCAGCCGCCGCACATGCGCGCGGATGGCGGGCTCATGCGCGGTGAAGCTGCGCAGGAAGCGGTGGTGGCGTTCGTTTTCGGTTGGGGACATGGGCAGACATGTCTCTATCTCCGCTCAATGGACGGTTTTTACGGACGAATGCTGAATTGGCGCAAAACAGGGGTTGCGGCAGGTGAGTGTAATTTTTCGCTTCCCGAAATGTAAATAAACGCTTATTATCAACCAGTTAAGCCTACCGAGGCCTCAATCTGCCCCCACCTGCGCATGCCGCCCCTTGTCCTCCAAGAACGCTATTCAGTTCGCAAGAACGACTTTGCGCCATTGATTGAATGTGATGATCTGCTGCGTGAACTCATCGCTCAAGGCGGGCCGATGCCGAATGACTATGCGCAGATGAACCGCACGCTGCGGCTGCTCGGGGATGCGGTGCGGGCCAAGGTGATCGCCCGCGATGATGTGCTGGCCTACGCGCAGGACGTTACGAACCGGTATCTGGAAGGCACCATGCAGGCGCGGGCGCTGGGAAAAAAATACGGCTATAGCGGAGACTTCGAAATCATCGAGGCCATTTACACCCTGCAGATCGCCCAGGAGCCGCATCTGCGGCGCTGGGATCTCTACTTCCACTCGCAGGCGGCACCCAATGCGGTGCGCAATCGCAAGGCCTACTTCCATCAGCTCCTGAATTCGCACTCCGTGGGGCGCACCAGGGCCCCGCTGAATGTGCTGAATGTGGCCAGCGGCCCGGCACGGGACGTGCGCGAGTGGGTGCTGGACAATCCGGAGCGCGATGTGTTTTTCGACTGCGTGGACGCCGAGATTCACGCCATCGAGCGTGCCAAGCAGCTGTGCGCGCCGTTTGCCAGGCGGGTGGAGTTTTACCACCGCAACGTGCTGCGCTTCATTCCCGCCAAGGGCTACGAACTCGTGTGGTCCGCCGGGCTCTTCGACTACCTCACGGACCGCACTTTTGTCTTTCTGCTCAAGGCCCTCATGGCTGTGACGAAGCGCGGCGGCGAAGTCGTGGTGGGTAATTTCTCCGACCACAATCCCAGCCGCGACTACATGGAACTGCTGGGAGACTGGGTGCTGCAGCACCGCACGCGGGACCACCTGCGCGAGCTCGCGCTGGAGGCTGGAGCGGCAGCGGATTCGATCGAGGTGATGTGGGAGCCTGAGGGCGTGAATTTGTTTCTGCACATTCGGCGGTAGGGCAGAGGAGTGAAAAGAGTTGATGGAATCCGGATCGGCTGCCGCTGGAATTCATGGCATCAAATCCAGGCGCAAAAGATGCCGTCTTTTCCTGGCTGACCGCCCGAAAACTGCGCTTTGATGCACTACGATTCTATCTTCTGCCTTGGTTTGCCACGATTGGCGGGGTGAAATGAAAAAAGATGCCAGATGCCCAGCCTAAGCACGGCATCACGGCATCTTTTTCGCTGGAGGCAGAGAAGCTGTATAGACGTGCGGAGTCATGGGTGCATGCGGAGTGCTGCGGACTGGATGTCCGCGCGCCGGGACGCTCAGGTCTGCGGCGCTCAATGGCAGGATGATGTGCCTTCATTGAGGGCCATTCATATATATATTATGCGATGACTATGTAGGCCTCATTAAGGATGCCGCCCCGCAAGCCTGATAGCTTGTGCTGCATGCCGCACGAAAGGCTCTTTCCTTCCCGGCATTCCCACGCCTCTTTACCTGCATCCACGGCATCAAACACATGCCAAAAAAGATGCCGCACATGCGCCCTTTGTGGTATCAGGATTTCCATCGGTTGCCATCAACTACCACTCCATGCCATGGCATGCACGAAATTGGGGTGGTGGGCCGAAAAAGATGCCGTGATGCCGCGCTTAGGCGTGGCATCTGGCATCAAAACCGGCAGACGATGGGTGCGGGACTCGCACGGCTGGCAACAGCCTGCCGGATTTAGATGAACCAGAAGAACACAATGGCGACACAGGTCGGCGGCAAGGCTCCGAGAAAGAGCCGCAGCGGGCTGATGCCTTCGTCACTGAAGACCTTGGAACTTTGCAGGATGCCGATGCCGGCGGGATTGGGTGCATTGGCGATGACGGTGAGGCCACCGCCTGTGACGGCACCGGCGACGAGGGCGTACTGGAGCTTGGGAGAGATGCCTTCGACCAATGAGCCTAGATACGTCAGAGCGGCATTGTCAGTCAGGGCGGTCAAGCCAGTGGCGCCAAAGAACATGCTGGAGCCATCGAGTCCGGCGATGAGCGGCTGCAGCCACCAGGATTGCAGCGAGCCGAGCGTGACCAAACCGGCGAGGAAGTAGCCGACGAGCAGACCTTCACGCAGGCGCAGATCGTCCTGATATTCATTCGTGACGCTGACCAGGCCGAGGAAGAGCATGAACACGCCGAAGAACACATCCGGGTGATGCGCGAACAACACAACGAGCGCCAGGAAAACGACATGGAGCATCGTGAGCCATGCAGGGAGTGGCTGCGCGGGCTGCTCAACCACTTCCACACGGCTCAGCTCGGCTCTGAATAGAAAGGTGATGAGAGCGGTGGCAACGACGCAACTGACGACGGCACGCCAGCCAAAGTGGGTGAGCATGAACCCTGTGTCCCAATGCCACTTCGAGGCCACCATGAGCACGGGCGGCGCGGCAAAGTGCGTGAGCGTGCCACCGATGGAGATGTTCACAAACAGCAGCCCGAGCGTGGCATACGCGAGATTTATTCCGATGCCGCAGTCGAAGTAACGCCGCTTCAGGAGGATCGCAATCAAGGTCATTGCCGCAGGCTCTGTGATGAGCGAGCCCAGCAGGGTGCCGAAGGACAGGGCGGCAAAGTAATAGGCCACGCTGGCTTGAAACGGCAGCACGCGTGCGAGGCCTGAGATGCAGGTTTCCGCCAGTTGCACCACGGGACGAGTCGCCGCCACGACCATGACGACAAAGACAAACTTGGGCTCCGTGAAATTCAGCCCTTCGATGTAGGTCACCGCATCATGAAGCGAGTGTTTCAGCGCGATGATTCCCGCGAACAACGCAGCGCCCCAGAGACCAAACACAACCTCCGTTTCGGCCAGAAAATGCAGCACATTCTCCTTGATTGAGCCATCGGGACAGCGCGCCGCCCAGTGGGCGAACCGCTTGACCGCAAAGGTGTGCAGCACGGCGAGTGCAAAGAGTGAGGTCGCGAGGATTTCGATGGGAGAAGCGGTCATGCTTTGGATGTGTCAGGCATCAGCAGATGCGGCTTTTGGAAGCCTGGTGGATGCTAGATGCAGTAACACACAGTACTGGAATTGTCGTTTTCCTTCTATGGCATGAATGGCCGGCTGGACAACCGTGCGAGCAGAGGAAACAGAAAGGCTTGAGAACCGAGTAACTGCCGAGGACCTGCTTAAAAAGGGCGAGGAACCCTCCCTCTGGCAGTGGCGCGCCAGAGCTGGATGGCGTTTCGTCTGAGTTCACAGGATTGGGTTTGGCTCTGTTCGGCTGGGGCGTCAATAGATTCGCGGCCCAAGTCCGAGCTTTCTCGCCCGTCGATCACCATATTTATACTCTCCTGCGGGTGGCTGGACTTGCATGCGGACCCGATTGATTCAGGATTACCCTCGCTTGCCGATTGTTTCGATTTTTTTGATGTACATGAAGGCTGAATCAGACAACCAGCCGACTTTCGCCATCGCGTGCTCTGCGGTCGTGAACGCTCCGACTCACGAAAGCCAAGAACACCCACACTTATGCCCGGCACACTACCCGATCAATCCTCACCACCAAACGAACGGCTCCGCGCAGCCTACGCAGCTTTCAATGCGCGGGACATTGAAGCCGCCCTCGCCCTGATGACGCCGGACGTGGCCTGGCCGCGAGCGTTCAAAGGCGGTTTTGTCCGTGGGCCTGAGGAGGTCCGCGCTTACTGGACGGAGCAGTGGAGCGAGATCGATCCGCATGTGGAGCCGCTGGCTTTTCACCCGGAGGATGACGGACGGATCCTGGTCGAGGTGCATCAGGTCGTGCGCGATCTGGCCGGAACACTATTGGCCGATGACCGCGTGGGGCATCGTTTTGCTTTTGAGCGGGGCTTGATTCAGGGCATGGAGGTTTGTTCACTGCCAACGGTCAATGGTTTCGAAAAGGCAGAGACATGACAACGCCATGATTTCGGAGTCTCCACCAAATCCGTTCTTCAGGCCGCCACGCGAATCCACCTTGGGCGACGACGAGGTTCGCAGTCACGTGCGCGCCGAGTTCCACGACATTCGGTCACGCTTTCTCGACCGATTGGCCTGTGCGTGCGTTTTTGATCGCGAGCGTTTCGAGGCACTTCTGCTCTGGCTCGACACTTTGCGGCGGTGCTATGTTGCTGCCAATTTACCCATGGCTGCATCAGACTTCGACAAGTTCAGTGAAATTGCCGACTATCTTGAGCAGGAGGCCGCATACTCACGTGATCAGCGTGCAGAATGTGCGGCGGCTCTTTCACAATGGCTTGGCATCATGCGCCAGTTTCACCTTCTACCCGAGGAGACGAAATAACCATGCGTTGCCATGACTTTCACCTCTCTGGCTACGAAGTCCGGCAGTTTGGCGACGAGATCGTGCTTCACCTCGAGCTGGCGGGCCAGGAGTCACACGTCCGCTTCAGTGGCGTTGAGCTTTATCAGTTCGTTCACCCCGGCGGAGCGATCATCTTCGGCATCGATGAGGTTCCGATTTCGCGGATTCTCGATGAGTTTTGGGAGCGCATCCTGCATTGGGCGCAGCAGCACGGCGGCGTGCCTCACTGGGATCGAGACGATCGCGCCAGTTATCAGGCGAAGCTCGAAGCTGGCGGCTACAAAGCTTGGGACATCAGCTCTTCCATCGGCTTTGCCGGTTTCGTGGTTGCTCAATCGATTACAGACGTCACTGATGAATTCCGCCATGCAGCCCAACCATGAACTTCATCGAACCGCGCCGCGCTCCACGGTCACTGAGCTAGGGAGCGTTCGACTGTACCAATGACCTCTGAAATGCACGGAATCTACATCGCTGCCCTTCAGACAAGCCTTCTCGCCATCGTTGGCTTTGGCAGACTCATTCGCAAGCTGGACAAACCGGCAAAAGGCTGGCTGTTGTTCGCGGCGGTCCTGATCTGCCTGCCGCTTCAGCCGCTGGCTTTCTACTTCGTGCGACTGCCACTGGACCATTGGCTGGCCGGACATTTGACGCGAACATCCACCGCTTATCAGTGGCTGGTGACATTGTATGCGCCCCTGACGGAGGAGCCTGCGAAGCTGCTGGTCCTGCTGGTTCCAGCGATCTTGCGCGACATACGGCCTGACAATTTTCCACGCTATACTCTCGCCATCGGGCTCGGTTTTGCGCTGGGGGAGATGTGGTTCGTCGCGGAGCGTGTCTCTCACCAGCCCGCCTTGGCTAAGCTGCCGTTTTATGAGTTTGGCGGGTACGTGAGTGAGCGTCTGATGACATGCGTGTTTCACAGCGCCTTTGTGGCCATCACCCTCTCCCGTTTGCGCCGGGGCTGGTGGATAGGACTTGGCGGAGCCATGGCTGCTCACTGGGCGGCGAACTTTCCGCTCACCCTCATGGCCTGGAATGTGGGCAGTCTGGGCCGGACGAATTGGGAAGTGATCGTGGGCTTGTGGCTGGCGACACTCTTGGTGGGAGCGTTGGCATGGCTCGCCTACCTCATCTTTGGGCAGGTTCTGCCCCTGCGTTGGATGTACGGCCTCCGGCACTGCCCGGAGTGCTCGGCCGACTTCGAGCCTTCGGCGCTTGCCATCAACTTCGGCGATGAACGGTATGAGCGTTGTCCGCACTGCCGCAAATGGCTCTGGACCAAGCTCAGTACCGCCAAAACAAATCGCGCCACCCCACCCACCAGAATGATGTGATACTCGGTTTTTCAATACGCCAACATCGCGTCGGCATCCTGAGCATTTTTTGAGAACCTCAGCAGCAAAAGCGCTTTGCGTTTTGGAGTGCGCCGGTCCTCCGGCGCTTTCGAGTGTCCCTTGGCCTGCGCAAAGCTCCAGAGGACTGGAGCACTCCAAGACGCTGGCGCGATCTCCAAGACTCTGCGGCGTGACGTCGCACCGAAGTTTTTCAAATCACGCCCTAGTTCTTGAAATGGCTGGTGATGAACTCCACCAGCTTGTCATCGCTCATCGGATTGGAGGTGCTTTGGGAAACGGCCGTCTTTTTGAACTGGGGCGTTTCGGCTAGGTGGTGGACGAATTGCTCCTGAATGGTGCCGCTGCCGGTGATGTGAATCTCATCCGCGTTCACCAGATGGTGGTCGATCTCTTTGAAGAATTTGTGAACCAGGGTGATTTCCAGGTGGTTCGCGGCATTCTCGCTCGAGTTGGAGCCCGGACCTGGATTCTTGGCATGACCAAGGACGGTGAACACGGCGGCGGCGGGAGCGTAGCCGATGATGGTCGCGTGGTGAGTGTCCATCCAGATTCCGAAACGCTTTTTGATTTTGTCTGACATAGTGACTCACTGACGGGCGAATGGCACGTATAGCAAGTGGGCACCATTGGGTAGTACACCCCAGTTGACTGCCACATGTGCTTAGGAAGAAGTTCATGTTGCGTCGTCCGGCACGGTGGCTGAGACTTGGAGTCGTTAGCTGCTGCTCCCGCAGATCTCCAATGAACACCAACTGGAAAACAGAATTTCGGACACGCATGGCGCAGTTCGACACCAAGAACCTTGGTGGCTTTGCGCCAGTCTCAATAAAAGTCCGAGTGGCAGGCGGCTGTTTTCATCGAGAGCATTCTCCCGAGGCCTACAGCCTCATCGACGGCTACGTAGCAGATGCTGACTTGTCTGATGTTCATTACCAGATCGAGGAGCACGAGAGCGGCCCCGAGATTCTTGTTTATTTGGCTGTAGCCACTGCCGGCCTGTCTCTTGCCAAGAGCATTGTAGAGCTAATTACAACAATCATCAAAGCCCGCTCCGAGGGCATCAAACGCGGCGATAGGCCATCCGAACCTTTGGAGATTATCGTCCGCGGCCACACCAAATACGGCGAATATACCGAAGAGACGATTCTGCGGATTCCCACCGGAACGACCATCACGCCCAAACAGCTTGCGGGCGCGTTCCCAAAACAAACGAAGCTCGCACCGGCTACGGCTAAGAAGCGAAAGAAGAAGTGACCCTCGTGCCGTAACCAACGCCCAAATTAAGCAATATGCCAGCAGGACACTTAGTCAGACCACAAAAGTGGAGCAGCATCCTCGACCTTTATGACGACGGCACTAACTCGGCAATCTGGGGCAGCTACGAGGAGGACGCCGACAGATGTCTTGGCGTGCGATGGAATGATGGTTATCCGAGTCAGGGCGGCAATCCCCTTTGGTATGTCGAGCCGGATTTCGCCACCAAAAACATCCTTTTGGAGTTGCTTGACCGAGTCAACGGCAACCCAAGTTGGGGCAACCTCAACAATATTTTGACAGCCTTAAGAGAGCACCAACCATGACGCAGAACCATGCGTTGCAACGAATGGCTCCGGCTGCCCCGCCGCCTTTGACCGCGAGTCACGGGCAGTCGGCACAGCATTAATAATTAAGCGGTCCCTTACGCGTCCTACAATGACCTCGCTTCCACCACCCGCCAAAGCCATTCTCCGCGAGATACTGAGTCTCATAGCTACTCATCGCATTGTTCCGAATCGGCCTGAGACATACCCTGGCTACAAGCAGATTCACGATGCCCTCGGTCTTCCTCTGCGCGCGAAAACCTATGGAGACAGTCTCAAGGTTCAGGGCCTTGCAGACCTGGCCGAGTGGACGCTGCATGACGGGCATCCAGCAATCACCGGCCTAATTGTCAATCAGTTGCCAGACAGTGACTCCTACCTGCGTCCAGGCCAAGGTTACTTTGACCTTTTTCAAAAACGCCACGATGACTTTCCGTGGTGGACGGACCAAATTTCGCAGTCATTGACGTACCCTTGGCAGCAGTTCTTGTCTTCTCCACCTCCGCCAACCAAAAAAGCAATCGACATCCCCCCACCGCAGCCAGAAAAGATTGCCACGACCATTTACCGGATCTTACGCGACACCGATTTAGCGCGACGTGTGAAAACCGCTCACGAGTTTCGGTGCCAGATTTGCGGACACACCATAGAGTTGGCGGATGGTTCACGTTACGCTGAGGCGCACCATATCCAGCCACTTGGCGCGCCACACAACGGCCCCGATGTCATCGGTAATATTCTTTGCCTTTGCCCCAACCATCACGCGGAACTCGATTACCTCGTCGTGCCGATCATCTTTACCGCATTACGTCATGCAGTTGGGCATCCTGTTGACTTGAAGTATGTGGCCTATCACAATCTTCTTCTCCAAGAACCTGGGAACGCCTAACCTGCGCTGTAGCGGGCTCGGCCTTACTCAGTACTCATGTGATGTCGGACTTAATTTTTATCTCCTACGCCAAGGAAGATCGGCTATTAGCCGAACGGCTTTATCTTGATTTGAAACACGCTGGAACAAAGCCTTGGATGGACTTCTATGACTTACTTCCGGGACAATCGTGGGAGCCAGAGATTGAGAAGGCGATCAGCCGTAGTGCGTACTTCATAGCAGTTCAGTCAAAACTTTCCGTCGGAAAGCGCGGTCACGTGCAAAAGGAACTGCGCCGTGCACTTGAAGTCGCAGAGGAGTACCCAGAGGACAAATTGTTCATCATTCCGGTTCGAATTGAGGAGTGTGAGCCTACCTTCAAAGCTCTCCGTGAGCTTCACAGATTGGACCTGTTTCCCGACTACTTGGTGGGCTTGAACAAGCTGCTTCGAGTGTTCCGATATGAAGGCGAAGAAAAGTCAAAGCTAAACTACGTTGAAAAGTACTCAAGGATGGGCCAGGTATACACATTGAATCCTCGCGGTTTTGGGTTCCTCAAAAGCCCTCCGCTAATAAAACACCTCTTTTTTCATCATCGCGAACTGAATGGTATCGCGTATGAGGAGCTACGAGCGGGTGACATGATCACCTTCCGTTTGGGCGTTTCGACACACGGACCTGTAGCTACGGAATTGAAAAGGCTTTGATCGCTTCTATATGTGCCAGGTTCGCGCTTGAATCGTTGAGGCATTCAGTCTGCGCTCTCCTCATCCCCCAGCCGCTTGTCCGGCACGAGGTAGCCTTGCACGTAATCCCGCACGGCTTCAGCCAGCGGCGTGATCTCCGTCTTAAATCCTGAGCCGCGCAGCTTGGTGATATCCGCGCAGGTGTAGTACTGGTACTTGGACTGCAGATGCTCGGGCATGTCGATGAACTCGATGTTCGGCTCCTTGCCCAGAGCGGTGAAGATGGCGGTGGCGAGTTCGACCCAGGTGTGGGATTCTCCTGAGCCGAGGTTGAAGAGGCCGCCTGCGGCCGGGGTTTCGGCGAGGTGGAGGGTCATGCGGATGGCGTCCTTCACGTAGAGGAAGTCGCGCATCTGCTCGCCGTCTTTATAGTCGGGGCGGTGGGATTTGAAGAGTTGTACTTTTCCGGTGGCGAGGATCTGGCCGCAGGCCTTGTGCACGAGGCTGCGCATGTCGGCCTTGTGGTCTTCGTTGGGGCCATAGACGTTGAAGTACTTGAGGCCG
>NCCR01000373.1:3265-6392 GCA_002279765.1 Verrucomicrobia bacterium 12-59-8 | reverse complement strand
CTGATGGATCATGATGTCGGAGTTTGGCAGGGCGTAGCGCTTGCCTTTGGTGCCGGCGGCGAGGAGGACGGCACCCATGGAGGCGACGAGGCCGATGCTGTAGGTGCAGACGTCGCAGGTGAGGAACTGCATGGTGTCATAGATGGCGAGGCCGGCGGTGACGCTGCCGCCGGGGCTGTTGACGTAAATGTTGATGTCCTTCTTCGGGTCCTGCATCTGCAGGAAGAGAAGCTGGGCGATGATGATGGAGGCCATCGTGTCATTCACTTCGCCACCGAGGAAGATGATGCGGTCCTTGAGGAGGCGGGAGTAGATGTCATAGGCGCGTTCGCCACGGCCTTCGGATTCGATGACGGTGGGGACCATGTAGCTGGACTTCGGCGCAATGGAGGTGGGGAAATCGGAGGGAAAGTCGGAGTATAGGCTGGGGGTCATGGGGAGAATGAAGAGGGTGGGGGGGGGGTTGTCAATGTTGGCAGAGAAAGGATGAAGGATGAATGATGAATTATGAAGGGGTGGAGGAGGCGAGTTTGAGGCCGACGACGCCGGAGATGATGAGCAAGATGCATACGAGCCGCGCGGCGGTGCGGGGTTCATCAAAGATGAAGATGCCGATGAGGGCGGTGCCGATGGCGCCGATGCCAGTCCAGATGGCGTAGGCGGTGCCGAGGGGCAGAGTGCGCAGTGCGAGGGAGAGAAAGAAGAAGCTGGCGATCATGAGCGCCGCAGTGATGAGGCTTGGCCAGAGGCGAGTCCAGCCGTCGGTCTGTTTCAAGCCGATGGCCCAGGCGACTTCGAGAAGTCCTGCGATGATGAGGTGGAGCCAAGGCATGATGGAAACAAGAAACTACGCGGCGAGGGGCATGGTGAGCGTGCTTTTTTCAGAGCAGCTCGACGGTGATGTCCTTGAAAGCAACGATGCCTACGCTGGACTGAAGGCCGACGGTGCCTTGAAAGGTTTGCACGTAGCCTTTGTCGGAGGGCGGCGACCACCCAGTCGGAAATGACCATTCATTGACCAGACGACCATCGATCCAGACCATGTAGAGTCCGGCTTTGGCGCTGATGCGGAGGGACTGCCATTCATTGAAGCGATGCGCCGAAGGAATGGTTTTGGCCGAGCCGAAACGGACGCCTCTCTGCCGGACCAACTGGCTGTTGAGCGGCCCGCCTGAACTCATCTCGACCGCAGCAAGGATGCCGCCGGTATCGCCCTGACCACGTTCGTCGATGTTGACCTCAAAGGCACTGACCTTGCGATTGATGATAGTGGATGGATCGGGGATGTGCAGCCAGATGCCTGAGTTGGCCTGATCCTGACATTTGATTTTGATTTCCAAGGTGAAGTCTTTCCACATCGGCGCAACGCCCCTGGTGCCGACATAGATGAGGTTTCCGGGTCGAGAGTTGCTGCGGATTTCACCATCGATGACGGTGAAGGAGTCGGCATCGCCGGTGATGCGCCAGCCGTTGAGGGACTGACCGTCGAAGAGGGTGAATTTGGATGCCGCGGGTGAGGCTTGCGGGAATGTGGAGGCACCGGCGGGCACCTTGGCCGCGCGCTGCCTGCGGCGGGCGGTGACATCGTCGCGCTTGATGCGGACCGTTGTGGCATCGGCACTGCGGCCCTGGCTGCGGACTTCTTTTTCCAAGGACGTGAGGACTTCGATGTAGCGGTCGTAGAGGGGCAGAGAGCTGGCGTCCTTTTGCTGCGCGTATTTTTTTTCTGCGGAGCGGTAGGCATTGCGCAGAGTCACCACGGACCTGTGCAGGCTCGATGGGTCGATGGACGGCATGAACTTGTGCGTGGTGAAGCGCTGCTTTTCTTCACGCAGGGCGACTGCTTCATCGAGCTTTCCAGCCTTGGCGGCGTCTTGCGTCTCACGATCAAGCGCTGCGGAGTAACCCGTGCCAAGGGTGGTGAGCAGGTCGGCATAGGCGGCGTTCACATCCCGCTCGAAGGCGGTCTGAAACTGTGATTCCAACTGAGCCAGGCGGTACACGATGGACTCCTGAGGGCCGGTCGGAGGCGCAGGCGGAGGAGGAGTGACGACGGGGCGTGGAGGCGTGGTCGGGACCATGGCCACGGGCGGGATGGACTTAACAGGCGTCGGCGGCGTGGTCTTGGGCGTCGTGGCTGGAGGTGGTTTAGGAGGAGGCGTCGGGATGCTCTTCGACGCCGGTGCCGTGGGAGGCGGGGTGGTTACCTTTTCGGCTGTTTCAAAGGGATTGGGTGGAACGGCCGGGGGCTGACGATTGACGATGAACCAGCCGCCGCCACCGAGCATGAGCAGGGCGGCGATGACGTAGGGCATCGTCGAAGAGGACTCGGGTTTATGAGGAGGCGGAGGCGGCTGATACGGCGGCTCATGCCGTGGCTGGGTGCGCTGCTGTGAGGAGCCGGGATTGCGTGCGGAAGGCACCACAGTGCGGCCGGGTGTGTGCGGCTGCTGCTTGGGGAGGACAGCGCTGGATTCCTGGCCGGGCTCTGCGCGGGGCGTGGTGAGAATCACATCGAGAGCGAGGCGCAGTTCGTGGCTGGTTTGATAGCGCTCCTCGCGGTCGTGTTCCAAGGCGCGGCGCACGATGGCGTCGAAGCGCGGATCGATGCTGCGAAATTTCTGCGACGGCATTTTGAACATGCCGCGCGGGATGTCGCCGGTGAGCATCTGATAGAGCATGACGCCGACGGCATAGATGTCCGCGCGGCCATCGACATCCGAGCCGAAGGTGAGCGTTTCAGGCGCCACGTAGTCGGGTGTGCCCATGGCCATGCCGGTCTGGGTGAGGCCGGAGTTGAGGTTTTTGTCCGAGAGCTTGGCCAGACCGAAGTCGGCGACTTTGACACGGCCCTCGAGATCGATCAGCACATTGGAGGGCTTGATGTCGCGATGGACGACGCCCTGCTTGTGCGCGTAGCCGAGGGCATCGCACAGATGGGCGGTGATGGCGAGGGCGTGCTCTGGAGGCAGCTTGCCTTCGCGGGCGATCATGCGCTGGACGTCGGTGCCATCGACGTATTCCATGACGAAGTAGAGCTGGCCGTCCGATGTGCGGCCGAAGTCATACACGCTGACGATGGCAGGGTGATTCATGCGGCCCATGAGCCTGGCCTCGTTTTTGAAGC
>NCCR01000373.1:0-3195 GCA_002279765.1 Verrucomicrobia bacterium 12-59-8 | reverse complement strand
GCTGCATGCCTTTGTAAACAGCGCCCATGCCGCCACGACCGACGAGCATCTGCACTTCGTACTGAGGCATGATTGCCTGCAATTCCGCCGGGGTGGGCGGTTCCCAGCGCCAGCCGCCGCCGGTGGTTCTCGGCGGAGGGATGGAGTTGGAGGAATCGCTCATGGCAGGGGCTAGGGAAAGATGGCAGTAATTAGCAGCAGAATTTCCACTAGTCGTACGAGAACTTGCCGCGAAGCACAAGCATCGAGAAGTGGAATCACGCGATGGGTTGATTTCTGTGACAGACTCGCCTAACTCCGCGCCCCATGAATGAAAGTCTGAAGATATTAAGCGGGTCCGCCCACCCGACGCTGGCGCAGTCGATCGCCAAAAACCTGAACATGGCCCTGTGCGCGGCTGAGCTGACCACTTTCCCGGACGGAGAGACTTTCGTGCAGATCCACGAGAACATCCGCGGAGGTGATGTCTTCATTGTGCAGCCGACCTGCCCGCCGACGAATCAGAACCTGATGGAACTGCTGATCATGGTGGATGCGGTGCGGCGTGCGAGCGCCAACCGCATCACAGCGGTGCTGCCGTTCTTTGGCTATGCGCGGCAGGACCGCAAAGACCGCCCGCGGGTGCCGATCACGGCGAAGCTGGTGGCGAACCTGCTGGTGGCGGCCGGGGTGAACCGCGTGCTCACGGTCGATCTGCATGCCGGACAGATCCAGGGCTGGTGGTGTCTCCCGACGTGGGTGGGATCAAAATGACGCATGCGTTTGCGAAGGCGCTGGGCGCGCCGATGGCGATCGTGGCCAAAAACCGCGTCAGTGCTGAAGAAGTGGAGGCGCACAGCGTGATCGGTGACGTGGCCGGAAAAAATGTTTTGCTGGTGGATGACCTGACCGAAACCGCCGGGACGCTGACCGCCGCGGCGGATTTGCTGCTGAAACACGGGGCGAAAAAGATTTATGCCGGCGTCTCGCACGCTGTGCTGGGTGAAAAGGGGCGGGACCGCATCGCCAAATCGCCGATTGTGGAGCTGCTTTCCACGAATTCCACGCCGCAGGCAACGGGGGGGAAAGTGACCGCATTGGACATCGCCCCGCTGCTGGCGCAGGCCATTGCGCGCATTCACGGGAACGAGTCTGTGACATCCCTGTTTGACACGAGGGGGTAGGCGTGTATTCTCCGCGCCCTTTTTCCAAAACTAAACCTCCTCCTTTGAGGAATCCCGACCATGGCTAAAATTCTCGATCTCCAGGCAGAAGTCCGCACCCAATCCGGTACCGGCGCCGTCAAACGCATGCGCAAGTCAGGCACCATTCCAGCCGCCCTTTATGGTCGCAAAGTGAAGGCTTCCAGCATCCAGGTGCACGGCAAAACCTTCTCGAAGCTCCTTGAAGGCAGCGCCTCGGACAACATCCTCGTCTCCCTGAAGATCGGTGGTGATGACCAGCTCGCCCTAGTGCAGGAAGTGCAGCACGACTACCTCCGCGGCGGCATTCTTCACATCGATTTCCACGCAGTGGCAGCCGACGAAGAAATTCACGCCAATGTGCCGGTGGTCACCGTGGGTGAAGCCAAAGGCCAGAAGCAAGGCGGCATGGTGGAAGCCATCCATCACGAAATCGAAGTGCACTGCCTGCCAAAGGATCTGCCAGAAAGCATTCAGATCGACGTCACCAGCCTCGAAGTGGGCCAGGGCATTCACGTCCGCGAAATCAACTTCCCAGAAGGTGTCTTCTGCCGCCTCGGTGGTGATGTGGTCATCGTCATGTGCGAAGAGCCGAAAGTGGAAGTCGAGCCCGAGCCTACCGCCGCCGCTCCTGCTGCTGGTGCCAAGCCTGCCGCCGGTGCTGCTGCTCCTGCCGCCGCCGCTGGTGCCAAGCCTGCCGCCGGCGCCGCTGCTGCAAAGCCAGCCGCCAAGAAGTAATCCCCGCACCTTTTCCACGATGTGGCTTCCGGCGCGGAAACAACGAGCAGCGGCGTGAATGCGCCGCGCCTCATTGTCGGCCTCGGCAATCCCGGCGAAACCTACCGAGACACACGCCACAACATCGGATTTATGGTGCTGGACGAAATCGCCAACGCATGGGAGCCGCTTTCCGCGAGGAAAAGCGGTGGACCGGCTTGGTGGCGAAATTCACCGGCGGGTATCTGCTCAAGCCGCTGACGTTTATGAACGAGAGCGGGCGGTCTGTGCAGGCGGTGGGGCATTTCTACAAAGCCTCACCGGCGCAAACACTGGTGGTTTACGACGATGTGGATCTGCCGCTCGGACGCCTGCGTTTCCGCAGCAGCGGATCGGCCGGTGGCCACAATGGCATCCGTTCCATCATCTCATCTCTCGGCTCGGACGAGTTTCCACGCCTGAAAGTCGGCATTTCTCCGGCGAATGGCCGGCCTGCCGGTGAACGGATGGTGGGCCACGTGCTGGGAAAATTTCGCGCCGAAGAGCAAATGTCTTCAACCGACAAACCGAATCTTAACCCCCGAAAAATACACACCTATGAACCGCAAATACGAGGCACTCATCGTGCTCGACACCAAAGGCAAAGAAGAAACCGTTGACTCCCTGGTCAGCATCATCAGCAAAGACATGGAGAAGTCCGGCCTGAAGCTTGAGCAGATCGACAACATGGGCAAACGCAAGTTCCCCTTCAACCCACGCCACGTCGAAGGCGGTCACTTCATCAACATCCAGTTCTCCGGTGAAGCCACCGCTCTGGACAGCCTGCGTGCCAAGCTGAAGCTGAACGAAAACGTGTATCAGCAGTATTACTTGAAGCGCAGCGCGTAGTCGTCGCCTGCCACAGCAGAGTTTCTCATTACCCCGGTTTCGTGTTTAAGGCACGAACCGGGGTTTTTGCCGTATGAAGAGCATCGCGTGCCGTTTCTTTCGCTCGTCCCCCGCACCCTGCTCCTGCCCGCTTCATCAAATGGCGCCAAAGCCGTGTGGATAAAGGAGGCGGACAAAGTGTCCGAGCTCCTCTCAGCTACCGCCCCGACGAAGCCGGACTATCCCAACTTTAAACTCTTGAAGATCTCGGCATGCGCTGCCCCCACCGCCGCCTCACTCTCCCGCGCCTTCGCATAACGCACCGCAAAACTCCCCGGCTCCTCCGAGCCCAGGAGCAAATGCTCCGCCTCACCCACCAGTGCGTCCATCCGCTCCTTCGTAATCGGCGGCTTCTCCTCCATTGCCTCAT
>NCCR01000372.1 GCA_002279765.1 Verrucomicrobia bacterium 12-59-8 | reverse complement strand
TAGATCAGCAAGGCGACGCAGAGCAGACCGGCGTAGTTTTTGAGGCCCAAGGCTCCCGCAGCAGCAGCCTCTTCAGGCATGAAATGCATCCACAGCCAGAACCCGGCATCGCACAAAATGGCGAAGACGAGGAAGACGATGTGGAAGTGCTTGAGGGACATGGCGGCGGTGCGTGGAGGCCTACTGCTCTTGCTCGACAGGGGCGTAGAAGCCAGGGAACTGGAGCGGATCTTCGTGGGAGAGGATGAAGAGCGTGAAAAGAACGATCGCGAAGGCCACGGTGAAGGCGAGGATCTTGTAGATCAGGCTGCGCTCATGGTTGAGATGCATGAAGATCAACGCCACCAGCGAGGCCTTGATCGTCGCCAGAATCATACCGACGAGGATGTTCAGGCTGTGAGTGGGGAGCTCAACATAAGAGAGTCCCACGGTGGCACCGCTCAGGACGATCAGGATTCCTCCAATGATGAAGTACCACTTGATCGATTTTTGGATTGCTTCGACGTTGTCAGCCATGACGGTTAAGAAGTTGCGGGATTAGAGAAGGTAAAGGAGAGGGAAGAGGAAGATCCAAACGAGATCGACGAAGTGCCAGAACAGGCCGCCAACTTCGACTCGATTCGCGAGATGCTCGGGGTCCTGACGCATACGCTTGCCGTCAAACACCAGGAAGTAGAGCAGCACGCCGGCACCGGCGACCACGTGCAGGCCGTGCAGACCCGTGAGCGTGAAGTAGATGGCGTAGTAGGTGTTGAGCTTCGGTGTGAAGTTGGAGAAGAAGGTGATGTCCTTCTTTTCGATAACCACCGTGGGATGGTGCGCGTGGGAATCACCATGGCCTTCGGCAGGAGCGTGGGCTTCAGCGCCGTGAGCATCGCCATGGGCGGCACCTGCAGCAGGGGGCGTGGCGGAGTTGAGCTTGAAGAAGAGAGACTCTTTCTGCAGCGTGGCGGAGCGGGACTTGTCGCGTGTCGGGTAGTCTTTCTCGAATTTGGTGACGTGATGGTCGCGGTTTTCAACAAAGGCCTTCTGCCAGGCTGCACCGAGGTAGCGGTGATCAAAGGCGAGGGACTTCTCCGACTGGGCCACACCGCGTGCATCGACGCCATCGACTTCGAGGGTCATCTTGTCGTCGGTCAGCTTGCCGGTGGCGGTGGTGCCGTCACGGAAGGTGATGGT
Source organism: Verrucomicrobia bacterium 12-59-8 (assembly GCA_002279765.1). Next base: position 6,289 of record NCCR01000372.1, on the reverse strand, counting down.
GTTTTCGGTGTAGCCGAAAATCTCAGAAGGCTTGGCAGCGAGCTTGAACGGTGCGGCGGCCACCAGCTTGATGGAGGCGGCGCCTTTGCCGTCCGCTTTCGCTTTGGCGACTGCCTTGGCGCTGAGGTCGGCGAAGGAAGCTTTATCCAGAGTGATTTCCGAACCGTCTTCGGTTTTGAACTTCGGAGCGGTGCCTTCGATGAACGGGAGGACGTAGTCGAAAGGATCAGCCGTCACCGCGCTGTGTTTCAGCGGCACGGAAAGGGCAAGCTCAGTCACACCGTCAAACTTCACCTGATAGCCATGGGGAAGATGGCCGGTGAGCAGGGTGCCGTCCGTGAGCTTCACGGCGTAGTGGGCAAACTTGGCCTTGTACTCGAGAGTCTTGTTGAACATGAAGACCCCTGCGCAAAGCACGGTGAGAGCCATGTTGATTTTGTACCAGCCAAACTTGCGCAGCTTCAGCATGGCCAGGGCCATGAGCACCGTCACGGAGGAGGCGATGAGGACGACGGTGTTGATGAAGCCGAGCGTCACATCCAGATCATGCACCGGCCATGGATAGTCGGCTCCGACGCGAAGGAAGATATAGGCGGAGAACAAGCCGCCGAAGAGCATGACTTCCGAGGCCAGGAAGAGCCAGATGCCGATCTTGGCATTGTAGAGACCGGTGTCTGGACGGGCGTGAACTGTGTAAGGGATGTCCATTGAAGTAGTCGCGGTGCGCGGTTCGTAGTTCGCGTTTTAGTGGTGCGCCGGTGCGTGTTCAGCGACGGCTTTGAGATCGGGTTTGCCGGGTTCGGATTCCCACTGTGGGTAGAAGTCGCTGCCGTGACCGGGAACGCTGTACTCATAGGGGCCACGATGGGCGACCGGGTCAAACAGGAAGTTGCCATGCGGAGGCGGCGTCGGTGTGGCCCAGTCGAGGGTGGTGGCGTCCCAGGGATTGTCGCTGGTGACTTTTTTGCCGCCTTTGATGCTGTACCAAAAGTTGATGATGAAGGGCACCTGGCCCAGCGCGAGGATGAAGGCGCCGACGGACATGACGATGTTGAGGGACAGCATGTTGTCCGGGATGTCGAGGCCGAAGAAGGCGCCGACCTTGTGCGTCAGCGTCGTCGTCCAATGCGTCATGCCGCTGGTGTTCTCGAAGTACTTGCCGCCATCATACCAGCGGCGATGGAAGCCGGCCAAGCCCTGGACGAACATCGGGGCAAAAACGAGATTCATGCCGAGGAGCGAAGGCCAGAAGTGCAGCTTGCCGAGCTTGTCGTTCATGAAACGACCGGTGACTTTCGGGAACCAGTGATAGATACCGGCGAAGAGAGCGAAGATCGTCCCTGGGGCGACAACGTAATGGAAGTGGCCGATCACGTAGTAGGTGTCATGCAGCGCAAGATCGATGAAGGAGAAGGCCAGCGGCAGACCCGTGAGACCCCCGATGCCGAACATGGGCAGGAAGGCGGAGGCAAAGAGCATCTGCGTGTTGAAGCGGATGGAGCCGCCCCAGAGCGATACCATCAAGCAGGTGAGCAGCACCACCGAGGGCACCGAGATGAGCACCGTGGTGATCTGGAAGTAGGTGGACATCATGGTGCCCATGCCGGTCAGGTACATGTGATGCGCCCAGACCAGGAAGCTGAGGAAGCCGAGCGTGAGCACGGAGTACACCATGGACTTGTATCCTCACAGCGGACGGCGGGCATTGCAGGGAATGACTTCGGTCAGAATGGCGAAGGCGAGGAACCGAACACACGGTCGGAGAGCTGCAAGATGGAGGCCACTTCGAGCGGAGGGAAGGCCAGCAGGAGCAGGAAGCCGATCACAAACATCGCCCAGCAGAAGAAGGGCATCTTCATCCAGGACATGCCCTTGGTGCGAAGATTGATGAGGGTGGCGATGAAATTGACCGAGCCGAGGAGGGAGGCGGAGATGTTGAACACCATCGCGGTGAGCCACCAGGTATGGCCGTGGCCCCAGACACTCGTCACACCAATGTTCGCGGTGGAGGCGAGCGGCGAGTACATCGTCCAGCCGGTCTGCACCGGGCCGGTGCCGACGAAGAAGCTGGTCATCATCAGCACGCAACTGATGAAGAAGAGCCAGTAGCTGGCCATGTTCAGGCGCGGGAAGGCCATGTCGATGGTGCCGATCTGGAGCGGCATGACGAAATTGCCAAAGGCGGCGAAACCCAGGGGCACGATGCCGAAGAACACCATGATGGTGCCGTGCATGGCGCCGAGCATGTTGTAGAGCTCACCGTTCAGGGAACCGTCCGCGTTCAGCCAGCGGCCGAACATGCTGTCAAAGAGACCGCTGATTCCAGGAATGGAACGGATCAGATCGAGCGCCGGCACTGGCACGCCCGGATAGGCGATGCTCCAGCGCATGAGCAGCATGAGAAAGAAGCCGAACAGCAGGAACAGCAGGCCGGTGATGCCGTACTGAATACCGATGGTCTTGTGATCGCTGGAGAAGAGGTACTTCCAGATGAAGCTTTGTTCGTGGTGCCCGTGCGCATGGTCGTCATGCGAATGATCGTGGGCGTGATCGTGAGTGGTGGCTGCGGCGCTCATAGGCTGGGGGTCAGAAGGGGTCAAAGGGGGTGGGCGTTCGCGAAGTCAAAGTTGAAATCAACGTTCGCCTTGCCGCCACGGACCGTGACGGTTTGGGTGATGCTGTGCGAAAATTGCGGGTGCCAGGCTTCGACGACATAGTCGCCATCAGCGAGGGCACGGGAGATGGAGAAATGACCGTCTGCGGCAGAAACTGCGGCGTGTGCGCCATCATGCACAAACACCCAGGCGTTCATCCAACGGTGTACGTCGCATTCAAGGCGGTAGATGCCCGGTGCATTGAATGCCTTCACATTTTCGTCGCCCTTGGAGGGCTGCCCGAAATTGTCGATGTTGGCTGCTTTGCCCTGGGCTTCGTAGCGGGCCACACGGATGTTGTGAAACGTGAGGTCGCTGTTGTGAAAACGGACATTCTGGCCTGCCTGGATCGCCAGTGTGTGCGGCACAAATGCGCACTGCGTTTGATCCATCATCGGGGCGCTGGAAACATTGCTGGCACGCTGGCTGCCTTTCACGGTGATCACGGCATCAGCGAGAGCGCCGTCGGCGCCGACCCGCCAGGTGGGATCAATGATGTCGCCATGGCCGGTGCAGAACGGATTGCCACCGACATCGACGACCTTCTTCAGCTTCGCCGCATCCGCACCTTTGAGGGTTACTTTGCCCGTGATGCTCGGCGTTTCAGCGATCTCGACCGCGGGCGAAAGCTTCACCTCGGCAGCGGCCTCAGGCATCTTGCCGCAGCTCACGTTGGCGATCAGCATAACGGCTCCGAAGGCAGCCCAAGGTGCCTGGCGGGAGACGGTTTGCTTCACACGGGTCATTGTGGTTAAAATTACTTGGCGGCAGGAGCAGCGGCGGCGGCTGGGGCTGCGGTCGCACCTGGACCAGCAGGGATGGGGCCGGGAACGTCTTTCTTGGCGAAAGGTTCCAGTTCAGCGACGGTCCACTGGGCGGCACGCTTTTCTTCATCACGCACTTTCTGCACCATTTCCTTGGTGATCATGGTGCCTTCATTGCCCCAGGAATTACGCACGAAAGTCAGCACGTTGGCGAGGTCTTGGGAGGACATGGTCGCACCGAAAGGCTGCATGCCACCGGGGGTGTTGAAGCCCTGGCCGTTGACCGTGACAGGGCCGGTGAGGCCGTGCTGAACGATGCGGATCAGACGCTCCGTGCCACCGGTCACATACTCAGACTTGGCCAGAGGCGGGAACTGGCCGGGAAGACCACCGCCGTTGCCCTGATGGCAGCCGCCGCAAACGGCATAACCGCTGCCGCCTTTTTTCATGGCCAGTGCAAAGGGGTCAAGAGCATCGCCTGCACCTGCGCCACCTGGGCGCGGGTCACCGCCACTGCCTGTGGCAAAGGGATTGCTGACATTGAAGCTCCAGCCACCGGTCATCGGGCCAAGCTGGCCGCCGGCCACGATGGCGACGAACATGAGCAAGAACATCGCCCACAAGGGTGCGGGCTGGCTTTCGGGAGCGAGATCGACTTTCTCGCGCTTCACGGCGGAGTGAAGGCGGTCAAGATCGGTGCTGTCTGGATGGGCGGGTGCGCTCATGGGGCGTGCGGGTCGCGAGAGGGGCTACTTTTTGGCAGGAGCGGCAGCAACGGCTGCGCTCTGTCCGGGAACGGGATAATCCTTTTTCAGAGAGAGGAGGTATTCGACGAGGCGGTCGGCTTCAGGCGTCGGGACGACTTCATAACCGGCTTCCACGGCGTATTTCTTTGGCAGCTTCACAGCGCGCTCCGAAGCAGGGCCTTGGATTTTCTGCAGCTTGTAGAGGTGCTTGTAGGCAGGCATCGTGCTCCAGTCATGCACCGCGCGGGGTGCGTAGAGATGGAGATGCAGTGCCGCAGCCGAAGGGGCGCGCCAGCCATAGTTGGCGAGGTCCGGGCCGACACGCTGAATGCCGAGCAGGGCGTACTTTTCACCAAGGTAGTCACGCAGCACATTGGGGCGCGCAGGCACCGCAGGGCGGGCTTCCTGATCCTGGCCCCAGCCTTTGTACCAGCCATCAAGGCCGAGCTGAACCGGACGAATCATCTGCGTGTGGCATTGATTGCAGCCTTCGCGGATGTAAACGAGCTGGCCCTGGCCGTTGATGGGGGCAGGCGGGAAGAAGCCTTCGACGCCGTCCTTGTCCTTGTCATAAGCGACAGGAGTGAGCTGCTGGTACTTCATCGCCGGAAGGACGATGAGGCACAGCCAAGGCAGCCGAATAAATGTGCGGAAGTTCGTCATGCGTGGGCTTCGTGGGGAAGAGCGTGATCGTCATGGGCGTGTTCAAGCAGCGTAGGTGCCGAACTGCGGCGACCCAGGCCTGCGACCATGAGCAGGAGGTGAAGAAGGAACATGAAGTTCGAGAAGCTGATGAGCGCCCAGGCCACCGCACGTGAGACGACGTAGGGGCGGGAATTGACGACGTGATTCATGAAGGTCTGGTCCCAATGCTCGGGCTCGTTCAGATCCACGCCCTGCTGCCAGCCGGCCACGAGGCTCATGATGACGATGGTGCCGACACCATACACGGAGAACCAGAAGTGATTGCGGATCAGCCGGACGCTGAGCCATTCACAACCGGTGAGACGTGGCACGATGTAGTAAACGGCACCGAACACGCACATGCTGAAGAAGCCGTACACGCCGACCACCTGGAAGGCATACCAGGACTGGGTAAACTGCAGGTTCGCACCGGTCCAGAAGGCCGAATTCAGGGCGAGCACCAGGCCGGACACCGGATAGAACATCGCTCCGAAGAAGATGAACCGAAGGGTGGGGCTGGCGGCGACAGCGCTGTGCTTGCCGAGCGTGGTGAGGTGATGATTGAGACCGACGAGACCCACCGGGATGAGCAGCAGCACACCGGCGCAGGCACCGACGGAAGACATCCAGGCTGGCAGCGGGCCGCCCATGTATTTCTGCATTCCCGTCCAGCCACCGAGGATGGCGAGGGTCCAGAATCCGGCGGAAGCGAGCTGCGCCGAGGCGATGGGCTGTCCGGTGATCTTGGGAATGAAGTAATAAGCCGCGCCGACACCGACGGGGACGAAGAACAGCAGGATCACACCGTGGATATACCAGGCGTCAATGCCGGCACCGATGGCACCCAGGCCCGGCAGGCAGTGCAGCGCCACGTTGGCGGTGATGAAGATCCACGGGAACCAGAAGCAGGCGCCGAGGATGTACCACGTGCTGACCATGAAACCTTCAGGACGCACAGCGCGGCCAAACATGCGGGCGATCGGCCAGGCGTAGCAGAGGAAGCAGGCCAGCAGCACCGGCCAGACAAACTTCGGCATCTCCAGCCACTCGATCGAGGTGCTCTTGCCCATGAGAACGGCGAGAATACCGAAGGTGATGGTGATGTTCCAAAACACGCCAGCGGTGATGAGGAGGCTTTTGCCACCCTTCAGTTCCTGGCCGGAACGGCGCGCCATGATCCACAGCATCACGCCGAGCGCGGCCTGGACTCCCCAGCCATAGACCAGCGCATTGATGTGCGCAGGCTGCAGGCGTCCGTAGGTGAAGAACTGGGAGTCTCCGAGGAACTCAGGCTCCACCAGCTTGATCGCGGCGAGTACGCCGAGCAGCGTGGAAAGCATGAGCCAGAAGGCTCCGTTGGTGAAAAGGAAGAGCACAGGGCCCCTCACCGACTTGTCGATCGCCGCACGGCGAAGGTTGTCGGCCTGAAGGTCAGTGTCAG
>NCCR01000103.1 GCA_002279765.1 Verrucomicrobia bacterium 12-59-8 | reverse complement strand
TGTCTGCTGGCTGCTGGCGAGGATGTTTGAATGGAGATCCCCGCTGCCTCATGAAAAGGCGGTCTGGTGGCTGGCTGCGCTGATCAGTGGGTATGGCTGGCTGGTCACTTGTTTCCCCAGTGCGGTGGTGGAACGGCTCACTGGTACGATTTTCGAGCTGGATCAAAGTCCCTGGGTTGCGTTCGGGACAATCGATCAGGCCACCTCCGTGGAAGCGATGATTTCCATTTCAAGTGCGCTGCTGCTGCTGCTGGTGACGGTGGATTTTGCTTCTGAGAAAACGGGGCGGAAGGTCCTGGCACTGGCGGTGACGGTGGCAGGTTTCATCACAGCCGTGGCGGGGCTCTGTCTGCATTCATCCACAGAGCTCATGTCACTGTGGGAGGTAAAACATGTTCCGGGCTTCGTTTTTGGCCTGTTCTGGTATCATGGCAACACAGCGGCTTTTTTAAACCTGTCATGGCCTCTGGGCGTCTGGCTGTGCCTGCTGCTGCTCTACCAGGAGCCGCGAACTTTCCGCCAGCAGATCATGCTGTCGCTGCTGGTGGTGGCGGTCATGGTGCAGATCATTGCGGTCTTCGCGAATGTTTCGAAGATGGGCCATCTCCTGCTGGCCATGGAACTGCTGCTGCTGGTGGGGGCGGGTCTTTACGTTTGGAAGCCGGATTGGTCAGCGCTGCCTATCGGCATGTGGCGTCTGTTGTTGCTAATATGCATCGGGTTGGGACTGCTGGCGGCGGGGGCGTGGCTGAGTGGTGCTGGAGATGGCGTGGCGCGCTGGAACATTTTTGCGACACGTCATTTTGATGATCCTGCCAGACGGCATGCGGCCATGATGGCGCTGCAGATCGGCTGGGATCATGGCTGGACAGGCACGGGGCCCGGCACCTTTGAATGGGTGGCGGTGCATTATTCCATGCTGGATCCGGCGCTGCGGGATGGGCGCTGGCGTCATGCCCACAATGATTACACGGAATTTTTCGCCGAATGGGGCTGGCCAGGCGTGTGCTTCTTTATCCTGCTGCTCATGCTGCCCGGGAAACGCCTGCTGGGAACTCTCCGCCAGATTTTCTCCAGCCACCACCGGGCACCGATGTCTTTTCAGCGCAGGACAGGGCAGATTTGCTGCTCTGTGGCGCTTGTCGCCGTGCTGGTGCATGCCCTGGTGGATTTCCCATTGCAGATTGATGCCATTCGGCACCTCTTTGCCGTCGTGCTGGGTATGGTGCTGGCGATGACCAGCTCTTCCGCTCGCATTGTATCGAGGCGTTCTATGAATAAGCAGCGTGAACCGGTGGCCTGGCAGTCAGCAGGATGACTTCCACTTGTCTGAGAGTGCCCTAAAGCATTGCTGACTTGAATGTAAGTCCTCGGATTCTGGAATTTATGGCTGACGCGGTGGAGTTTTCCTCCATGCAAGACGCCCTAAGCCAAAGAGTTCGTGGATGGACACCATTTTTCGTGCTGGTGGATGCAATCTCCATAGCCAGCGCCTACTTTGTAGCGTTCGTCTTATCCCAGTTGGTGAATCCTCACATGCTTCACTTGGCCTGGTCACCGCCGTCGAAAGAAGGTGTCCTGCTGGCCTTGGGCATCATCGGCCTGCTGCTGCACACCCTCATCTGGTCGCGTGAAGGGCATTACATGTTTCAGCTGCTGAACGGGCGCACTCTGCGCATCTCCGCCGCCCAGGTTTTGTTCCTCGCTCTCACTCTGTTCATTTATCTGGGCTTGTGGCGGAACTACGCTGTGTCCCGCAAACTTCTGCTGCTGTTCCTGGTCATGCTTGGGCCATGCCTCCTGTTCGGAAAAATCCTGTTCATGAAGGCTCTCCAGATTTTGGGTGCCAGGTTTCAGCCACGGCTGCGCATTCTGGCCGTTTGTAACGAGGGCGGAGAGTCTGCGACAAGACAATGGTTTTCCAACAAGACCATGCTCGGCATCAATCTCTGTGAGGTGCTAGCCGTGGAACCGGAAGCTGGCCACGATGCGTTCTTGGAGCATCAGCTCGAAGAGGCCCTGACACGTGGCCGCCCGAATCTGCTCATCTGGCGTCTTCCTACGGACGCAGCACGCACCGAGAGAATCAGGGTGATTGCGGAATCGCATGGGACGCATCTGGCCGTGGATCTACAGCCGATCGTTGGAGACATGGGCTCGGTGCAGCTCACCGAATACTCGCACATGAAGCTCATCAGCCTGCACAAGCATCCGCTGGTCAGCCCTGCGCACCGTTTCCTGAAGCGGTTGCTCGATGTTTCCATCAGCCTGCCTGTGGTGGTGCTGGTCCTCCCATTCCTGTGTGCCGGCGTCTGGCTCGTGCATCGGTTGTTCTCACCCGGCCCGCTCTTCTTCAAGCAGTCGCGTTCGGGGGCAGATGGCCAGATGTTCAAGATCTACAAATTCCGCACCATGACGGTCAATCATGGTACGGAGAGCGTCCAGGCTCGTGCCAATGACGCGCGTATCTTCACCGGCGGCGGACTGATGAGGAAGCTCAGCATTGATGAAATGCCGCAGTTTTTGAACGTGCTGCTGGGTGACATGTCCGTCGTCGGACCCCGGCCACACATGGCGGAGCATGACGTGCTGTTTGCCATGGAATGCAGCCAGTATGCGATGCGCCACACGGTAAAGCCCGGCGTGACGGGTCTAGCCCAGGTGCGTGGTCATCGTGGTCCGGTGGATGATGCCAGCGAGATCAAGCACCGCGTCACCTCCGACATCGAATACTGCCAGAACTGGTCGTTCTACTTGGATTTGGAGATCATCGCCCGGACCTTCCTGCACGTGTTTTCCTTCCATGCCAAGTCCTGCTAAGGGCAGGCAGAAAGCTCCGCAAGGCCGGTGATTGAACCCGCGTTCGATACACATGCCTTCTGCCTCTGATTTCTTTGGTTCCCTGATCTTCGGAGCCATCGGCTTCGCGGCCTTGCTCTACGGCAAATCGGTGGGGTCGGTCGTCAAAATGATCCTTGGGGCAGCCATTCTCGCCTGCTCCTACCTAGTCACCGAAAGCTGGCTGCTGTGGACCAGCGGTGCGGTGCTGACACTGCTGCTGCTGCGCTGTGGCGGGGGAAGCTCATGAAGCTGCGGCTGTCGGTGAGCATGCCGATGAAGCGGCTGAGGAGGCCGAGATTGCTGAGGGCATTGATCTGCCATTCCATGCCTTCCTTCTGATCGACGAACCACCAGGCGGAGCCGAACTGGACTTTTCCGGGGGTGGTGCCGTCGGCGAAATTACCGGCCATGGTGCCGAAAACGTAGTTGGCATTTGGGTTGACGTTGTAGAGCACGGTCTTGGGCAGGGCGTTCTCGGTGTCGAGGCGGTCGAGGAAGCGGGAGAGCGTCTCCGCCTGCGGCCAGTCACCGATGCTGTCACAGCCGACGTCTGCGCCGATCTCACGAGCGAGGCGGCTGTTGTTGTTGCGCACAGGGCCCAGGTGGAGCTGCATGGTCCAGCCGTGGGCGGCATTGAGGCGTCCGATATGGAGCATGATGTTGCTGGCGAACTGATCCTGCTCCTGCGCACTGGCGGCGGTGCCGCTGCGGGCTTTCTGGAAAATGCGGTCGGCCTCGGCATCGCTGACGAAGTTGGCATGGCAGTAGTTCAGGCCGTGGTCGCTCAAGCGCCCGCCGAAGCTGTGGAAGAAGTCATGGCGTTGTTTGAGCGCATCCAGCAATGCGGCATAGCTTTTCACTTCGATGCCGCTGGCGGCGCTGAGTTTGTCACACCAGGCGTTCCAGGCTTCGGGCTGGTGAACGGCGAGGGACTTGTCCGGGCGGAAGGTGGGATAGACGCCGACTTCAAAGCCGTCAGCGGCGCATTTTTGATGATGGGCAAGGTCGTCGATGGGATCGTCCGTGGTGCAGAGCGCTTTCACTTTTTGCGTGCGCAGAATGCCACGGGTGCTCATCTCCGGTGTGGCCAGGGCGGCTTCTGTCTGCTCCCAGATGGCGGGGGCTGTCTTTTCATCGAGCAGGGTGTCGATGCCGAAGTAGCGCTTCAGTTCAAGGTGCGTCCAGTGATAGAGCGGGTTGCGCAGCGTGTGAGGCACGGTCTTGGCCCAGGCGAGGAATTTGTCGCGCGGGTTGGCCTTGCCGGTGATGAACTCCTCGGGCACGCCGTTGCAGCGCATGGCACGCCATTTGTAGTGGTCGCCTTCGAGCCAGATTTCGAATAGGTTTTTGAACTGGCGGTTTTGCGCAATGTCCTTGGGCGGCAGGTGATTGTGGTAGTCGAGGATCGGCTCGTCCTTGGCAAAGGTGTGGTAAAGGCGGCTAGCGGCCTTGGTCGAGAGCAGAAAATCGTCGTGGATGAAGGACATTGCTGTTTGTCGGTGGATGGTGTCCGCCTACACTGGCAGGATGACGAAAACACGCAACTGGTTCGCACTGCTGCCCTTCATCATGTTGTGCTCGTGCAGCACCATGAAGTTTTACACGCAGGCCATAGGCGGACAGTCGGAGATCTGGCACAAATCACGGCCCAATGCCGAGGTGCTGGAAGACCCCAACGTAGGCGAACGGGTCAAGCAGCGCCTGCAGTTGATCGAAGAGCTGCGCACCTTCGCCACCAGCGACCTGCATCTGTCGAAGAAAAGCTTTGGCAAGTACTGCGATCTGAAGCGGCCCTACGTGGTCTGGGTCGTTTATGCCGCACCGGAATTCTCCATCGAAGGCAAGACGTGGTGGTATCCGTTGGTCGGCAGCCTGAAGTATCGCGGCTTTTTTGCTGAGAAGGATGCCAGGCTGGAGGCTGAACAGCTCAAAAAGAAGGGGTATGATGTGTTCATGGGCGGCGTGGAGGCCTACTCGACCCTGGGCTATCTGGCGGATCCGGTGCTGAACACTTTCCTTCACCGCAGTGATGCCGAACTGGCCGAACTCATCTTCCATGAGCTGACGCACGCAAAAGTGTTCGTCCCCGGCGATACCGATTTCAACGAAGCCTTTGCCACCGCGAACGCCGAAGACGGGGTGCGCCGCTGGCTGCGCTCGAAGAACAATCTGCGTGGCCTGCGGGAGTATGAAGCCAATTTGAAGAAGGGGCGCCAGGTCATCCGCCTGATGCTGGACACACGCAAAAAGTTGAAAGATGCCTATGCTGGGACATATCCAAGTGTGGAAGCGGTGCGGCTGGCCAAGCAGCATGTCTTTGAAGGCATGCTCAAGCAGGCGCAGGACATCAGCCCGCAGGTGAAATTTCACATTCACCATGCGCCGAAGTCATGGAACAATGCACGCATCAACACCATCGCCACTTACTATACGATGGTGCCTGGTTTCGAACGACTGCTGAAGAAAAATGGGGGCGATCTGGAAGCGTTTCATCAAGAGGTTGCTTCGATGCGAAAGCTGAACAACGAGCAACGCATGAGGATTCTCGGAACCCCTGCCAGCCATGACTGACCACCTCCGCTCTCGCATCCTTTTCTCCATCCTGCTCCTTCTGGGCTGCGGCCTGGTTTCCGCCCAGGACACATCGAGCTGGACGGAGCCCTTTCCGCCACACCGGATCGCAGGGAATCTGTACTATGTCGGGTCGCGTGATCTGGCCTCCTACCTGATCACGACTCCGCAGGGGCATGTGCTCATCAATAGCAGCCTGGAGAAATCCGTGCCGCTGATCCGTGCCAGCGTGGAGAAGCTGGGTTTCAAATTCACGGACATCCGCATCCTGCTCATCAGCCATGCGCATTCGGATCACTGTGCGGGCAGCGCGGAGATCGTGAAGCAGACGGGTGCCAAGTATTGGGTGATGGAGCAGGACGCCGACGCGGTCGAAAATGGCGGAGCGAAGAAACCCCGAGTAGGGAAGGGGGACTACACCCAGTTCCCGCCTGCTAAAGTGGATTGTCGATTGAAGGATGGCGAGGAGGTCAAGCTCGGAGACGCCATGCTGGTAGCTGATCTTACACCGGGTCATACGCCCGGCTGCACGACATGGGCAATGCAGGTGATGGACAACGGCAAGTCCCTGAATGCGGTCATCATCGGCAGTCCGAATGTGAATCCTGGCTATGTGCTGGTAGGCAACAAGAACTACCCGTCCATCGCGGCGGATTATGAGAAGACTTTTCGCGTTCTTAAAGCGCTACCTGTGGACCTGTTTCTTGGGGCACATGCTAGCTACTACGGGATGGAGGTGAAGCATGCGTTGATCGGGCAGGGCGGGGTGAATCCGTTCATTGATCCACAGGGCTTTCATGCCTACGTGGATGATCGTGAGAAGGCGTTCCTGACGGAGTGGGAGAAGCAGAAGAAGGCGAAGTAATTGACGGTGAGGTGCGCGCTGAGACTGGGGTGTGTGATGGATACACCTGTCTTTTTATGCGAGTCTTAATAGAAAGCATATCATGCAGCAGTAGCGGATTGGCCGCAGGAGTTCCAGTTTGGGCTGAGTCGTAAACAGGGAAGCTGGAGGTGCCGCTGATCGACGGACAGGAGTGTCCATCGTACTTCTGAACTACTCCTCAACCGCATCAAACACATCTGGAACCGGCGCGTGCTGGGCTACCCAGGACAGGGCTTCCTCCTTGGTCTTGAGGGTGCCTTCGAGCTGCAAGGTTTGCAGGGTGGTGAGCAGTTTGCCGAGGGCTTTGCCGGCGTGCCAGCCTTGGGCGATGAGATCAGCACCCGTGATGATGCGTGGGGGCAGCATTGGCTCGTTGGCGAGTTCTTGGCGCTTGGCGAGCAGGAATTCGTAGTTGTCCAGCCAGCCATTTGAGCCGAGGCAGTCGACGCGGTGCAGGGCGAGTTCGTCATCGAAGGAAGGGCGTGCCATGAAGCGGCGCAGCTTGGCGGTACGCATCTTTTTCACGTCCTTGAAGACCATATGATTCTCGACGGCGATGACGGTGGGCTCGATGACCTCATTGGAAAACTTCATGCGGCGCATGATCTCGCCGGTCTTTTCGGCGCCGAGTTTGTCGTGACCGTTGAAGCGAATGCGGCCTGTGTCGGCGTCACGTGTTTGCGTGGCCGGTTTGGAGATGTCATGCAGCAGCACGCTCATGACCAGCGGCAGCGAGACTTCGGCGGGCAGCAGGCTGAGCATGAGGCGGGTGTGGATGAAGACATCGCCTTCGGGATGGAATTGCGGCGGCTGCTCGCAGCCTTGCAGCACGAGTATCTCTGGCAGGAACTGCTCCATGAGTCCGCTGTTCACGAGGAGGTCGAAGCCGCGCACGCGGTTGGGGTGGAGCATCGTTTTCACGAACTCTTCTCGAATGCGCTCGATACTGACGCTCTTGATTTTGGGGGCGAGGCCGCAGATGGATTCCCAGGTGGCGTGCTCGATGTCGAAGCCGAGCACGGTGGCGAAGCGAACAGCGCGCAGCATGCGGAGGTGGTCTTCTTCAAAGCGGTCTTTGGCCACGCCGATGGCGCGCAACAGGCCCATGCGCAAATCCACCTGGCCGTCCACGTAGTCGATCACCTGCTCCGTGAGCGGGTCGAAGAACAGGCCGTTGATGGTGAAGTCGCGGCGCTGAGCGTCGAGTTCCGGGGTGGAGTAGGTCACGCTGTCCGGGCGACGGCCATCGCTGTAGCTGCCGTCGCTGCGAAAGGTGGCAACTTCGACGTGTACATGGTTCAGGCGCACGATGACGACGCCAAAGTGCGCGCCCACTGTCTGTGCGCCGGGGAAGAGTTTCACGACCTGCTCGGGCGTGGCGCTGGTAGCCACGTCGAAATCTTTAGCCTCGCGCCCCAGCATCATGTCCCGCACGCAGCCGCCTGCCAGAAGGGCCTTGTGACCGGCTTGCGTGAGTTTTTCGATGATCTGGATGGCGGTGGCGCGCATGCCCGGATGTTCCATGGCCGGGTTGAATGTTCAATGTTGATTCTGCTTTCCGCTGTTCAAATCGGGGACTCGCGTTACAGTCGCACCCCCTAATATGGACCCGCTCATCGAACTGCTCCGCAATAACTCCAACCGCAGCCCTAAAGAGATCGCTCTCGCACTGGGCCTCGCCGAATCCGAAGTCGTCGCCCGCATTGCCGCAGCGGAGGCGGATGGCACGATTCTGGGGTATAGCGCCGTGGTGGACCGTCTGAAGGCGGGGGACCGCCGCGTGACGGCGCTGATCGAGGTCCGCATCTCTCCGGAGCGTGATGGCGGCTTTGACCGTCTGGCACGTCGGATTTCGAAATTTGACCAGGTGCGCGACTGCTTTCTGATGAGTGGTGGCTATGATCTGGCTGTGATCGTGGAGGGCCATGACCTCCTCGATGTAGCGACTTTTGTGTCCGAAAAACTCAGCACCCTGGGTGGTGTGTTGTCCACGGCCACGCGCTTTGAGTTGAAAGCGTACAAGGAAAATGGGTTCCTCGCGAACGGTGGCGGCGATGAAGAGCGTCTGCCAGTGGCTCCATGAGCAGAGAGGAATCCCAACCATGGAATACGACAACAAGATTTCTCATATCATTCGCGACTTGCCGCGCTCCGGCATTCGCGATTTCTTCGAACTCGTCATCGGTCGTACCGATGTCATTTCGCTCGGCGTCGGTGAACCCGACAAACCGACCCCGTGGCCGATCCGCGAGGCGGTGATCCGCTCGCTGGAAAAAGGTCAGACGAGCTACACGTCGAATCTCGGTCTCGAATCGCTGCGCATTGGCATCAGCGAGTACGTGACCAAGCACTTCCGCACCACCTATGATCCGAAGACGGAGATTCTCGTGACCGTTGGTGTGTCTGAGGCGCTCGACATCGCCTTCCGTGCGGTGTTGAATCCGGGCGACGAAGTGATCTATCATGAGCCGTGCTACGTGAGCTACTCACCGAGTATCAAGATGGCCTACGGCGTCCCCGTGGTTGTGCAGACACGCGAGGAGAATGAGTTCGCGCTGATGGCGGAGGATGTGGAGAAAGCGATCACTCCAAGGACGAAGGTCATTGCGCTGAACTTTCCCACGAACCCCACGGGTGGCATCATGCCGCACGAGGAGCTGGCGAAGATCGCCTCGCTGGCGGTGAAGCATGATCTGCTCGTTTTCACCGATGAGATCTACAGCGAGCTGCTTTATGACGGACGTCAGCACAAGAGCATCGTCGAGTTTCCAGGCATGCGCGAGCGGACCATTTTGCTGCACGGCTTCAGCAAGGCGTTTGCCATGACTGGCTGGCGTCTCGGCTATGCCTGCGCTCCGGCACCGCTGCGTGAGGCGATGATGAAGATTCATCAGTACTGCATGCTCTGCGCTCCGATCATGAGCCAGATGGCAGGCATTGAAGCGCTGAAGATGGGCGAGACTGCGTATGAAGATATGCGGCAAAGCTACGAGCAGCGCCGCAATCTCATCGTGAGCCGACTCAACGGAATGGGGCTGCATTGCTTCAATCCGGGAGGTGCTTTCTATGTGTTTCCGGAGATCCGTAGCACGGGGCTGACCAGCAAGGAATTCGCCATTCAGCTTCTGGAGAAGAAGAGTGTCGCCGTCGTCCCTGGCAGCGCATTCAGCAGTGCGGGTGAAGGCTTTGTGCGCTGCTGCTACGCGACTGCTCCTGAACTCATCGCAAAGGCAATGGATTTGATGGAGGAGTTTGTGAACGAAGTGCGCGGGAAGTAGCGGAATCTGCGCCGGGCGCGCTTAAGCCAGACGGAAGAGCTTGCGGGAGTTCTCGAAGAGGATCTTGCGCTCGACGGCTTTGCTGGGCGCGAGGTTGCGGATGGCGGCGATGGTTGCGGCACCTTGGCAGCCGGGGCCGCGGCCGAGGTGGTCGGCGCAGTCGCTGCCGTAGAGGATCTTGTCCTGATGGCGGTCGAAGAATTTCGTGGTGTGCGCTTCGTCGCGGGTGAGGGCGAGGAGGCCGCTGCCAGCAGACATGTCGGCAAACATGTTGGGGTAGTCGGCGAGGTAACGATCCGTGATTCCGCCGGGGGTGATCTTACCCTTGGGGTAGTTCACCGTTTGATCATGCTGCTTGTCGATGTTGCCCCAGAATGCCTGCGCATGGCCGATGAAGTTCGTCTTGGGGAACTTGGCGAGCATGGTGTGGAAGCGCTCGTAGCCGAGGTTGTAGGTTTGATGCTGGAAATGCAGGAGGATGGGCACGTTGTAGGCGGCGGCGATGGCGTAGAGTTTCTGGCTCTCGGGTGAATCGCACTCCACCATGAACTTTTGCTCGCCGATCATGCAGGCACCCTGCTTGAGCCATTTTTCGATCTCGGCGGGCGCGGTGTCGAGGTCGGTGACTTCATTGGCGGCCCAGAGGTAGGCATCGGCATGGGCTTTGGCGAAATCTCGCGCAGCCTCGGAGGTGGCGCATTGGGCGGCAAGGCCGTTGGATTTGCCGTTGTGGGTGGAAGGGCGGTCCAGGTAGGTGCCGGCGGGCAGGATGATCGTGGTGGTGATCCCCATGGCTACCTGATGCGCGAGCAGATGAGCATCCTCACGCTTGTGGTAGTGCATGTGCTGATGGATGTCGATGACCGGCTCAGCGGCTGGCGTTTTAGCCAGGGTGCGAGAGGCGAGGGTGGCGAGTCCAGTAGACAGGAAGGTGCGGCGTGATGGCATGTGTTCACTACGCTGTTTGAAAGACGATGTTGCTTCTCGGCAGTAGCGAGGAGGGGGATTATCTTTGAACCCTGTTTGGAGCGGTGGGTGAGGCGGAGCGTTGTGGGATCGGGACGATCCCACTCATGCCGAGCATGGCTGCGCTGCGCGAGTCTGGACGCGCTGTGCTCATCTCGCGGAGCGAGATGGCTACTGTGCTTTCAGGCCCTGTGTGTCCGCCAGTATCGCACCGGTGTAAACCATGCCCGTTTGCACGGTGCCGTTCAGGTTCGCGGCGATGAGATCCGCATTGGTAAAATCGGCGTTGGTCAGATTGGCGCCTTCCAGGTTGGCCCCGGAAAGATCTGCACCACGGACGTTGGCATGGCTGAGGTTGGCATGACGGAGGGAGACGCCGCCGAGATCCGCACCGCTGAGGTCTGCGCCGCTCAGATTGGCGCTGTCGAGGTTCGCGCCGCTAAAGTCGCCGCCGGAGAGATTGGTGCCTGCCAGGTTGGCCTTGGTGAAGGTGGTACCGACGAACTGGGCTTTGGCCATGTTGAGGTCATTGAGCGTTGCGCCTGCGAGGTTCATGCCGGTTTCGTCGATCTTGCGGCCGCTTTTGCCGCCGCTTTCGAGCCATTGGGTGTGTGCGAGGAGTTCTTCGGTTGTGATGCTAGCCATGGTGCATAAATGAAAACCCGATTTACGAGGCCGTAAATCGGGTTTTCAAAATTGTTTAGGGGATTGTTTGATCCCTTAAAACCGGGGTGTGGCTGAAGAATCAGCCATTCACCTCTGCGACGATCTTCTGCGCCGCGTCGGTCAGATCGGCGGCGCTGGTAATCTTCAGGCCGCTGGCGGCGAGGGTGGCCTTGCCGGCTTCGACGTTGTTGCCTTCAAGGCGGACGACGAGCGGGATGTTCAAGGAGACTTCCTGCGCTGCGGCGATGATGCCGGTGGCGATGATGTTGCAGTCCATGATACCGCCAAAGATGTTCACCAGGATGCCCTTCACATTGGGATCCCCGAGAATGATTTTGAAGGCTGCGGTGACCTGTTCCTTCGTAGCACCGCCGCCGACGTCGAGGAAGTTGGCCGGCTCGCCGCCATGGAATTTGATGATGTCCATGGTGGACATGGCAAGGCCGGCACCGTTGACGAGGCAGGCGATGTTGCCATCGAGACCGATGTAGTTGAGACCGAATTCGCTTGCAGCGACCTCGCGAGGATCTTCTTCCGTTGTGTCACGCATGGCGACGACGTCCTTCTGACGGTAGAGAGCGTTGTCGTCGAAGTTGAACTTGGCATCGAGCGCCACGACTTGGTTGTCTGTGGTGATGGCGAGGGGATTGATTTCCACCAAGGAGCAGTCGCTCTTGAGGTAGAGATTCCAGAGGGCGGTGAAGAGCTTCACGGCCTGGGTCATGAGGGGGCCGCGCAGTCCGAGGGACGCAGCCACCTTGCGGCACTGGTAGGCCTGAAGGCCGATGGCAGGATTCACAAACTCCTTGCTGATCTTCTCCGGAGTCTTTTCGGCGACTTCTTCGATGTTCATGCCGCCTTCGGTGGAGGCGATGATGGCGTGGCTGCTGGAGACACGATCAAATAGAATGGCGAAGTAGTATTCCTTGGTGATGTCCACGGCTTTGGCGATGAGCACCTTGCTCACGAGCTTGCCTTCCGGGCCGGTCTGGTGGGTGACGAGGGTCTGGCCGAGCATCTTGCCGGCGATGTCCTCTGCTTCTTCCGGAGTGTTTACGAGATGGACACCGCCTTTGAAACCGTTTTTGAAGGTGCCTTTGCCACGGCCGCCTGCATGCACCTGGGCTTTCACCACGAGTCCGGCCTGGCCGATTTCACGTGCGGCGGCTCCCGCTTCTGCCGCCGTGCTGGCGACGATTCCTTTGGGACTGGCGACGCCGAATTTGTCGAACAGTTGCTTGGCTTGATACTCGTGGATGTTCATGGAGAAAAAATAGGGGTCTGCGATAGTAGGAGTGCGTCCCGAAGCGTCAAGGTGCATTCCCGGTGAAGGTGAGAATGCCGTGCTTGCCGTGCCTGCAAGGCTGCTGCATAGCCCCAGAATGCGAATTGATGTGGTGACGCTGTTTCCCGAACTGGTCTCGGTGCCGATGGGCCTGAGCATGATGGGCCGTGCGCAGGAGAAGGGCATTCTGGACCTGCGGGTGCATGACCTGCGTGAGCAGGGACTGGGCAAACACCGCCATGTGGATGACACCCCCTACGGTGGAGGGCAGGGGATGGTGATCCGCCCGGAGCCGGTATTTGAGACGCTTGACCGCCTCGATACGCCAGAAGCGCGCATCATTTACCTCTCACCCGCAGGAAAACGTTTTGATCAGGCCACGGCGAGGCGGCTTTCCGCTGAGCCGCATTTGATCTTCCTTTCGGGCCACTACGAAGGCATCGACCATCGCATCATCGAGCACTGGGTGGATGAGGAGATCAGTCTGGGGGACTACGTACTGACCAATGGAGCCATCGCCGCCGTCGTGGTGATGGATGCCATCGTGCGCCTGCTGCCCGGCGTGCTGGGAGATGAGATGAGCGCAGTGGAGGAAAGCTTTGGCGCCAGCGGTCTGTTGGAGGCACCGCAGTACACCAAGCCTGCTGAGTACCGTGGCCTGAAGGTGCCAGACATACTGCTGAGCGGGAATCACGCGAAGATTGCCGCATGGCGCGAGCAGCAGGCGCTGGAGCGTACACGGGCGAACCGCCCAGATTTATTCGGCTGAGATGCGCCTGAGAATGACATTTCGTTTGACGATCCGCCACGCTGCACGCTAAATAAGCACTCCGCTGATCATCCGATCGCGGGACAACTATTGGTGAGGTGGCTGAGTGGTCGAAAGCACATCTTTGCTAAAGATGCGTAGCCTTAACAGCTACCGAGGGTTCGAATCCCTCCCTCACCGCCAATTCGACCGCCAGCCCTTGGGGGGCAAAGAAATGTAAAAATCGCTCCGCCTGCATTCTGAGAATGGAATACCACCATGAGACACCAGAAGAATTGCAGAGCGCCGAGACACACCAGACTCCAGCGAAGAGGCAGCTGTTATTACATTGGAGCGAAGGTACCGATAGACCTTCAAAGCGTAATGAAACGGAGGTAACTCAAGAAAGCCCTCAAGACCTCCGTTTATATGCGGACAATTGGAATTTGGTCTCCCTCAACTGAATGTATATTTCAGGCAGAATATTGGCGCGTAAGGGGAAGCGCAACAAATTGAACTCTTCACGAAGTCCGATAATTTATTTAGGCTCTCCCACAAACACAAGATCAAGTGCAAAAAGGGCTTTCACTTTAAAAGGGAGCCAAGAAAAAACAGGGATACCAGTGCTTCCGCCACCCAAAAGATGACCTGAGACAGGGTAAATCTGGATTTTAGTAAAGTATGGTGACAGCTGATTGCGGAGAATGGAGTGTGAGTATTGCCGAAAATGTGATACATCACTCTCATACGGTCGCCCGAAAAGGAATCGCATTCGATTTCGCAGTCGGAAGGAGTTAGGTACAGAGCCTACAAGTTGGCCTGAAGCCTTCAAAACACGCTGTATTTCCGTTAAAGATTTTTTTGGAAAACGAACGTGCTCCATGACCTCGGAAAAAACAACGACATCAAAAGACTGATTAGCAAAGGGTAAAGGCTCAACATCTATGTCAATCCAGTGCACATCACAACCTAGCCGCTCGTTACAAAGCTTAAGTGCCTCCCGGTCGATGTCCACACCAACAACATCGTTTCCTTGTACGATAAATTGAGTAAGATTTCCCGCCCGACATCCCACCTCAAGTACTTTCTTTCCAGAACCTACTAGCTTGATGAAGAGATTTTTACGGTCTTCTCCACCATAGAAATAATCGTATTTGCCTCTGCTGTGATGGCTTTCATAGAAAGCAGCCAATTGTTCTTTAGGAGTCTGTGACATAGATCATTTTACATTCGACAAATGATTTCAAAAAACAAGAAATAAATCACTGGCATCGCCATAAACGCTTGAAGTTTGAGATGACATATGCTGACTAAAGCAGGTAGAGGCTCCGTTTGGATCGCTATTTCAAAATCAGAGGTCATACAGGCACAGAGAGGCAGCTAACACGTTCGCAAGAGAGAATGATGTCCCATGATTTAATCGTGGCGCCCCGTAAATATGCAGCTCGCAGGATCGTGTTGTTGAGCGTAATTCTTATTGCCAATTGGGACAACAAGCGGCCACATTCAGGATGTGTCCAATTTTCGCAATTCCTTGTAAACTAAGGGGTTGGCAGGTAGTGCCGGAAACTCCCTCCTTCACCGCCGGTTTTTTCTGATGCGCTGATGCGCTGAAGCGCAGGGCTAACGACTACTTTGCCGACTTCGGTTTGAACACGCCGTCACCCACGATTTGCAGCAGGGCGTTGCGGGTCATGTAGAAGATGTCGGGATCGTCTTTGATCTGACCGAAATAGAAGGCGGTTTCAGCATTGGGCTGCGTCGGGGAGAAGAGAATTTCGATCTCACGAACAGGCCCGTCCAAGCGGCCGGGTTCCCCGAGAACGATCTGGATGGTGAGGAAGGGGGTTTTCAAGGCCTGCAGCGCATCACTGCGATCTGCGGCCCAGTCCTGTACGGTGAAGCGTGCGAGGTTGCCGGCGAGCTGGTCTGCTTTCACGCGATCGATCTCATCGGTGACATCGCGACCTCCGCGGGTCGCCTTCCATTGAGCGGTGACAGGGTTGTAATCGAGAATCACCGGCGCATTGGCACCCAGTGCCATCGAGATTCGGCGTAGCGCGAAGGTGGTGAAGCGCAGGGCGCCGAGCCCCTTCCACTTGATGCCGTCCGTGGGCAGGGAAGGCAGCAGCGAAGCATCAATGCGGTAGATAAAAGGCTCGCTATCATACTTGGCAAAAAATTGGGTGCTTTCCGGATTATGACCAAACATGAGTTTCACCGGTTTTTCACGCTGCGCGGTCCAGGTGACCGTTTGGAAGGGATCGTCCAGTCCGAAAGGGGCTAGATCAGCGGCAGAATCTGCGGCGAACTGCAGGATTTCATAAGTGTTCAGGGCGTTGAGGCAGCGCGAGACACGCTCGCCGTTGGCGGGATCCCACTTGCCATGGCGTTGCAGATACCAGGAGCCCCCTTCATTGCGCAGACTAATTTCAGGATGCGTCTTGCTGGTGATGGTGATGAATTCGAGCCGTTCGCCATCAATCTGTGCCAGCAGGTGGTCGCGCAGCGCATTGGGACTGACCCATAGGCTGAGGAGATTTTTAGCAACCACGGTGAAGGCCGGTTTGCGATAGGTCGTGGTGGCGGTGGTGACCGCCTGCTTTTCATCGGCGGGTTTTTTCACGCTGAACTCGTAGGATTTGCCACGCGTTTTGGATTCGATTGTGACTTTGATTTCATCGGCATGGGCGGTCTGCGCTTCTTCCTTGCTAGCTGCAGCCACATCCTTGGCTTCGGTGATCTCGATGTTGAGAATTGTGGACAGCAGCTCGGTGATGCGCTCCTTGCTGCCGCGTGTTTTGAGCGGCTTCTCGAGCTGCCAGGGAGCGTGCTCGTTTTCGCGGGAGAGGACGACCTGACCGGAGGCCTGGCTCAGGGTGATGCTGGTGATGACTTCCGCAGGGAGGCGCAGCAATTTGGGATCGCGCCAGGAGGCGGCGGGAATTTGCAGGACGGCGGGTGCGTCGCTCTTGGCAAGATACCAGGCGGTGGCACCGTGGTCGGCGTTTGGAATGCCGATGTAGAGACTGTTTTCGACAGCGGCGGGCGCGCCGAACCAGCACTCGTAGGCCAGCGCATCTCCCGCGAGGAGGCGCACTTTGAAGCGTGGTTTGTCGAGCCCGGTTTTCTGCCATTCATCGCCATCGAATTCTTCGCGGTGGATGCGCTCGATCCAGTCCACGCCGTGGAGGGTGAGGATGAGGGCGGCGACTTTCTGCGGATCTGCAAGGTCCTCGTACGGAGCTTCGATGCGCCAGGCGTTGCCGTCACGCACGAGGGTGAGGGGCAGATTTTCAGCCGTGAGGACTTCGATGCGGGTGATCTTTTCCTTTTCGAAGCGGGTGGGGCCGCGCCTGATTTCACGGAGTTCCTGGGCGGAAGGGAAGTAACGCTCGATGCCGAGGATGATGGCGCCCATGGCGGCGACGAGCAGAAACAGGAGAAGGGTGGTGCGTGCGCTCATGCGTCAAAGTCGGTTCTCATGCGGCCCGGCGGCTGGCCCAGACCATGAGGCCAAAGGCCAGCACGATGCCTGGCAGGGTGATGGAGGTGACCCAGAAGATCAGCTCATGCTGCCTGCTGCTGAGCTGGATGCGGTAGGCGTGTTTGGACTTGGCGGGGATGCCGATGAAGTCTTCGCGATTCATCAGCCAGTTGAGTCCGGCGGCGACAAAGTCACGGCTCACGGCAAGCATGGTCTGCTTGTCGAGGAGGGTGGCGTTGGAAACGACGACCATGCGGGAGCTGTCGGCGCGCTTTTCATCGCGCACGGCGCCGCGCTCGATGCTGGCGGCGACATAAATGGGCGGCACGGTGTCCTCTTCATCGACGATGGGGAGTTCTTCCAGAAACTGGCGTTCACCCCAGTAGCGCGGGGCGGCGAGAATGAGCGGCTGAATGTTGATGGACTGCTCTTTGAGAGCCGTGTTTTCCTGGAGGAGTTCGAGAGATTCTGTCTGTCCGGCCAGGGTGATGGCTGAGGAGGTGAGATGACGAATGAACGGCACTTCCTTCATGAATTCGCCGAGCACGGAGAACTCTTTCTTGGGGCCGGTGCTGGTGCTTTCCGCCATCAAGACGCGGTCGCCACGGGGGCGCACGCCGATGGAGGTGAGGAAGGCGTTGAGGCGTGAGGTTTCACCGCCGGGATCGAGCATGATGAAAATGCCTGCGCGTTTGGTCTGCCAGTAATCATTGAGCATGCTGACCTCGCGTTCCGAGAGGTCGTAGCGAGCGCCGAGGAGGAGGAGACCGTCGGCATCGGTGGGGATGTGGCTGATTTCAGAGAGATTGACCTGGATGACTTCA
>NCCR01000102.1 GCA_002279765.1 Verrucomicrobia bacterium 12-59-8 | reverse complement strand
CAATAAGTCAGACCCATTCCGACAAATTATAAAATAAGCGCTCGCCACTAGCTTTAGGTGGAATCTAAATATTAAATCAATATTTAGGTGCTAAGCGTCGCGGAATGTGGTTCTCCTAAATGCATCAGATCACGGAATAAATTTATTTAGCCCCTATGCAACCGACCTCCCCGGACCTGGAAAGAAACTCAGCAGCCATGCTGCTGCAGGCTCTGCGGTGTCTGGTGAAAGAGGAGGATGCGCAACGAGTCGATCTCGCCAATCTGCTGCACAAAGACATGGCCGGCGGCCTGGTGGCCTGCACATCCCTGGGTGAAATGATGCGGCATGAACTCGCCCACGGGGGAGACGCCGCCAGCGTTGGCCGGTTGCTGGGCAGCCTGGACGCCACGCTGAGGAAAACCCTGCAACTGGTGCGCGACATGACGGAAAAGCAGTTCCCACCGGTCCTGAAAGCCTTCGGGCTGAATGTGGCGCTGCAGCAACTGGTGCGGAACATTGGCGAGGGTTTCGCTGGATCGCTGGTGCTCCATATCAGTGGTGATGAGCCGGACTTTGACCTCGCCAGCCGGCTCAATCTGTTTCGCATCATTCAGTCACTGCTGAAACACTGCGTTCGATTTGCCAACACTTCGTGGGTGGAGGTCACCTGCCGCGCTTCCGCTGAAAAGCTGGAGATCACCATTGACCATGACGGTGGTGACAGCATCTGGAAGGAGGCTGGGGCCGGATCGGAACTGGCCCTCATCGAAGCCAGATGCGCACTGCTGGGCTCCCGCATGCAGGTCATGGGGGCAGGTCCGGGAGGCAGTGCGCGGGTTTGCCTGACCGTGCTGCCATCAACACCAGAAACCACCGTATGATTCCGACTTCACGGCCTTGAACACTTTCATGCCATCCCCTCCTCCATTCAACATTCTGGTTGTCGATGATCACGCACTGGTGCGGGAGGCCTTTACCAGCATGCTGAAAGGAGAGTTCCCACAGGCCAGGGTGGTCTCAACGGGCACTTGTGCGGAGGCGATGGTGGAAGCCCGCTCGCACGACTATGAAATCGCCCTGGTGGACATCGAACTGGGCGACCGCTCCGGCATGGAACTGACCACGGAGCTGCGCACCCTGCCCAATCCGCCCAAAATCATCGCGGTTTCGATGCATCAGGAGGAAACTTTTGTGTCGCGCACCATGCAGCTCGGAGCCCGCTCCTACGTGACCAAGGATGCCCCTCCCCATGAGCTGTTCGATGCGATTCGCTGCACCCTGGAGGGGCGCAGCTACATCTCCAGGGAGCTGGCGCAAAAATTCGCCGACCGGTCCATCCGCAAAGGTTCCGCCGCGCAGGTGCATGAAAAGCTTTCCAACCGTGAGCTCGAAGTCCTCATGCAGCTGGCGCGGGGCAAAAGCCTCAAGCAGGTGGCGCTGGATCTGTCTCTCAGCCCGCGAACCGTGGCCGTGCATAAACACAACCTGTGCCGCAAAACGGGACTCAAAGGCACGGTCGAAATTCTCAGATACTGCCAGTCCAACGGCCTGGCTTAACCCCGCCCTCCCCAACCATGAAAGCACCCGTCTTTTGTTCCATCCTCCTAGGTTTAACCGCTGCGGCGGTAGATGCATCTGAGACGCTCTCGGTGGTGCCTGATTCCGCCCAGGCACTGGGCATCGTGGGCGGCAGATATGCGAACCTGAAAGACGCTTCTGCCGTGCGGGTCTCCCCGGCCAATATTTTGCAAATCAAAAAAAGCGAACTGCTGATCAACACGGCCATGTGGCATGGGGACATCCGCTTTGATTCCAACAGCGGGCAGTCAGTCCAGATGAACAAACCCTGGGTTTTTCCTGCCAGCCTGTACTTCGTGCAGCCGATCATCCCGGGCAGGCTGGCCTTCGGCATCGGCGCGAGTACTCCGTATGGGATGGCGGCCTCCTATCCGAAGGACATGAGCGGGCTCCTGCGCTACGCCTTGCCGTACTCAACCAGTTTGCTGACGGTGGACATCACCCCGGCTGTGGCATTCAAAGTCACCGATGACCTGAGTGTGGCCATCGGGCTGGACATCATGTTCGCCGATCTAAAGCTGAAGCAGTTTTACAGTTACGCCCCTTTTGGCAGCCTGACGGAAGGAGACATCCAGCTGCATGGCCAGGGCTGGGGAATGGGCGCTTACGCGGGCATCAACTGGACCATCGCCAAAAAACATCGGCTGGCCTTGGTGGGAAGACTGCCGGTGAAGATCACCTTTAGTGGTGACGGCAAGGTGTCCAACTTAGCGCCCAATGCACTGGCGGCGGGCGCCACCCCATCCAGCACTTTTCAATCGGACATGACATTCCCAGGCTCAATATCTGTGGGCTATGGTTACGATGTGACTGAGCGCTTTACCGTGGGTTTTGACTTCAAATGGTCGAAAAATTCATCCCATGATGATCTACCACTGCTGATTGGAAACAACCAGGTTCTGCTAGGTCCAACAACCAGTGCGGTTTTCGGGTGGAGAGACTCCATCGATCTTGGCACGGGCATGTCGTACCAGCTGGATGAAAACTGGGCGTTGCGCGGCGGGTATATGTTTTCGGAAAATTCACAGCGTTCGGCAAATTACACGCCTGTGGCGCCCGCCAATGACAGGCACATCTTTAGCGTCGGCATGGGCTGGCGAGGCAAAACTCGCGGTGTGGATCTCACCTATGCCTATGTTTACAACCCCATGCGCGTGATCAGCGGTGCCACGTCCAATCCGCCGGGCCAGTACGACGGCCGCTACAAACATCAATGGCAGGTGCTGTCACTAAGCTTCACTCAGAGGTTCTAATTCGAAGATATTGACACCATGTATAATCCCCCCGTATGCATTCAGCATTATATCCTGCACCTTTGCAGTGCCATGCCAAAACGTACGAAGATCGTTTTCAACAAGGCTTGTCTTGCCATCAAGGCACATAACGCTTTAGCAGAGGATTCGTAAAATGGAGAACACAGACAACGCACCGCCAAATCTCGCTTCCTCAGGGGAGCGGCTCAGTTTCATCATCTGCCGCAACAGCCAGGGCGCTGAAGTGCGCGGCACGCTGCACCGGCTCACACGCTATTTGGGCGTGTTTGAGGTCTATAATCCCTACAGCATTGTACAGCTCTCCGAAGTGCTGAATGACTTCAGGATCATGATGAACGACCGTGTGGTTTACACCGGCAGGGCCACCATTGCCAATCTGGTGAACACCGGCATCATGCTCATCTGCGAGGCCTCGCTGTCTGATGAGGGCTGGATCGACATCGACATACTCTCGCCCTCTCAGAACAAAGGCCGCCTGCTGACAGAGTTCGCCGAGTTCCTGCGCGAGACGGAAAAAAGCTATCGCGTCATGCCCGACTTCAAAATTGTGGTGGCGGACATGCATACCATGCTTTCCGACCTGCGCCGCTGGATGGAGCAGGTGGAGCTGGGCGTGCGCTCGCTGCCCACGGGAGATCGCATTCAGGCGGAGCGTGAAGTGCTTCTGCAGATGGAGGAGCCCATCGTTCCTACAGTGTATCCTTTGATGAAACGGTTTGAGGAGTCCGCCGCCATCATTCCGCTGGATCAGCAGCCGGTGCATCGCAGCTACATCAAGCGCCAGTTGCATCCGCTGGTGCTCTGTGCACCATTTGTTTACCGGACCTATCACAAACCGCTGGGCTATGCCGGTGACTATGAAATGGTCAGCATGATGCTGCGTGATCCGTACGAGGGCAGCTCGATCTTTGCCAAGCTGCTCAACAAGCTCTATCTGGACATCCCACCGGTGCTCGCCCACCGCAACCGCATCGTGTATCTGGTCGAGCAGTTAAAGGCCGAGACAACCCGTGCGGCCGCAGAGCAGCGTGTCGCCCGCATCTACAACCTGGGCTGCGGCCCGGCCCAGGAAATTCAGAACTTCCTCACCAATGAGCCCATCTCCGACTCGGCGGACTTGCTGCTGCTGGACTTCAATGATGAGACCATCATGCACACGACGCGGTCGCTGGAAGATCTGCGCAACCGCCACCGCCGCCGCACCGGCCTGCGCTTTGAGAAAAAATCCGTGCATCAGGTTTTGAAGGAGTCCGGACGTGCAGCAGCCCAGGCGGGCACCTACGACATGGTCTATTGTGCCGGCTTGTTCGATTATCTCTCCGACCGAATCTGCCGCCGGCTCCTGGAGATCTTTTATGATCTGCTCGCTCCGGGCGGATTGCTGATCGCCACCAATGTACATCCGAGCAATCCCTGGCGGAACTGGATGGAGTATCTGGCCGAATGGCACCTCGTGTACCGTGACGAAGAGCAGTTTCTCAAACTCGCGCCGGATCGTGCCCCCCCCGGCTCCTACACGGTGAAACCGGATGCCACCGGCGTAAACATTTTCCTCGAAGTACGCAAACCACTCGATGCCTGATGCTTCTCCAGTTTTAGCTGGTGGCCTGAAAGGGAACTTTCAGGCCTACGAGCAGGATATCCGAGTCCGCAACTACCAGCTCTGCGGCATTCTCGCCGCCATCTTCATGGTGGTGGGAAGTTCGCTGGACTGGGTGGTCTTCGGCTGGGAGGGGGTGCGAAATTTTATCCTCGCGCGCCTGCTTTCCGCCGTGGCCATGATGGTGATCTGGGGGATCTTGAACACCGCCTGGGGCAAGCGCAGGCACCGGCTGCTGGGCCTGCTCATGTCCCTCCCTCTCATCACTTCGATCTCCTGGATGATTTACGCCAAGGAAGGTGCGGACTCGCCCTATTACGCCGGATTGAATCTGGTGATGCTGGGGGCCGCAATCCTGATGCGATGGACGCTGCAAGACAGCATCATTGTCGTGGTTTTGACCGTGGCAGCTTACGTGCTGGCATGCTACTTCCATGGTCCGATCACCAATCGCAGTATCTGGAACAACTTGTACTTTCTGTTCGTCACGGGGGTATTTACCACGGCCGGCACTTGGTTTTACAACAACATCCGTTTCTCCGAATTCAAGCTGCGTCACGATCTGGACCTCAACCGTGCCGAGCTTGAAGCCAGCAACCAGAAGCTGCGTGAGCTGGACGAGGCCAAAAGCCGCTTTTTTGCCAACATCAGCCACGAACTGCGCACGCCGCTGACGCTGCTCATCGCCCCGCTGGAAAGCCTGATCCAGCGTTCGGAATCCAGCCGCCCTCAAGAGGAGCGTGACCTGATGGCCACGATGCACGGCAACTCCATGCGCCTGCTGAAGCTCATCAATGACCTGCTCGATCTGGTGCGCCTCGAATCCGGCCGGGCGCAGGTCCGCACTCAGCGTGTGAATGTAAGAGATTTTGTCAACGGTCTCGCCACCGCCGTTGGCACTGTGGCCCAGGACAAGCGCATCCATCTACATGCTCATGTGGATGAGGATCTTGGCACCGTGCTGGCGGATTCGGAGAAGCTGGAGCGCATCTGCCTCAACCTGCTCTTCAACGCTCTTAAATTCACCGCCGCCAATGGTCACGTCAATTTCAGCGCCCTCAAGACCGACGGCTGGCTGGCCATTGAAGTGCGTGACTCCGGCATGGGCATTCCGGCGGACCAGCTGCCGCACATCTTCAATCGCTTCTGGCAGGCGGACACTTCCTCCCAGCGCAAATTCCAGGGCATGGGCATCGGCCTCGCCCTCGTCAAGGAGCTTGCGGAAGTACAGGGCGGCAATGTCGTCGCCGCCAGTGAAGTCGGCAAAGGCACGACCATGACGGTGAACCTGCCGCTCCTCCAGGGCGAGCCCAGCGCCCCTGAGGATGAGTCGGCTGAAACGACGCAAGCCGACGCCGATGCGCCCAAGAACAAAGACTGGATCGCCGAGCTCTACCGCCGCGCCGAACTCTTCCCGGCCATGACTTCGCTGCAGGCCACGCTGCGTCCGGTGGAAACCGGTGCGGGCCGCAGCCGCAAGCCCAAGCTGCTCATCGCTGACGACGAACCCGACATGCTGCGTTTCCTCAAAAGCCAGCTCAGCGGAACCTTCGAAATTCTGGAGGCCGTGGACGGACAGCAGGCCGTGGACAAGGCCGCGCAGTTCATCCCCGACATCATTCTCTCTGACATGATGATGCCGGAAAAAGACGGCCTGCAGGTCTGCCGCGAACTGCGCGAGCGCTCCATCACACGTTCCATCCCCGTGGTGCTGCTGACGGCACGGGCGGATGAGAAAACCAAGCTCGAATGCCTCGCCGCAGGGGCCAGCGACTTCCTGTCCAAGCCATTCTCACTCACGGAGATCATGGTGCGCTTGAAAAATCTCGTCGATTCGCGTCTGTTCCAGAAGGAGCTTGTGGTGCAAAAACAACAGCTCGAAAATGCGCTGGAGCAGATCAAGGAGACCGAATCCATGCTCGTTCAGAACGAGAAACTCGCCTCGCTCGGGCGCCTGAGCGCCGGCCTGATCCATGAGATCAACAATCCGCTCAATTACGCCCGGCAGGGCCTGCACATCATCGGTCGTTCCACCAAATCTCTGCCTGAAGCGGAGCGCGCCGACTTTGCCGACACGGTCAAAGATGTGGAGGAAGGAGTGAACCGCGTCATCCAGATCATTTCCGACCTGCGTGGTTTCACCCGCACCACCAACCAGCTCAATCACGCCTTTGACTTGAAAAACGTGGTGTCCACCTGCCTGCGCTTCTTTGCTCATGTCTGGAAAGACGGCATCCAGCGTGAGGTGGACATTCCGGATGGCCTTGAAGTCCGGGGCGACAGCAACCAGTTCGTGCAAGTGCTCATCAATTTCATCCAGAATGCCCTAGATGCCATGGCGACGAAGGAATACGCGGAGGGAGAGGTGGCCTGCATCCAGCTTTCCGCATACAGCCGCAAAGACCGGGCCATTTTCTCCATCAAGGACAACGGGCCCGGCATTCCGCAGGAGATTCGGGACAAAATCTTCGATCCCTTTTTTACCACTAAAGATGTGGGGCAGGGCATGGGACTAGGACTTTCCATTTGCAACCGCATTATTTCAGACCATGGCGGACGTATCGAGGTGCGCAGCCAGCCCGGCCAGTTTACCGAGTTCATCCTCGAACTACCCTCTGCCGACAGCACCAACAACAACCACGCCGATACCTAGAAGGACCCCTCCATATGCAAAACCAATACGACCTCAAACGCTATGCCGTTCTCTATGTTGATGATGAAGAGAAGGCGCTGAAGTACTTCGAAAAAACCTTCGGAGACGAATTCCGCATCTTCACCGCCATCAGTGCCGCCGATGGGCTCAAGCTCATCGAGCAGCACGGCGAAGACATCGGCGTGCTGCTGTCTGACCAGCGCATGCCCGGAGAAAAGGGGGTGCAACTGCTCGAACGCGCCCGCCAGCTCCGCCCCCGCCTCGTGCGCATGATGATCACCGCCTATGCTGACTATGATGTCACGGTGGATGCGGTCAATCTCGGCAGCATCTTCCGCTACATCTCCAAGCCCATCCAGATGGATGATGTGCGCAACACCCTCCACCGCGCCATGGAGTTCTACATCCTCCAGCAGGAGCGTGACGGGCTGCTACAGGAAAAACTCTCCGTGCTGCAAAACCTGCTCATTACCGACCGCGTCATGGGTCTGGGTGTCGTCGCCGCAGGGCTGAACCAAAAGCTGCACCAACCGCTGCGTGCCGTGCATGCCTTCCTGGACATCACGCCGGGCCGGCTCGGCCAGCAGAACTTTGACCTCGACCGCCTGCGTCAGGCCACCTTCTGGCGCGACTTTCATGCCCACGTGGTGAGCCAAGCAGGACGCATCGCTGAGTTGCTCGGTGAACTGCAGTCCGCCTCTGGCGCAGAGAACAAGATGGATGCGGCGAATGTACTGACGGCTTTGATCGACCAGCAGCGCTCCGCATTCACCGCCAAAGGTATCGAACTAAAATTCGAAGCCACCGGCTCACTCCCCGCCCTCCAGGCCAGCCGCCCCGCGTTTGAAAAAATGCTGCACCTGCTGCTCCAGACGGAGCTGGCGCTGCTCTCCTCCGGCACGCAGGTCACGCTCTCTGCCAAAACAGCGACCGAAGCTGCCGATGCCGGGGCGCTGCATCTCACCCTCACTGACAACGGTCCAGGTCTCGCAGGCGAAGTGCTGCGCTCCGTGTTTGATCCCTTCTTCACTCACGCAGATGCCACCACGGACGGACCCGGCCTCACCCTCATGGGGGCGTTTTTCCTCGCCTACCACCTCGGTGGCCGCATCACCTCTCAGCGGACCGCCAAGGGCCTCATCCTCGACATTGTCGTGCCCGCCGTGGCTCCGACACCGCTCGCGCCTGTGGACAGCAGCCGGGAATTCATCACGAACGTGCTCATGAATGATGTTCTCTGGGAGCGTCTGCTGCCCAACGGCTGATCCCCCTTCAAAAACACGATAGGCCATTCTACCGCAGCGGTGGAATGGCCTTTTTTTTGCCGTCTAGATGCAATTGCCTGGGAAGGCGAGAATTGAGTGTGTGAATCCCCATTGCTCCCCGCGTCTTCCCATCTACCACTCTCCATCACCATGAACCGACCCACGCTTCACACTCTAGCACTGTCTCTGCTATCCACCGCTGCTCTCGCTGACGGCGCTTTCTACGGCGACCCGCCGGACGCGACCCATCCATGGGCGATCCATGACATGAACCGGCCGCAACCCGTGCGCGTGGAGCCGGGCACGTTCAGCTCGCAGGAAAAGCCGGGCACCCCGCCTTCGGATGCAGTCATCCTCTTCGGCGGCAAGCCGGAGGAGATTGAAAAATGGCAGGCAGACAAGACGCCGACCGAGCCGACCAAGTGGGAAGTCAAAGACGGCGTGCTGCAATGCGTGCCGGGCAGCGGCTACGTCCGCACCAAGGAAGAATTCTCCGACTGCCAGCTCCACGTGGAATGGAGTGCCCCTTCAAAAGTCGAAGGTAACAGCCAGGGTCGTGGCAACAGCGGCATCTTCCTCATGGGCCAGGTCGAAGTGCAGGTGCTGGATAATTACAACAACCCCAGCTACCCCGACGGCATGGCTTCCTCCATCTACGGCATCAATCCGCCGATGGCGAATCCGCTGCGTGCGCCGGGTGAATGGCAGACCTACGACATCGTCTTCCGCCGCCCGATCTTCAAAGACGGCAAAGAAATCGATCCCGGCTACATCACCGTTTTCGTCAATGGCGTGCTCACGCAGGACCACACCCCGCTCGAAGGCGGTGGCGGCCACATGCGCCGCTCGTCCCCGAAAGCCTTCCCTGATCAAGGCCCGCTCAAGCTGCAGGACCACGGCAACCCAGTGCGCTATCGCAACATCTGGTACCGCCCGCTGCCCAAGCGCGCCATCGACGGCGGCGAAACCAGCCACATGACCGAAGCGATGACCGCCGCGAAGCGTGCGGAGATCGCCAAGAACATCCGCGAAGCTGCGGCGAAGCTCGAAGGCAACGAGAAGATGCTGCACCTCTTTGAGTCCCTCTGCTACGAGGACAATGCCGAGGCCCGGAAGTTGGCCCTCGCCGCTGTCAACGATTTCACCAGCGTGATGAAAGAGGTGCCCGCCGACAAGATCGAATCCAAGAAGGGCGAGATTCTGCAGGTGGCCAAGGCGCTGCGCTACCTGACCAAGTTCAAAATCCTGCCAGAAGATATTGCCGCGAAGAAGGATCTCGAAGCGATCATCAAGGTGGAAGACTGGGAGCCGAAGCCAAAGAAAAAGTAACGCCCCAGGAGGCCGCTATATAGCCCGCTCCCTATTAGCTTGTCTTCGAGATGAAACTCATCACTCAAAGCAGCACTCCCCTGCGCATCTGGCTGATACAATTTCTGGTAGGGGGCGTCCTATTATGCGGTATATCTTCAGTAGTCTGGTGTCTGATCTATTTTTCTGACTGGCGATCATCGTGCGACTACCGATGGATTATTGGAGGTGCTTTCCTGCTAGCGGTTTACCTCGCCAGCAAAGGCACCCAGGCGGAACTGCGAGTGCGACAGGCACGTCGAGACAGCGCCGTCCGTATTCCTGGGTATAACTCTGAATTTGGCGAGTACATTCATGCTCCTTACGCCAATAGGTGGAATGTGTCGACGACCCTGGTTTCCGGATGTCATTTCAACCTGCAAGGAAGTGGTTCTGCACCGACATCGGAGCAATTTTCGAGTTGGAAGCTGATTGAACCAAACTTAAGCAAATTGGTAGGTACCGCCCAGCAAGCCTTGTTTCCTTCATCTGAAGTGGCCGACCATCAGCTCATCGCAAACAGAATTGAATTTTTGGACAATGGCGAGTTCGAGATGTCTTTTGAAATGAATGATCTTACGGCTGAGGCCCACGTGTACCCGCATGCGCGATACTCGGCAGACCTCGCCTTGCTCTCCGCCGCTTGGGAGACTTGATTTCAAATGAGGATTGGATCAACCAGTGGATTTGCTTCTGTCGCGCTTCGCAAGGGGGCTGGCCACTTATAGCGGTTTGCAAAACACATTTCCGTTTAGCGGGCTTTCTCCGGCAAGAATGCCATGGGCTCCGACGACGGCTGGCTGGGGACAAGCCCGCCCTGTCCGCCCTAGAGCATATTAAATAATACTATAGCCACAAGAAGCAAACCAACCTGTGGCATCTTTGCCTGTGATTTTTGAGAATGCCAGGCTGATGGCTTGGTCGAGTTGTTCTGGTGTGCGGGCCTCCGCGCTTCGCAGCAGCGCTTTGATCTTGCTCCACATCTTTTCGATCGGATTGAGGTCGGGTGAATAGGCAGGCAGGAACCTAACCTCTGCTCCTGCGGCCTGCACCAAGCGCTGCACTTCCGGGCTCTTGTGCACCGCGAGGTTGTCCATCACCACGATGTCACCTTGCTTGAGTGTCGGGCAGAGCACCTGGCCGATATAAGCCACGAAAGCGGCGGTGTCGGCAGCTCCTGGCAGGTGCATGCAGGCCGTGGTGCCATCCAGTCGGATGGAGGAGATCATTGTGGTGCTCTGCCACCGGCCGCAGGGCGCTGCTGCGTGCAGCCGCCGCCCGCGTGGCGCTCTGCCGCGCAAACGCGTCATATTGGTCTTTGCACCGCTCTCGTCGAGAAAGACCAGCCGCCAGGGCTCTAAGCCACCTTGCCGACGCTTCCAGCTGCGGCGCGCTTTGCGAACGTCCTCCCGATCCTGCTCTGCGGCACGGAGCGTCTTTTTTTATATGTCAGCCCCATGTCCACGAGCACATAATGGATCGCGGGCAGCGTGCACTCCAGGCCCAGAACTTCGCGCAGTTCCGCCAGGGTCATGTCGGGCTTGCGCTTGAGCTGCCGCCGGATGGCGATGCGGTGCTCTGCCACAATGAGCTTCTTGCGCCCGGCAAGGTGATGACGCGACTTGATGCTGCCAGTCTTGCGACGCTGTTGGAGCAGCTTTTTGACCATGCCGAGGGAGACGCGAAAGCGCCGTGCGATCTCATCGCGCGTGCCTTCACCTTTGTCATACGCGCTGACGATGCGTTCACGTAAATCAAGCGAGAGTGTTGCCATGCATCATGCGTAGCACACCTTCATTTATACGGCTATATTATTTTTTAAAATGCTCTAGCCTGGCGCGTGCCCGGCGCGAGGTAGGGAGGCTTGTCCCCAAGCCTCCGCCGAGCGTCGCCACGCGTGCTTTTCGGAAATCAGTTTTGGAAAACGCTATATTTACCTGCCAAAGTAAACCGCGTAGTAGGAGGTGCCTTCCATCTCCTCCACGCGCATGCGGCGGTTGCGCGCCTGCTCGCCCCAGCTTTCGGTGAAGATGGCTTCGCGTTTGTCGGCGCGATAGCCGTTTACGATGGAGGCATGGGTAAAAGGGCTTTTTTTCGGCCACGTTTTGCGGTCGTCCATGCTCGCCGCCGGCAGCTCGGCCTTCTCACCACGCGCGATGCGTGTTGAGTAGGCGGAGTGGATGTAGTCACGCTCCTCCGCCCAATAGCGAAACACCACCACGGGCATGCCTTGGTCAATGCTCTGCTTCATCTTGCCCGCATCGAATTTCGGTGAACGCAGCGCCTTCACTCCAGCCTCCTGTGCGACGTTGCCGAAGAGTTCGCGGATGTCGGATTTGGTTTCGATGCCGTATTGGAAACCGCTGAGCGCGGCATACTCCTCCGCACCCAGCTGCAGGCCGAGCATGCTGCCCACCATCGCCAGCGTGGCGACACCGCAGTAGCCCCGATTCCCCTGCGGCACCATCGGCACCACGGGCAGACGACGCTCGGTGCTGCCCGCAGGTGCTTTGGCAGGCGCGATGGTCACAGGAATGAGCAGCGAGCGCGCATCGGCCTCGCTGCGGAAAAAATCGAGCAGCAGGAGCTGATGCTCGTAGCTCATGAGACGGGCGGCTCCCTGCGGCAGTTTGAAAAGCTGCGTCTTCAGGTTCAGCCCGCTGCGTTTGCCCAGCACCAGTTCGGTGCCGCCATCCGCGCCGAGTTTTTTCAAGCCAGCGAGCACTGCCTCCAGGCGCTCGCTGAACACCTTGTCGAAGCGCAGCTCGCCTGCCTCAAAGGATTCGTCCTTGGGCAGATTCGAGTTGTTGTAGCCGAAAAAGCTTCCCGCATCGAAAATGACCACGCTGATGGAATGCACGCCGCCGTTCACCCAGCGCGCGCTGACGGCCATCGGCTGGCTGCCGAACACTTCGAAACGGCGGGTGGCTGCCACACGGGAGATGCTCGCAGCCTCCACCGTCGGTACTGGGAACAGCGCGGCAAACTCCGCCCCCTGCCAGCGCGTGGCGTCCGCCAGCAGACCCTCCTCTCCGCGGACACTCGCAGAGAGGAACAGCCCGCAGAGCACCGGCCAGCGCAGGTTCATGAGTTCACCCGCGTGAGGCGTACGCTCACCAGATTTTTCTGCTGGTGCAGCGTGACAATGAGTTCCTTGCCGGCATTGACCTTGTCATTGAACTGGGTCGTCCAGGTGGTGTTGCCCTGATACACGCCCACGCTGGTAGTCAGCCGCTTGACGAGCGCCTGCACGCCCCCTTGCTGCTTCGCCGGATCAAACTCCGCGATCACCGCAGTGATGACGCCTTGTGCGTTGCGCTCCACCAGCGCCCGTGATGCCTGGACGCCAAAAACATTCCCCGCAGCCGCGGTTTGTTTGCTGCTGGGGCTGCCTTGCACATCTGCCCAGGTGCCGGGCAGCAGTGCTGCGGCGGACCAGTGGGACTCCACACTGAACCACTCCTCCAGAGTGGTTCCTTCCTCGTCTTTGCCGGTGTTGAAAAAGTTGCCGCCAACCGGCAACGACCACGCGCTCAAGGTGCTGAGCCCCAAAAGTGCAATCAGGAGGAATCGTTTCATGGCATGTTTATACCAGAAACGTGCCTCAGAGGTCAATCCTACCGTTTTAGACCGCGTCTGCCGACAGCGCGGCATTCCCGATAATGCCGGCCTCATTGCTGAAGCGGGCGGGCAGAATCTGTAGGCGCTCCCAGACCACGGTGCTGAGCATGCTCTGCACCTTGTTCTTGAGCGGCGTGAAGATCAGATCTCCCGCCTGGGCCACACCGCCGCCGATCACGAAGGCATCGGGGTTGAGCAGCCAAGCGATGCTGGCCAGCGCGGTGCCGAGCCAGTCGGCCACCTCACCCCAGATCTGACGGGCGATGTCGTCCCCGGCCTGCGCGGCGTCGGCGATCTTCTTCGGCGTGCAGTCGGCGATGCTTTTTTCGATCCCTGCCTCAAAGTAGCGAACCACGGCGTGCTCGGCGATCTGCTGGTTGCCAGTGTATTTTTCCAGGGCACCGAGATTGCCGTAGTGACCCGGTTTGCCATCAAAGTGAATGCTCATCTGGCCGATCTCTCCCGCAACGAAGCCGCTGCCACGGAACATCTTGCCGTCCAGGACCAGACCACCGCCGATGCCGGTGCCCATGGTGAGACCGATGACGTTTTTCAGACCGCGCGCGGCACCATGACGGAACTCCGCGTAGGTCATCGCATTCGCATCATTTTCAACGAGCACGGGCAGGCCGGTCTTCTCGCCGAGAATGGCCTTGAGCGGCACATGCTTCCAGCCGGGAACGTTCGTCAGCTCGTGTACAAAACCATGATCGAAATCCACGAGGCCTGGAACTCCCACGCCAATGGCGCAGATGGCGGGATACGTCTTCTGCAGCTTCGCGACACGTGCCGCCATTTCACCTATGAGCGCGGCAGGCCCATGGAACTGCGTGGTGGGGATGGGCTCGTCGGTGACGAGAAGTTCATCGCCACGGCACACACCGAGTTTCACGGAGGTGCCGCCAAAGTCGATGCCGATGGAAGTTTTATCAGTTTCAGCCATAACGCGTCCCGCCTCAAAGCGGGGCGCGGAGATTGCCCACCAAACGTAGCCCATGCAAGGTCAAATCGGGCAGACCTTCCGCCGAAATGGACTAAAATGGAATCCAAGGGGGGGGTGCATTAAAAGCTCCCGCAAGGCAGCCCTTCCAAAGGGCACGAATCACGAAAAGTCGCCGTCTCTCCGCCGCCGCAACAACCAGCCCGCCAATGCCAGCATGAGCAAACTCTGCCGCTCTGGCTCCGGCACGCTGCCTGCGAAAA
>NCCR01000371.1 GCA_002279765.1 Verrucomicrobia bacterium 12-59-8 | reverse complement strand
CGATGACATGGATGCGCAGCCCCAGATCCGCCATGGCGCGCGCGGCTTCCAGGCCCAGCAGGCCTCCGCCGAGCACCGCAGCGGAGCTGGCACTGGCGGCATGAGTGCGGATGCTCCGCAGATCCGCCAGCGTTCGGTAAACATGCACGCCGGGCAGGCTGGCTCCCGGCAGTGGCAGACGGCGGGCTGAGGAACCGGTGGCGAAAATGAGAACGTCATAGCAATGAACAGCGCCGGCGCGCGTGGTCACCTTCCTTTCCTCGCAATCGATGGCCACCACCGGGTCATCCAGCCGCAGAATGATATGCTGCTGTTGATACCAGTCCGGCGGGGACAGCTCCAAGGACGAGGCGTCCGCCCCTGTAAGACTGTCGGTCAGATGGATACGGTCATAGGCGGGCACCGGCTCCTCCGCCAAAACCGTGAGTGAGTCTCTGCCTTGGGAGAGCCGTGCCCACTCAAGGCAGAAACGATGGCCCACCATGCCATTCCCAATGAGCACCACATGCCGGCCAGATGCCGCCACGGAGGCGGATCGGCGCGGGTTTTGCGGTGTCATGCCGGTGCTCATGGGAGGAAGGGCGAATGAATGACAGGCGGAACGGATCAGAAGTCGATCTGCACCTGGACGTACCCAAACTGGGCGTCGCTGGAGAAGCCGGTGTCTCTGAGATACTGGCCGGCCATGAAGTAGCTGTAACCCGTCAGCAAGGCCACATGAGGGTTGAATTTGTAGCTCACCGTGAGGTCAAACTCCTGGCCGCGGAAGCTGCTGGCGGAGCTGGAGGCGGCGTTCAGCGGACGCACACGGGCGACGCCGTTGGCACGGTACCAGGCATCGGCGTTGTTGGCGTTCCAGTAGAGGTGGTAGTCCAGCATCACCTTCATCTTCGGCGTCGGCATGAAGCTGAAGTTCACCTGGGGATTGTGCACGTTCTGCCATGCCGTGGTGTCCATGTAGCCGTAGAACAGGTGGTTCGTGGGGAAGAGGTTTTGGAAGGTGCCCACCTGGTTGTCATTGGGGCTGCCATCTCCGGAGGCGTAGTTGTATTGCAGGCCAAGGCGTGGCTTCCATGAAGACTTCAGCCAGTTGTAGCCTGCACCCCAGTGGCCCGCGTAGGCCGTGAGATCGCGCCCGCCCACTTTGCCCGTTTGGAAGGCCATCTCCGTTTCATAGTCGAAGCCGCCGAGCTTTTTAGGATCGCCCTTCCACAGGGTGCCCAGCGTGACGAAACTCGTCGATCCGATCGGCGCGCCGAAGTTTGCCGTGCCGTCATCGCGGTAATGCAGCGCATAGAAATCCGTGGTCGTGTTGAAGGGCACAAACAGCGTGCTCATGTAAAGACCGCTGAGGAAGGCGTTGCGGCTGTCCCGCTCATCCAGAAAGTCCGACTTGTTCCACTTGTTGTTGGTGAAATTCACCGGACTGGCGGCGAAGGCATCCAGGGACCACTGGCTCGCGGTGTAGCGGAACTTGAACGCGTCAAACGTGCGCGCCTGGTTGGCCCACTCCAGCGGGCCGATGAGACGCTGATCACCGTAGGCGAGGAACTGCCGGCCCAGCGTGGCGCTGAAACCCTTCTTGATGTTCCCGATCTGGATGTAGGCTTTGAGGATGTCGAAGACGTCATCGCCCTCGGCACCGGCCACGCCGATCTGACGTGCCCGGCTGCCACCGATCTCGCGCACGTCCTGCCCCTGCACGTAGAGCTTGATCCAAGGATTCAAATCGTAGCCGAGGCCCAGGCGGAAGCGCTGCAGCAGCCACAGCTTGCCGAATTTGATGGGTTTGTAGGCGGGTGGCGGCGGCGCCAGAGTGAAGCCGGGGACGGGCGGTGGCGGCGCGGCGGTTTTAGGAGCGGGGGTTTGGGCAAGTGCCAGCGATGTGGTCGCAAGCACCAGCGGGAGGATCCTTTTCATATGGTAGTGTATGGTATGTTGTGGATTTTC
Organism: Verrucomicrobia bacterium 12-59-8; assembly: GCA_002279765.1. The sequence continues at coordinate 3,436 of NCCR01000371.1, read as the reverse complement.
GGCTAAGCGGCGGCTGCAGGGAAAGGAGAGGCATGGGCGGCCAGTTCGGCGGCCATGTCGGGAGACGGCACAAATTTCGGCTCCCGGCTGGGGCGGATGTGCGACTTGTCATTGAGGAAGGTGATGAGGTGCTCGCGCAGCTCGTAGTAGCGCGGGTCTTCCATGATCTGCTTGCGGTTGCGCGGGCGCTCGAAGGGGATGTTCAAGATGTCGCCCACCTCGGCCTCAGGGCCGTCGGTCATCATCACCACGCGGTCGGAGAGGAAGATGGCCTCATCGACATATTGCACTTCCTGCAGCTCGTAGCGCGTGAGGGAGTCGAGCATGCCGAAGGGTTCGTCGAGCAGCAGCATCTTGGGCTGGAGCGCGAAGGCGCGGGCAATGCCCACGCGCTGCCGCATGCCCTGGGAAAGCTCCGAGGGAAACTTGTGCATCGCATCTCCAAGACCGACGATGGTGAGGTAGTACTCCGCCATCTGCCGCCTCTCGGCTTTGCTGGCGGTGAAGTACACCTGGTTCACGCCGAGCATCACGTTTTCAAAGGCCGACATCCACGGCAGCAGGCAGGGCGATTGAAAAACGATGCCGCGGTCCGGGCCGGGGCCGCTGGCCTCACGACCCGCGAGGATCATGTTGCCCTGGCTGAGATCACTCAAACCGGCCACCATCATGAGCACGGTGCTTTTGCCACAGCCGCTGTGACCGATGAGCGTGGCGAACTCGCCTTCCTTCAGCTTAAGATTGAAGTCTTTGACAATGGTCACCGGCTCCTTGGCCGTTTCATACGTCTTCCACAGACGGTCCAGCTCGAGCATGGGAAGAGGTGAGCTCATACCGCCACCTCCACTTCTTCGCGTTTGCTGTCAGAGCGGCGCCGGGGTCCGGTGCGGTTGAGGAACTTGAATGAGTTCACACTGCTGAGATCTTCCGGCAGGATGTCTGGCAGCGTGAGTTTGACGCTGGTCTTGGGTTTCATGCGGCCTTTGGCGTCCAGCAGGGTGTTGATGAGCTGGGCACGTAGTTTTTTGAATTTGGGATCATGATTGAGCGTCTTGCGATCGCGTGGACGTTCGAGATCGACCAGCATCGGCTCGCCGAGCATGGCCGGCGCAGTGGGCAGCAGAGGAATGACGCGATCCGCGAGCAGCAGCGCCTCATCGGGATCATTCGTGATCCAGAGCACAGTGGTGAGATTCTCGCGCCAGATCTCGCTGATCTCGTCCTGAATCGTGGCACGAGTGAGCGCGTCGAGCGCACTCAGCGGCTCATCCAGCAGGAGCACCTTCGGTTGCATCGAGAGAGTGCGTGCCACGGCAACCCGCTGCCGCATGCCGCCAGAGAGTTCCTTGGGCAGCTTGTGCGCAGCCTTCGTCAGCTTCACCATGTCCATGTACTTCTGCACATGCTCTTTGCGCTGCGCAGCGGGCCATTCCTTGAAGACCTCATCGACTGCGAGAGCGATGTTTTCCTCGACCGTCAGCCACGGCAGCAGCGAGTAGTTTTGGAAAACCAGCCCGCGATCCGGTCCTGGGCCGGTGATAACTTCTCCCGAGATCGTGGCCACTCCGGCATCTGGCTTGACCAACCCGGAGATGAGATTGATGAGTGTACTTTTGCCTGAACCCGAGTAACCCACGATCACGACGAACTCCCCTTCTTCGAGGGAGAGATTGATGTCCTTGAGCACTTCCGTGCGGTTGCCCGGAAGTCCAAAGCCTTTGGAGGCACCTTTGATTTCGATAAGCGGCATATCAAAAAATTTATGATTTACGATTTATGATTTGAGATCAGAGGCCTATGACCTCTAAAGAACTCAAGGAACGGACGATGGACTTCGCGGTGCGTGTCCTGAAGATGGTGGATGCGCTGCCCAGGACGACGGCGGGCAGAACGGTGGGAGGGCAGATTGCCCGAAGCGGCACCTCGGTGGCGGCCAACTACCGCGCAGCGTTGCGCGCAAAGTCTGACGCTGACTTCATCAACAAAATCACCATCGTTTTGGAGGAGACTGATGAAAGCGGGTTCTGGATCGAACTGGCCGAACGCGCTGAACTTCCTCCGCCAAAGCGCCTCAAAGCCCTCCTTCAAGAATCCGAAGAACTCACCAAGATCTTCAACGCCACGCGAACCACCACGAAGCGCCGAGCCCGGCCAAATCATAAATCGTAAATCGTAAATCATAAATGTGCGATCAGGCGGTCTTGAACCGCGATTCGACCACACTCATCAGACGGTCGAGCACGTAGCCGATGACGCCAATGGTGAGGATGCAGAGAATGATGTGGGCGTAGCTGTTGGCGTTGTACTGCTGCCAGAGGAAGCCGCCCACGCCGGGCATGCCGGTGAGCATTTCCACCGCCACGATGACGAGCCAGGCGATGCCCAGACTGAGACGGAAACCGGTGAACATGTAAGGCAGCGTCGCCGGCACGAGCACCTTCCAGAGCGTTTTGCTCTTCGAGAGCTTGAGCACTTTGGCCACATTCAGATAGTCCTGCGGCACGGCGCGCACGCCGACGGCAGTGTTCATCACCGTGGGCCACATGGCACAGATGGCGATGGTGAAAAGAGCGGCCGCATCCGAGGCTCCGAAGGCCGTGCGACCGTCGCCATCCAAGATTTTGACACCGCTGAAGAGGATCATGCCGAGAGGCAGCCAGGCGAGCGGTGAAACGGGCCTCAGCACCTGGATGATCGGGTCAAAGGCCTTCGTGAAGGGCTTCGACAGGCCGAGGAAGAAACCAATCGGTGTCCCAACGATGAGGGCGATGGCGTATCCCTGCGCGACCAGCACGAGGGACATCCACGTAAACCGCAAGATGCCCTGATCCAGCTCTCCACGCTTCGCGAAGGGCTCCGTGATGTAGAGCTTGCTCGCCGTCCAAGTTTCTGCCGGGGTGGGCAGATCGGCGGAGAGTCCTTCGCGTTTCGTGACTTTGACTTTGTCGCCAAAGTCATCGACTTTCTCAGTAATGACGGATTTCCCGGCGATCACATACCATACGAGCACACAAACTAATATTGCGCTAAGCGGCAGCAGGATGGAGTCGAGTTTGAAGCGTTGGATCAGGTGCATAAAGCGGCTGTGCGGTTTTGGGGTTAAGCTTTGAGCGTCTTCACTGCGAAGGAGGCGGCGTAGGCCTCAAGGTCGCCCTTCGGATCGAAGGTGATGCCATCGACCAGCGTTTCCGGCTTCTCATCAAGGCCGCCGTGGGCGTAGCCGATTTCCTTCATGGCCTCTTCGTAGATGTCGGTGCGCATGACCTGCTTGGTGACGGCCTCATAATCAGGTGCGCCCTCGACAAAGCCCCAGCGGCGAAGCTGTGTGAGCCACCACTTGCAATACTTCGGCTGCGGGTAGTTGCAGTTGCGGTCGCTGAAGATCATGTAGTTCGGATCCTTGAACTTGCGGCCGTCGCCCATGTCATATTTGCCC
>NCCR01000370.1:2561-6601 GCA_002279765.1 Verrucomicrobia bacterium 12-59-8 | reverse complement strand
ACGAAGTGTGCCTCTGGCACCCGGGTCTGGAGCAGGGCCGCGGCGCGCAGGAAGGTCGCCAGATCCTTCATTTCATGAAGGCGCCCGACGAATCCAATCACCGGCGCCGTAGGTGGCAGCTTCAGTTCGGCACGCGTGTCCAGTCCGGCATCCGTGTCCGGCACAAAGCGTTCCGCGCTGATGCCATTGGGAATCCAGCGCATTTTGGCGCGCGGATAGCCGATGGCGGCGTGGTCTTCGATGGCGGCGGCAGAACAGGAAATGATGCGCTGCGGAATAAAACGCGAGCTGCAGGCCAGCGCACGGCGGAAGAACGCCATCTTGCTGTCGCTGTCGCCGGGGTTGCGGTGGATTTCGCGGCAGTGAATGCTCCAAACGATGTGGCGCACTCCAGCCACCCGCGCTGCCCAGCCGCCCACGAGATCGGCGTGATGCGTCCACGTTTGCACAATGTCCGGACGCTCCGCACGCAGCACGGCGTGCAGTCTCGCAAGTGTACGCGGATTGAGGTAGGTGGTGCTCTCCAGATCATGCACATTCACCCCTGCCTCCTGCAGCCGCCTCAGCTGATGTGGCCAAGGCTTGGCATTGACGGCCACGACCACGGTGCGGAACTGCGCCGGATCGAGCGATTCAGCGAGGTTCATGAGCATCGCCTCCGCGCCACCACCCCCGATGCTGTAGGCGAAGTGCAGAACCACCGGGCGCTTGTCACGTGCAGGCGCTGGCAGAGATTTTGTGGTCACGAAGGCACGCATCGGCTGCTGCATGGGCAGCGCCATCGCGTCGCTCGTGCTCATCGTGATCGTCTTCATATCATCGCAATCGCCCGCAGGCAGTTCTGCCGCCAGTCTCTGAGGGTTTCAAACGCACCCGACACCGTGGCTTCCGCCTCCCACACGGATTCCGGGCAGCCGTAGCGTGGCAGTTGAAACATGGAGACATCTTCATTAACGCGCCCACTGACCGCTGTGCAGGCGGCTTTGAAACCTGCCTGGCGCACGAGCAGGAGTGTCTCTCGGGTATAGTCCTCATGGCCGCCGTTAGGATAGGTGAAGGCGACCGGCAGTTCGCCGATCTCTGCCAAAATGCGGTCACGGCAGACGGAAATCTCCGCGCGCATCGTCATGGAATCGCAACGCGCCAGAATGGGATGCGTGTGAGTATGCCCCCCGATGTCCACGTGTCCGCTGAGGGCCATGTTAAACGCCATCTCCCAATCCAGCGGTCGCAGAGTCTTGGGCAGATCTTGGACGCCGGGCTCGCACACTCCGAGCGCCCGCTCCAGGTCATCCACTTCGCTCCGCATTTCCGTATTCGCGAGTTCCTTGAGCTCGGGTATCAACCGCATGAGAGACTGCTGGCGCAGTTCGCGTGTGCCGAGATACAGGCGCAATTTTTTGCCGTTGATTTTCCAGTCGATCAGTTCCTTGCGCGTCCTGCCGAGCGCGAGATCGACTCGCTGAAACCACAGCATGTCATCACCATCAAGGAAGCCCGTGGTGACGAAAACGGTGGCATGCAGGTCGAACTCCTTCAAAATGGGATAGGCCAGGTCGTAGTTCGAAGCATAGCCGTCATCGAACGTGATGACGACGGAGTTCGCCGGCAGGGTGGTGCCACGACTGCGTGCTTCGATGAAATCTGCCAGCGAGATGACGCGATAATCCTTGGCCAGCATGCAGCAGATGCTGCGAAACAACTCGACCGGCAGATGCAGCGGCGAGTTGAGGACGGCGGGATCTTCCTCCCCTTCGCTCAATCCGTGAAACGTCAAAATCGAAACTTCGGCCGAGCGGCGTGTGCGCGCAAAGGATGCCAGCCCGCTGCCAACCAGGGCGGCGGCTTTGATAGAGCGCGGGTGAAAAGCGTGCGGCATAATCAAAGGTGTAAAGGAAGGCTTAGACCTTCAGCCGTATTGGCTGAGAGGCATGATGGTTATGATAATACGTACATTCGGCGAATAACGATAGCCACAGTTTAGGGGGCGATTTATTAACTTCAATGGAATTATCATAAATACTGTATCATTCTTACCATTTCCTTACCTTTGACGTTTGGCATCCAAAAAGCAGCAAGGCCGGAGGGATGCCCTCCGGCCTGCCCGATTGGCAAAATGATGTGCTGGCCCGTGCCTCAGAGCGGGCGGATCCAGATATTGCGAATGCGCACCGGCGGCTCGTTCTTGTGATCTTGAATGCGGATGGGGGCCTTTTCAGGGAACTCGCCGCTGTAGTCCGTGACGTTCTTGTGCTTCGTCGGTCCCATGATTTTCGTGTGGTTCTGCACGCAGATGCCGTTCACGAAAGTGGTGATGTAGGCCGGTTCCACCACCTTGCCGGCTTCCAGTTTCGGTGCAGTGAAGACAATGTCATAGACCTGCCACTGTCCGGCGGGACGCACCGCGTTTACCAGCGGCGGCGTCTGGCCATAGACTCCGCCCGTCATGCCGTCGGCATAGGTGGGGTTGTTGTCGCAGTCCAGCATTTGGGACTCGTAGCGGTCCATGAAGAACACCCCGGCGTTGCCCTTTTTCTGGGAATTGCCCTTTGTATTCGGCTCGCTCATCCATTCCAGATGAAGCTGGCAGCTCCCAAACTCCTGCTTCGTCCAGCAGTCACCGCCGGAAATCATCATCACGCCGCTGTCGATCGCCCACGGGCAGGGAACGAGTTTCCCAGTTTCCTTGCCCTTCGCGTCCTTTTCCTTCGCCTGCAGCGCCTCAGAGCTGGTACCGCCAAAAATCACAATCGCATCCGCCGGGGCATCGCCAGGTTTTTCGCCAGGAGCCACGGCTTGCGGACGGGGACGGTCGATGTCGTGCACCTTCCACTGCGTGCCAGGGATGACCGGCGTGTCCGAATAGCCAATGGGCGAAGGCTTTTCAGCGGCAGCAGGAGCGGCAGGCTTGGGGTCGGCAGCAAAGGCCGAAAGACCCGAGAGAGTGAGCAGAAGGGTGGAGGCGATGTTTTTCATGCGGGATGCAGCAAACGAGAAGCCACAGGCGATGTTGCAGGTCAACACGCGAAGTATTCGAAATAACAGGTTGCCAATCCGCCCAGACAGCGCCATCAAATCGCGGGATGGAGCAGCCCGGTAGCTCGTCAGGCTCATAACCTGAAGGTCGTAGGTTCAAATCCTACTCCCGCAACCAATTTCAAAGCCCTCAGTTGCAACGAACTGAGGGCTTTTTTTATGCCGTGGTTTTGGCTGGGCTTTGTATGGCAGTAGCTGATGCGCACTCTTTATGGCTGGAAAAAAATTACGCCAAACGTAATTTCCCGCTTTAACTCCAATTACGCCTGCCGTAATTTGTGCGTATGATCGAATCCTTCGCAGACAAAAACGCTGCGCTCATTTGGAAAGGTGAGTATGCCAGAAAACTGCCCCGCGACATTCAGGAAGACGCGCGCGATGTGCTGAGAATCTTGAACGAAATCAAATCTCTGAATGACTGGCAAAGCCTTCCGCATCTCCACGCGCACAAATTGGTCGGAGATCGTCAAGGCACCTGGAGCCTCCGAATCTGCAAGGGCTGGCGCGTGACATTCCTTTGGAAGGAAGAAACCGGAACGGCGACCATTGTCCGAATCGAAGATTACCACTGATCGAGATTTCCAGTGTTGCCTCTGCTCCTACCCCTAACCTGACCCCCAAAACATGAAAACTCAATCCAAATCCCAAACCGGCGCTCCTGATCGGCTGCCTAATCCTCATCCCGGACGCATCTTGCGAAAACACTTCCTAGAGCCGCTGCAGATGACACAAGTTCAGCTTCACGAAGCCACTGGCATACCTACCAGTCGTATCACCGAACTCATTAAAGAACGCCGCGGAATCACCGCAGACACCGCCATCCGGCTCGCCCGCGTTCTAGGCCCCCACCCACAGTTTTGGATCGGTCTGCAGGCCACGTATGATTTGGAGGAAGCCATGCTCTCCAAAGGCAAGGAATACGATGCTCTGAAGCGTTATCCGATGCCAGCGGCTGTGGCTGCGTAACCAGCTTTGACACTTCGCAACCACCATTACCCTCAGAT
>NCCR01000370.1:898-2543 GCA_002279765.1 Verrucomicrobia bacterium 12-59-8 | reverse complement strand
ACCTTCCCATCACCTCATGCATCTTGTGGCTGATAAACAGCGCGATGGAAATGCAGACCACCGCCGTGAGCGCCATCCAATCGTCATCATTCAGTTTCTCAAGCTGCTGAAGCTGCTCGAGCGACTTGAAGTAGAGCCGGAAGACCAGAGAAAAGAGCGAGGCCATGGCGAAAACGGGGGCAAGTTCCATACCAATCGCATCGATCCTTCATCTTGCGCGTGTTTTTTTAGCGAGCCGCGTTCAAACCGCTTCCTCCACCTCGTAATAATCATCCTCCGCGATGTCGGGGATGCCCACGACGAGGACACGCATCTTGCCACGCGCTTCATGCACGACGCCGGGCGGGATGTGCACCAGCGAACCCTGGGTCACGGGCTGTTCCACGCCGTCGAGCACCACACTGCCGCCGCCATCCAAGACGTAATAGAGTTCGGTGGAGCGTTTGTGGTAGTGGAGCTTAGCGCCGTCGATGTCCACCGCATGCGCCCAGGCGGCGGGAGATAGATCGGCGTCTTCCCGGCTGATCAGGCGATCCCGCCAGCCACAGGTGCTGCGCTCACGCGGCGTATGACCTTCGTGGCGGATAAGCAGCGGGCCCGTAGTGGACATGACAGCAGGCGTTAATGGGTGCCCCGGTGTGTTTTGATCTCGTCCGCGAGGTCGGCAAATTCCCCCTTCTCGCAATGGCGCACGAAACCTTCCGTAAAACGCTTCAGCTCATCCCACACATGCCGGATGTGCTCCGCTTCTTCTTTGTTAATGCGGTTGTCAGCGGCCGCCTTGCTGATGGCGGTGAGGAGATCAGCGAACTGCTGCACGATTTCCTGCGTTGCAGGCATGAGCTCCATGCCGCGCGGTCCGCCCCCGGTGGGATTCTGCACAAAAATCCCGTTCGCCTTGTGGCACAGCCACTGGATGAGCTGCGCATCCTTGGTGATCTCAAACAACTGCCGCACGCGGTCGAGCGGATTGGAGGTGCCGCTGCCAAGCTGCTCATCAGGCTGGGACCACTTGTAAGCGAGCGAGAGGGAGACGCCCATCTGCGCCGCCACCTCCTTGAAGCTGGTTTGCTCGACGGCCTTGCTGATCACTTCGTGGGAGTCCATGCCTGATTTGTTTCAGAAAGAGGCCCATTTGGCAAGCAGCATCCTTGCCGTTCTGCGGTGGTAAAGTCACCAAGGCGCATTCTTTTGCACTTGTAGAGGAATGCTCCACACAGCTACTCTGCCCTCCTCATGAAAATCTCTTCCCTCCTCCTCGCGGCGGCTGCCTTCGTGCTGGCCTCCTGCATTGAAATCAAATCCACCGTCATTGTCAACAAAGACGGCACGGCCACCATCGAGGAGAGCATGCTGATGGGTGCGCAGCTTGCGGCCATGATGCAGGGCGGCCAGGCTGACCAGGTCAAAGGACTCACCATGGACAAAGCCAAGGCCGAGGAACGCGCGAAAAAACTCGGCGAAGGCGTGACGGTCAAATCCCACGAAGAAGTGAAGACACCCGATGGCAAAAGCGGCACGAAAGTGGTCTTCGCCGTCGCCGATCTGTCAAAGCTCAAGTACGTGCCGTTTGAGCCTGAGCAGCCGGGCAAGCCCGCCTCCACCACCGAGCCCATGACCTTCGCCCTGAGCGGCTCCTCCCAAA
>NCCR01000370.1:0-893 GCA_002279765.1 Verrucomicrobia bacterium 12-59-8 | reverse complement strand
ACGATCACCAATCCTGAAGCGGACAAAAAGAAAGGCGGCGAGGCAGGCAAGCCCAAGAAGACGCCGGAAGAGATCACCATGATGAAAGCACAGATGGGCATGATGAAGCCCATGTTTGCCGGCATGCGCATGGCCGTGGAAGTCAAAGGTGCCAACGGCATCGCCAGTTCCGACGCCACGAACCAGAACGATGGCACCATCAGCTACCTCGACATCCAGTTCGACAAGCTCATGGAAAATGCAGACGCCTTCACCGGCGTCATGGAATCCGCCGACAGCGGCCTGAGCATGGCTGACGCAGCCGCGAAGTTCAACAAAGTCGATGGCCTCAAGATCGAGGGCAAGAAAGTGGTCAAAGTGGAGCTGAAGTGAGCCTTCCCGCAGATCCACCGATTCAAACTGACAGAGCCGGGGCGTTTTGCCCCGGCTTTTTCATGGCCCCATGTCGAGATCGGCATGAGTTTTCGTTTGCCGCACCGCCCTGACGCCGGACATTCAGCGCCCATGTCTCAAATTCTAGATTTCGTCCTGCACATCGACAAGCACCTGCAAACCTTCGCTTTGGAGCATGGCGCGCTGATCTACGGACTGCTGTTCGCGATCGTCTTCTGCGAGACCGGCCTTGTGGTCATGCCGTTTCTGCCGGGCGACTCACTGCTCTTTGCCGTTGGCGCTTTGTCCGCGCAGGGGCTCATCCGCATCGAATACATCATTCCTCTGCTCATGTGTGCGGCCATCATCGGTGACAACCTGAACTACTGGATCGGCCGCAAAGCGGGCGGCTGGATCGTCAACCAGCGCTGGTTCAAGCGCGACTACCTCGCCAAGACCGAAGCCTTTTTCATCAAGCACGGAGGCAAGGCCATCATCCTCGCGCGCTTCGTGCCCATCGT
>NCCR01000101.1 GCA_002279765.1 Verrucomicrobia bacterium 12-59-8 | reverse complement strand
TTCTCAAACCTTCTTTTCTCAGCCCGCGTTTTTCGCTGCGGGTTAGGAGAGTAGATCAGCTTCAGAACCCTGCAACTACATTGTGCTGTTTTTTGAAAAAAACTTTCGTCCGAGGCATCCAGTCGGCCTTTTAAGTGCCGATTCGTGCCCCTTACATCACCCTCGATTCCATGTCCCTATCGTCTGCAAAAACGCCCTCTCGAAAAATGGCGGTTTGTCTACGTAAAACCGGCTTTTTTGAGCACCGGGATCGCATCGCTTTCGAGGCCTTATGATCTGCCTATGATGACATCGATTCAAAAACTTCATGCTGCTGCGCGACATCACGCATTTTTCTTCTTTCCACTCGTTTCATCCATGGTTGAGCGCGATGTCGATAGACATTCGCTTCTGCCCATGAACCGTCATAAACAAGCTCCTAAAATCGTGCCTCTCGTCCGACTCTGAAACACAGTTGGTGCCACCTGATATGGGCACTGTCCTCATAAGTGAGACGCGACTCCGCACTGCGACCTCTATCTCCCTCCTTCCTCATTGAGGACGATGGCGGATGCCCCGCATTGAGGCTTATTAGGGTCAGATCTGCCCCTTCCCGTATGTGAGTGGAACAAAAAAGTGGTGTCATTCGTGCTACTCTTGCTATTTCGTTGGTCGCTACCCATCCCAATGAACACCCCTCTCACCTTCACCACTGGCTCCGGAGCTCCCGGCAAGTATTATTCCCTTCCTGCACTGGAGGCGGCCGGCGTCGGCAATGTCTCCCGCCTGCCTGTTTCCATCCGCATCGTGCTGGAGTCCCTGCTGCGCAACCTGGATGGTAAGAAGGTCACCGAGGCGGATGTCAAAAACCTTGCGAACTGGAACGCAAAGGCCCCCGGCGAATATGAGATCCCCTTCACCGTCGCCCGCATCGTGCTGCAGGACTTTACCGGTGTTCCTTTGCTCGTCGATCTGGCTGCCATGCGCTCAAAGGTCAAGGAACTCGGCAAAAACCCAAAGATGGTCGAGCCCCTCGTGCCCGTCGATCTCGTCGTCGATCACAGCGTGCAGGTGGACTTCGCTGGCACGCAGGCCGCGCTGAACCAGAATCTCGAGCTCGAATTTGAGCGCAACAAGGAGCGCTACCAGTTCCTCAAATGGGGTGAACAGGCCTTCGACACCTTCAAGGTCGTGCCTCCTGGCATCGGCATCGTGCATCAGGTGAACCTCGAATACCTCGCTAAGGGCGTGCTCGAAAAAGACGGCGTTTATTATCCCGATTCCCTCGTCGGCACCGATTCACACACCACCATGATCAACGGCCTCGGTGTCGTCGGCTGGGGCGTGGGCGGCATTGAGGCTGAAGCAGGCATGCTCGGCCAGCCGGTCACCTTCCTCGTCCCGGAAGTCGTCGGTGTGTATCTCAAAGGCGCGCTTAAAGAAGGCGTCACCGCCACCGACCTCGTGCTCGAAGTCACACAGAAGCTGCGCAAGCTCGGCGTCGTCGGCAAATTCGTCGAGTTCTACGGCCCCGGCGCAGTCAGCCTGCCAGTCACCGACCGCGCGACCATCGCCAACATGGCTCCTGAATATGGCGCCACGATGGGCTTCTTCGGCGTGGATGAAGAAACCATCGCCTACCTGCGCGGCACCGGCCGCACGGAGGAACTCTGCACCACGGTCACCAATTACTACAAGGCTCAGGGCATGTGGGGCATCCCGACTGAGAAAGGCAGCATCGAATTCACCACCGAGATGGAGATGGACCTCAGCACCGTCGTCCCCTGCGTCTCCGGCCCAAAACGCCCGCAGGACCGCATCGAAGTGCCTGCTTTGAAGTCGAAATTCAACGAACTCCTCGCTGCCGATGTGAAAGCCGGCGGCTTTGGCAAGTCTTCGACGGCACAGGTCGTCGATCATCTTGGCGCAGCCAAAGCGGACGGCTTGGATGTCACCGGAGCTGCGGCAGGTGTGGATGTGGTCTCCGACCAGACCGGCTTTGAAGTCACCGTTGATTCCAAAGGCGGCATCAAAGACACGATCACCGACGGCAGCGTGCTCATCGCCGCCATCACCAGCTGCACGAACACCAGCAATCCGAGCGTCATGCTCGCTGCAGGTCTTCTAGCCAAGAAGGCGAATGCGAAAGGCCTCACCGTGAAGCCTTCCGTCAAAACCAGCCTCGGGCCAGGATCGCGCGTCGTAACCGACTACCTCACGAAAACCGGCCTTCAGGTCGAGCTCGACAAGCTCGGCTTCCAGACCGTCGGCTACGGCTGCACCACTTGTATCGGCAACTCCGGCCCGCTCGATGCTGGCATCGAAGACGTCGTCAAAGGCCAGGATGTCGTGGCAGCCAGCGTGCTCTCCGGCAATCGCAACTTCGAAGCCCGTGTGCATCAGAGCATCAAGGCCAACTTCCTCATGAGCCCCCCGCTCGTGGTCGCTTACGCCATCGCAGGCACGGTCGATATCGATCTGAGCACGGAAGAACTCGTCGCTGGCAGCGGCGTGTATCTGAAGGACATCTGGCCCACGCTCAAAGAAGTGCGCGATGCCATGGCCTCCGCTCTCTCACCCGACGTCTTCCGCAAGCTCTACACCGATTTCGCTTCGCAGAATCCGAAGTGGAACGAGATTCAGGGCGGCATCGGCGAAGTCTTCGAGTGGGACGGCAAGTCCACCTACATCCAGCATCCTCCCTTCTTCGCTGACTTCAGCATGACCCCCGGAGACATCACCGAGATCACAGGCGCACGCCCCCTCGGCATCTTCGGCGACTCCGTCACAACCGATCACATCAGCCCTGCTGGCGCGATCAAGAAGGCCAGCCCAGCCGGCCGCTTCCTGCTTGAGCACGGCGTCACCCAGGCTGATTTCAACAGCTTCGGCAGCCGCCGTGGCAATGACCTCGTCATGACCCGTGGCACCTTCGCCAACGTCCGCATCAAGAACCTCATGCTGGGTGGCAAGGAGGGCGGCGACACCTTGCATTTTGAGCGAGTTCCGAGTGGAACCTCGGTTCTGTCTGGCAATACAGCAGCGACGGCAACGAAGACTGAATTGATGAAGACTTCTTCGGGCACGGAAATGTCGATTTATGAAGCTGCCGAACGCTACAAAGCTGAAAACATCCCCAGCATCATCCTCGGCGGTGAAGACTATGGCATGGGCTCCAGCCGCGACTGGGCCGCCAAAGGAACGCGTTTGCTCGGCGTCAAAGCCGTCATCACCAAGTCCTTCGAGCGTATTCACCGCAGCAACCTCGTCGGCATGGGCGTCCTGCCTTGCAACTTCAAGGACAAGGCCGACTACGACAAGGTCAAGGATCTCAGCGATGCCACCTTCGACCTCCTGGGCCTGAGCAACGACTTCAAGCCCATGAGCGAAGCCACCCTCCGCGTCCACAAGGCCGACGGCAGCAGCTTCGACGTCCCTGTGGTCGTCCGTATCGACACCCCCGTCGAAATCGACTACTACCGCGCCGGCGGCATCCTGCCGTATGTGCTCGCACAGATCCTGAGGGCGAATGCGTAAGCCGTAGAACGAACCTCCAAGTTCGTTCCCTCCAACCCCTGCAGCGCCCCAAGCGGCCGTCGGCAAACCTCTTGCCGACAGCGCCCTTGGGGCGTTACTCTTTCCGGCAACGCCTTCAACCGCTCCTCGCGGCTCCGCCATGATCCACAAGCTCTCCATCCGAAACTTCAAATCCATCCGCGAACTCGATCTCGACTGCCGCCGGGTGAACGTCTTCATCGGCGAGCCAAATGCCGGGAAGACGAATATTTTGGAGGCGTTGGGTCTTTGGTGTCCGGGGGTGCATGCAGAGCTTCGAAGAGTTTGTCGTGCGGAGTATGTTTCCGAGCTTTTCTTCGATCAGAGCGTCAAAGACGCGGTGTGCGTTTTCCTGGATAAGGATGAAGCGAAGTTATTCAAAACCGATGAAGGCGCTGTATTACGCTTTCCCGAACCCGGCCCTTGGCCTGAAGATGAAGTTCATGTTGGGCGTGTGCGCATAAAAGACAATCTCGACGTGGAACCAAAGGCGATGCGTTATTGGATTGAAGGTCCCACGGTGAAGTACTTTATCTATAACGCCAATGCCCCTGTCGATGAAGTGGCCAACGGCGGCCTAGCCCCTCCTTTCGGCTCGAATATCGCTTCGCTTCTCGCCAACGACAAAAATGCCCGGCAGATCGCAGCAGACTATTTCTGCGACTCCCGCTATCGTTTGTCCGTCGATGTGGGCAAAAGACATCTTTCGATGTCTCGTCAGGAGGACTCGGCAGTCGTTTCATTCCCGTATTCCGCCACTTCTGAAACCCTTCGGCGCATGATCTTCTATCGGCTGGCCTTGGAAACGAGCCGCAAGTGCATTCTGGCCTTTGATGAACCCGAAGCGAACTCGTATCCACCCTACACGAAGATTCTCGCCGAGAGCATCGCCAAGGACGAGCAGGAAAATCAGTTCTTCCTGACGACCCACAGTCCATACATGCTCACCTCAATCATCGGGAAAACCCCGGCGAGAGATCTGAACGTCTCTGTTTGCCGCTTGGAAGGCTCTGAAACCAAGGTTTATCCGATGAACGAAGACCAGCGGATGGAACTCATGGAGATGGACATGAGCGCTTTCTTCAACCTCGACCGTTTTCTCCCCGATCTGCCATGATCTTCCTCGAATGCTTCAACGATGAGGCAACTGTCCGGGCATTGGGGTTTTCCAAAAGCCAATGGTTTCATGCGGATGCCAAATCTCGCGTGGCCCATGCGCTGGAAATCAGCCGGAAAAACACGGACATCGCACTCGTCGATCAAGACCCCGGGCAGGACTGCCCACCTTTCCTGAGGGAGTTCAGGGCTGCCGAATCCAGACTGGACTTGGGTCTGTGCCTCTACCGGCATCCAGAGAGCGGCAAACACTTCATCGAGATTCAGCCAGACCTCGAGCCGTGGCTTTACGCCCAAGCGCAAGCCATCGGAATTTCTCCCGTCACGCATCACCTTCCGAAGCGCCACCAAGACCTTCACAAGAACCCCAGAAAGCACCGCAGCCATTTGGAGAGTTTCGTGAATGCCTGTTTGGCCGCCAACAGCCCCCACCTCACCAAGCTCGCGGAGTGGCTCCGCCTTGCCTGATAGATTCGTCATTATGAACGCCGCTACCGTCTTTCCCATGATTCCCGCCGCGAGTAAATCGCTGTGGTTCTTTGCCATCATCAGCCTCATCCTCGTCGGTGTCCTGCTGCTGATGGTCTGGCTGGCGTGGTCCATGCAGCATGCACGTTTCACGGTTTCAAATGATGGCCTGCGACTTCAAGGCGATCTCTACGGTCGGATGGTCCCGCTCAAGTCGCTCAAACTCGACGAGGCGGTCGTCACCAACCTCAACACCGACCAAGAGCATCAGCCGAAATGGCGCACGATGGGAACAGCGCTGCCCGGTTACGCCTCCGGCTGGTTCAAACTCCGTAATGGCGAAAAAGGGCTCCTCTTCGTCACCGATCCCGCCCATGTGGCACGCATTCCGACAACGGAAGGCTACTCCGTCATGCTTAGTGTGAGCAACCCCGCAGCGCTCATTGACGCTTTGCGGCAGCAGCAAAAGCATTGAAGGACCATCACCCGCCGTTCACCACCAGTCCGCGCAGCGCACTCGACGACATCATCGGCTGCAGCAGCGCCAGAGCGGCACGCAACTGGGCAGGCGTGGTTTTGGCGGGGTTGTTGACGATGAGCACATCGGTCGCGAGCGGGGCCAGCGGAGCGACGTTGGCAAAGCTCTTCAGCAGCGGTGAGGCATCAAGAATGATCCAGTCCACCTCCGTCTTCGCACGCTCGATCCAGCTGCGGTAGCCATCCAGCAGCTCATTGGTGGCGTGCGCAGGCAGGTCACAGCCCGGCAGCAGGAAGAGATTGCTGTGACCATAGCGCAGCGCTTCGAGGTCGTGGGCATAGACACCGCATCCCTGCACCGCCCGTGGGAACCATTGGTGGAGCGTGGGTGATGACGGATTGCACTCCATCATGAACACACGACGACCTTGGTGGCAGAACGCTGCGGCCAGCGTGGCGGATACCAGCGTTTTGCCTTCGCCCGTTCCCGCACTGGTGATGAGGATCACACCGGCTGTGCTGCTGCGGTTCATCGCCTGCTTTTCGAGCGTACTAGTGAGCTGATGCAGCGCGCTTGAAGCACCGACAGGTTCCGGTTTTAGCAGTTCTGAAAGCATCGCCTCCGGGGTGGAGCCCTTCACATAGGGCAGACGTGCCAGAATGGTGGTTTCAGAATCGGCAGGCTTGATCACCGGCAGCGGGCGTGTTTGCGGCTGCATTGGCGGTGGGCGCTTCATCACCGGCGGTGGCCTGTCCATGGTAGGCAGGGCTGGTGGCGCGGGTGTGGCGATGGCAAAGGGCGAAGCAACCGGTGTGGGCTGGGCTGGCTGCTGCACCGGATAGCCGTAGCCATAGGCGGTATGCTGCGTCAGATCCCGCATCACCGGACTTTCAGCCTTGGGACTGAAAAGTTTCCGCACATGATCGTCGAAAATGCCCCAACCCACCGGCAGACCGATCAAGGATAGACCAAACAGAAGGACAGCCGCCAATGCAGCGATGGGCTTGCTCGGTTTCACGGGTTTCTCCGGCACCATCGCCATATCCGAGACACGCAGCAGGCCGCTGTCACGGAACTGGCCGGTGAGCGCGGCCTGGCTGCGACGCATCTCTATTTTTTCATAAAGATCACGGTCCATATGCACCTGGTCACGCAGCAGGCTCTGCTGAACAGTTTTGCCGTTGATGTCCAGCGCCACTTCACGCGCATCTTCCAGCTGTCGGCGGTAGTCGGCAATCTGCCGCTCCTGGGACTCCACTTCCGCCTGGATCATGCCGACGACTGAGCTGACCGCACGGTCCAGAGCACCTCTCAGAGATTCGATTTCATTCGCCAGCCCAATCATGCGCGGATGTTTGCGCCCGCAGGTGGCTTCCAGCGGCGCACGTTCGGCGATCTTCGCATCCAACTGCTTGCGGATAAAGCTCACATCGGCGTTGTCTGCAAAGAGCCGGAGATCCGTAAGATCACGACCGGCCTTCTGTGCGGCTGAGAGATCATTAAGGTCACTTTTGGCCCTGGTGAGCTTCAAATCGGCCTCCGTGATCGCCGAGTTGAGCTGGCGCACCTTTTCGTTGGAGACATCCTTGGATTCGGAGTCCTCCATGAGTCCCTCCTTCTTACGATATTCCGCGAGTTTCTGCTCCGACTCACGCAGGCGCTTCAAGAGCTCCTCCGATTTTGTTTCGAGGAAAGTGGACGCATCGGCGCTGAGCTGGCCCTCCTGCTCCGCCACGTAATGGGTGTACTCTTCGACAAACCGGTTGGCCAAGTCAGCGGCAATTTTCGGATCACGGTCACGAATTTGCACCCGCAGCACATGGGATTCCTTGAGCGGCTCCACTCGCGCATTGGCGATCATCAAATTGATGAACCGTTCACGCGGATCGCCGAGCTTGCCGGGTTTGTAGAGCCCCAGCAGCCTCATCAGCTCGTCCTTGCGGCTCAGCGAGTGCGCCTCACGGTCCAGCAACGCATCCCGCTCCTGCGCTGGAAAGTGATCATAGAAATGACTCAAAAAGCGCCCGGAGAGCAGCTCCGCACGGTGGTTGTTGATCAACTGCGCCGCACTCAGTTCCGAAGGGCCTCGGGAGGCCACGCCGTCAAAGTTGAACGGATTGGCATCCTGGATACGCAGCAGCAGCTGCGACTCCGCCTCGTAGATCTTCACCCCCATGCCAAGGAAGTAAAACGTGAATGCCGCGAGCATGAGGCCCAGCACGGCACCCCGCAGCCAGCGCTTGCGGATGTAGCCGATGACATCGACCAGACTGATGAGCGACTGCACCTCAAAGTCCTGCGGATTGATCGGCGGCAGGAAAGCGCGCGGATCAAACACCGGCGACATGCCCGGATGAGCCGGCACGGTCATGGACGGAGCCAATGGCGCCAGACCACGTGCTGGCGCGAGTGCAAGCATCGCTCCAAAGCCGTCCTGAGGCGCGGCGTTCGAGGGCTGAATGCTGTAGGAAATGGCCATATGGATGAATTAAGCGGCGGAGCAGAGGGCCGGTTCATGCTCCTCCTGCAATTCGTTGAAGACTTCTACATCCCTGCTGCGGGGAAGCCAGCGGCGCAGAGTACGCAGGGAGTGGAAGGCGGTGGCGCGCCAGCTTGCCGGGTTGAAAGCTTCGAGGTCGAGCAGCCAGCGCACGCCATCACACCAATGCCGTTTGTATTCGTAATCGCTGGGCAGCATGTCGTACACCTGCAGTCCGCGCTGAATACAGCAGTCGATGGCCCAGCGCATGACCAGTTTGCCAGGAGAAATCTTGCAAAGGGCCTGCTCCCAGCCCGTCTGATACTGGAAAAATTGCTCGCGCTCCACGAAGCCGTACAGAGCAGCCATCACTTTCCCGTCAGCTTCGAGTATAGGCATCCAGGTGCGCTGCTGTGGCATCCAGCGTTCCGCCAGACGCTGGTGAAAACGCCAGGAGGAGTCCGTGGTGAAGCTACTGACTCCCGTCGGCCACTGCATGGCATGCAGCACGCGGATCTCCTTCATCGCTTCAGGAACGGACATGCGTTCACCCGCAAGCGTGGCAGAGCCTGCATGCTCCGCTGTGAACGCCCTGCGGCGGCGGCGCAGCACATTGCGCCATTTGGAGTTGTGGCGTGCCTCGTATTCTTCCCATGATGCAGGCAGGTGAATGAACCGGCTGGCCTGGCGGTTCAGCACGCTGGCGCGGCTGTACACCTCTTTCAGCACCGCGAGGAGATGGGGCGTATTGGGAGATTCTTCCGGCAGATGATTGAGCCGGACGTTGTCGCATTCATGCCGCAGCAGCTTGAACACGTGGCAAAGCTTCGGCGTCAGTTCATCCTCTTGGCCGGCGGGTACGATGAGGTCCAGCCGCTCGCCATGCGCCTCGCCAAAACCTGCCAGGAAGCTCAAGGTCACGAGATGCTTGCGCGCATGCACCGTCTCAGAGGCGAGCATGAGCGGAGCGATGGCATGCGGAACGCCTTCGGCATCACGCAGCACACCGATAACCAGCCGTGCCTCATTTCGGCACTCCTCCCACCACAGACTCAGCCAGTCCCAGCGCAGGAACGGCGAACGCGTGGCCATTTGATCGACCAGCGTGTCCCAGAACGGCTGCAGCGCATGGAATCCAGCCTCATCGCGCACGATGTCGAGCGCGAGCTCGCCACGACGCGCTGCCGCAACGGCATTGGCCGCAGCACCGCACATATTGGCACTCAGCAGCACCGTGGTCACCGTGCATCTCCTTCCTGCAGCAGCACTGTTTGTTTGCGATGGTGTGCGGATTCAATCAACGCACCCAGCAGCTGGCGCGCATCCAGCAGCGCTCCGGTGTTGTCATCCCAGTCGCCAAAGCCACGGGCAAATCTGGCGGTGAGACGCCGGGCCTCATCTTCGTGGCCCAGTTGACGCGCCAGCATCAGGTACTCGTAGTCCTCCGCTGTCTCACGCAGCCATTTCAGACGCATGGACGCCACCGGGGCATTGCGGCCCTGACGTTTCTCAGTGGCAGGATAAATATAGGAGCCATCGCTATTGTAGGTCGCGCCATCGGGCGTTTTAAACGTGCCAGCATCCTGCCAGACATCGACACCTTCAGCGGCAAAGATCGTGTCCCAGTAATCAAAGCCGGTGATGCCGTACTTGGGAAATAACCAGCCGACGATGCGGTGCGCCATCGGCGGATAGTCGAGCGCCCACACTGGAGGAAAGCTGCTGGTGAGCTGCTTGGGCCTGCCATGCTGCTCTTCCCAGGCAGCCGACATCTGCACGAGCGCGGCATAGGCCCAGACTTCCTCGCCGGCCTGACGGCGCAGGGCGATGTCGTGCTTGCCACCGGCCCACTCCATGTCCTTCCACACTTCGCTGAAATGCGGCACCCAGATGTCCACCGCACCGACAAGAGAACCCCACGCTGCCTTTTCGGGCGTCGGCTGCTCGGTCACGTGCAGCGGCACACGCACTCCATGCTTTTTTTCCACCTCGTTGAAGAACTCGCCCCAGCGGCGCACGGTGGCGTAGGCCGCAGCGTCGTTTGGCTCATCGAGATCTCCCATGATAACGTAGCCGCGTGATTCGCAGCGGATTTTGGCCAGCAGCTTCATCCATTGCGCGACATAGCTCATCGCCGCCTCGCGGTCCTTACCCAGCGGATCTTTGAACGGCCACTGCGGCCAGATTGGCAGGCCGATGGTGCTGCAATGGCGGTGCAGCAGGTGCTTTCTCAGCGCCCGCTCGACTTTGTCCTCATCCAGCCTGCCAGTGCTGGCCTCGGGGTAGCTGCCGTAGATTTGATCCACGCTGAGACGATGCTCGGCGAGCAGATCGTAATACTCATTGAGCAAACCCGCGTGCGCCAGCGAGGGTGCGTTGTCATGATACTCCAGACCATGCACCTGGGCAACGTGACGCACGGTGGTCATGATCGAGGTGCGCAGATTCGGCACGACGGGCAGGTCAAAGTCCCACACTTTGAGTGTATAGCTGGCAGTGGCCTTCGTTCCGTCGGCAAACTGGAATCGCACCTCGCCGGTATAGGCCCCCGGAGCAGACGTGTAAGGCACAAAGACATCCACCCAGTAAGGTTGATTCACCACCTCAGTGCCACTGAGTTCCTGCGCAGGCATGTCGAGCGGCACCAGCGCATCTGGATAATCGCCCGGCGGCAGCGGTGCCATCGGCGTGGATTTAGAGACGCTCACATAGTGCTCACGCAGCACCTTTGGGACTGGCAGCAAGGCATCGGAATCATGCTTGGCGATCCCGGTCGCTTCCACCTGGATGGTTTTGAGCTGTTCCGGCGTGGCGGTGACGATGACCTGCAGCGGCTCCCACTCGCCGCGCGCGGCGTGCAGAGTGTGCGTGACCGCCTTGGGCGCTGCACCGTCACGGGAAATGCGGGTCATGCCATCGCAAAACGACACAGCCACCGGCTGAGCGGCAGCCACGGTGGTCACCACCAGAAGCAGCAGCGCCTTCATGACTTCACCTCCACGAGTTCTGCATAGGTTTCAGCATACTGCCCAGCGGCATGGGCGATGGTGAACCGATCAAGCACCCGCTGGCGTGACTGCCGGGCGATTTCTTCACGCGCGGTAGCTCCGAGTTGCAATGCCTGCTCCCAGGCGTTGGCCAGCGCCACTGGATCACGCATTGGCACGACCTGACCGATACCCTCAAGCAGGCGGCCACAATCACCCACATCCGTGGTGACACACGGCACACCGCAGGACATCGCCTCAATGACGGTCATTGGACACGCTTCGGTGCGTGATGAAAGCGAGAACACGCTCAACGCCGGATACAAACGCCACGGATCGGCACGGAACGAATCAAACCTCACCTGCTGGCGCTGCGGCAGTTGTGCCAGCAGCTCACGCTCCACTTCGCCCAATTGGACTTCAACCCCGCCGCAGAAGACAAAGTGCGCCTTGGGCACCCGTGTCTGCAGCAGGGCCGCTGCGCGCAGAAACGTCGCCAAATCCTTCATCTCATGCAAGCGCCCCACATAGCCGATCACCGGGGCGTTCGCCGGCAGCTTCAATTCAGCCCGTGTGTCGAGTCCGGCGTCCACGTCAGGCACAAAGCGCTCAGCGTTGATGCCATTGGGAATCCAGCGCATTTTGTCACGCGGATAACCGATGGCCTCGTGATCTTCAATGGCGGCTGCTGAGCAGGAGATGATGCGCTGCGGGATAAATCGTGAGCTGAACCCCAGCGCACGACGGAAGAACGCCATCTTGCCGTCGCTGTCTCCGGGGTTGCGATGGATTTCGCGGCAGTGAATGCTCCAGACAACGTTGCGCACACCGGCGAGCCATGCAACCCAGCCTCCTATGAGATCGGCGTGATGCGTCCACGTCTGCACGATGTCAGGTCGCTCGGCACGCAGCACGGCATGCAGTCGCGCGAGGGTGCGCGGATTGAGGTAGGTCGTGCTTTCGAGGTCATGCACATCCACCCCCGCCTCATGCAGCCGCTTGAGCTGATGCGTCCAAGGCTTGGCATTCATGGCTACAACGACCGTGCGGAACTGCGCCGAATCGAGCGTTTCAGCCAGGTTCATGAGCATCGCCTCCGCGCCGCCGCCGCCAATGCTGTAGGCAAAGTGCAGCACCACCGGGCGCCGGTCTAGTGCGGGTGCAGGCTTGGACCACTCCGTCACGACAGCACGCACAGGTTGCCGGAGGGGCAGCTGCAGCGTGTCACTCGTGGCAAGCGTGATCGTCTTCATATCATCGACATCGCTTTCCGGCAGCTCTGCCGCCAGTCTTTGAGTGTTTCAAATGCGCCGGACACCGTGGCCTTCGCCTCCAACACGGATTCAGGAGAACCGTAACGTGGCAGTTGGTGCATGGAGACCGTGTCATGGACTCGGCCGCTGACCGTCGTGCAGGCGGCTTTGAACCCCGCCTCACGTACGAGCATCAGAGTTTCTCGTGTAAAATCATCCGTACCGCCGTTGGGATAGGCAAAAGCAAAGGGCAGTTCACCGATCTCGGCGTGAATACGATCACGGCAGGTGGAAATTTCCGCACGCATCGCCATGACATCGCAACGCGCTAAAATGGGATGTGTGTGTGTGTGACCGCCGATGTCCACATGACCGCTCAGGGACATTTCACACGCCATCTCCCAGGTCATCGGGCGCATGGCTTTGGGGAGATCTTCAAAAGCAGGCGTACTTACCTCCAGCGCCTCCTCCAATCGGTCCATCTCGCTCAGCAGATCTGTGTCTGGCAGTTCCTTGAGTTCAGGCAGCAGCCGCTTGAGGGACTGCTGACGCAGCTCGTACGTACCCAGGTAGAGGCGCAGTTTTTTGCCGTTGATCTTCCAGTCGAGCAGTTCCTTCTGCGAACGACCCAGTGCGAGATCCGCACGCTGAAACCAAAACATTTCCACCCCATCAAGGAATCCCGTGGTGACAAAAATCGTGGCGTGCAGGCCGAACTCCCGCAAAATAGGGTAGGCCAGTTCGTAATTGGAGGCATACCCGTCGTCGAAGGTGATGACGACAGAATTGTCCGGCAGGCAGGTGCCCCGGCTACGCGCCTCGACGAGGTCTGCCAGCGAAATCACATGGTATTCTTTGGCCAGCATGGAGCAAGTGCTGCGGAAAACTTCGACCGGCAGATGCAGGGACCAGTCAAGAATGCCTTGGTCCTCTGAATCTTCACTCAGGCCGTGAAACGTTAAAATCGTGGCCTCGGCGGAGCGCCGTGTGCGTGCGAACGACGCCAGCCCGCTTCCGACAAGGGCGGCGGCTTTGATAGAGCGCGAATAAAGAGCGAACGGCATAATCAAAGTGTTAAAGAAAGGCTTAGCTCCCCAGTTGCAAGCAACTGGTTGGAATGGTGGTTATAATAATTTTGCAATTACGACGAACCCTCTCACTTTAGAGGGTGATTTATTAACTTCAACGGAATTATCATAAATACCGTATCATTTTTACGTTTCCCTTACTTTTGAGCTTTGCCAGCCAAAAACAACAAGGCCGGAGGGATCACCTCCGGCCTTGTGAGTATAAAAAAATAATGACGCTTCAGAGCGGCCTGATCCAGATGTTGCGAATCCGCACCGGCGGCTCGTTTTTGTGGTCCTGAATGCGGATCGGTGCCTTCTCCGGGAACTCGCCGTTGTAGTCCGTGATGTTCTTGTGCTTCGTCGGTCCCATGATCTTCGTGTGATTCTGCACGCAGATGCCATTCACAAAAGTCGTGATGTAGGCGGGCTCCACCACCTTGCCGCCTTCCAGTTTGGGTGCGGTGAAGACAATGTCATACACCTGCCACTGGCCGGCAGGACGCACGGCATTCACCAGCGGTGGCGTCTGGCCATACACACCGCCCGTCATGCCATCGGCATAGGTGGGGTTGTTGTCACAGTCCAGCATCTGGGACTCGTAGCGGTCCATGAAAAACACCCCGGCATT
Organism: Verrucomicrobia bacterium 12-59-8; assembly: GCA_002279765.1. The sequence goes on along the minus strand of NCCR01000101.1, from coordinate 22,604 downwards.
GCCCTTTTTCTGCGAATTGCCCTTCGTGTTGGGCTCGCTCATCCACTCCACATGGAGCTGGCAGCTGGCAAATTCCTCCTTTGTCCAGCAGTCACCGCCGGAGATCATCATCACACCGCTGTCGATCGTCCATGGGCACGGAATGATCTTGCCGGTCTCCTTGCCCTTCGCGTCTTTTTCCTTCGCCTGCAGCGCGTCGGCATTGATCACAATCGCATCTGCGGGTGGATCGCCCGGCTTTTCGCCAGGTGCCACGGCCGCCGGACGTGGGCGGTCGATGTCATGCACCTTCCACTGCGTGCCAGGAATGACCGGCGTGTCCGAGTACCCAATGGGCGAAGGTTTTTCAGCAGCAGGAGCGGCGGGTTTGGAGTCGGCGGCAAAGGCCGGAAGGCTCGTCAGAGCGAGCAGGAGGGTTGTAGCGGTGTTTTTCATGCGGGAAACAGCAAACGAGAAGGCGCAGAGGATGTTGCAGGTCAAGATGCCATCAAATCGCGGGATGGAGCAGCCCGGTAGCTCGTCAGGCTCATAACCTGAAGGTCGTAGGTTCAAATCCTACTCCCGCAACCAATTTCAAAGCCCTGTAGCTCAACGAGTTACAGGGCTTTTTTGTTTTCACGAATGCGACAATGTCGGTGCCAGCAGCGCGCATTTATCCTTCAATGCCTGCTCCTGGCTCATCCCGGAACCAAAGCGGTGATGCAGGTAGTCCGTCAGCGACTGATAAAAAGTCTGGCGCGCCTGTGCAGTGGAAAAAGTATGATCCGCATTATCGATGAAGCGGCACTGAAGCCGGCCCTGCTTCATCAGCTGCGTGGCCTTGCGGCGCGCTTGATACATCAGCAGGAAATGCCCCGGATCGTTGTCGGAAACAAACATGGCCAGCGTGCGCTCAGCAGCGACGACACGGTTCAAATCTCCAGGCAGATCTTTGCGCGCCGGATGCGCGCAGCCGCTCTGCGTTGCTGGCTCCGTGCTTTTCGCCGCTGACGCTGACCTGCCAAACCTCGGCAATCGCGGCGTCAGATGGCCCACAAAGCGTTTCAGCGAGCCGGCAAATCCCGCGCGCGTCCTGCCGGTGAGCAGCATCTTCCATTGGCTCCATTGGAAGATGGCATTCCAATACTCACGCCATGCCACGAGCTGGTCGGTATTCGTGTCATTGATGGTCATGCCCTCCTTCCAGAAAAAGACGAGGGGATTGATGAGGATGCTCTCGATGATCGCGGGATCCGGCAACTGCGCCGCAGACTGAAAGGCCACATAGGCACCGGAGCACAGGCCCAGTAGCACGATAGGGCGGCCGGGCCGCTGCACATGCAGGTAGTCGCACACCAGGCCCACGTCACGGAAGGCGCTCGCCGCATAGGTGTCGTTTTCTTTTTCGGGATCCGCAGCCACGCTGTCGCCGATGCCGTTGATGTCGAACCGCAGGCAGGGATAACCAAGCGCCGCAAGCTGTCGCGCCAGTGACACATGGATTCTACCCGGACCGATCCGGTAGGCCGCGCCTGCATTGAGCATAACGATCCACGGTAGCTTCGTCGAATGCTCCAACGGTTCCGTCATGATGCCAAACAAATCAGGCACGCTGCTGATAGGATGAGTGCTTTCGCGCACCGCTCCAGCACCGTAGCTCAGCATCGACGTTGCACCAGGAGCGGGCGTGGTGCCCCTAGCTCCTCCGGCTGACACCGCCCTGACCTTCATCCAACCCGCAATGCTCCGCAGGGCCTCATGCGGCACCTTGGTCTCATGAGGTTCAGCCATCATTTCTTCGTAGCCGGGCAGCGCCATCAGCTCCGCCACCACCCCCTGCTTCGACAAATGGTCCAGCAACGACGAGTCCCCCGCCGCGTTCGCATTGGCTGCGATCAGCACCCGCTCGCAACGCACCGTCCGGGACAGCAGATCAATCTGCGCGAGCTCGCCTACCGTCTCCTTCGCATAGACAAAGCCCATGGCTTCAATGCCTGCTGAATCACCGCCAGCAGCAAGCTGCGCGGTCTGACTCAAGGCGGTGAGCTCGCGCACATACCGCCTGCCTTTCACAATCGGCGACCACAGAACCAGGCTCTCCACCTCGTGCTTTTCCGCGTACAGCGCTGCCAAAGTCGCCCCCAAGCGCAGACCCACGAGGCTGATCTTCCCGCAGCCTGCACTGCTGCGCAGCCATTCCACCGCATCGTTCACATTCACCTGCCACGTGGCCAGGAGCTGCGGGTCGTATTCCGTGCCGTCGGAATCGCCGGTGCCATAGTAGTCGAGCCGAACGACTGCAAAACCTTCCGCCGCAAGCCGGTCCGCCAGGTGGCGCAGCGCACGATGTGAATGCACCTGCTCATGTCCGAGCGGCGGACAAATCAACACCCCATGATCCGCCACGGTGCCAGCGGAACGGTGCAGCCACGCAAACAACGACCGCCCGCCGCTGTCAAAATAGAACGCGGTCCTCCCGGCCTGATCAACACACGGAGCGTCTTCAGGCACGCGCGATTGCGGCTCAGGTATCATGATGGGTTTCGTGGGATTTACGGCTCAACTCACCGAAATTTCGCCCGTCACGTTCAGGGCCTCAACATAAACTTCGAGCGCCCTGCTCCCCTCCGCGCATGGCGAAAAGGAGACTGTTTTGATCCGGTCCGGGGCGAGATGGAAGTAGTTGTCGTCAGGCAGAAATCCCTTGGCCGACAATCGCACGTTATGCAGAAACCGATCACTCTTGAGCGTGAGCTGGTAGCGCCCATCACCCAGTGCTTCCGCCCTGGCACCCAGCATCTCCGCTGTCAGTGGCTGACCCACCGGATCACGTGTACACGTAAGATGAAACGACTCGCTGATGACCTCACGCTCCGCGCTGAACCAGGTCGCTATCACCACATGATGCGACTGCGGACCAAATCGATACGCGTAGTTCACATCAAAAAACGAACCGAGAATTTCATCGACACTGCGCATCTCCAGCGAGCGCCCTCCCACCTTCAACGCGATCTCATGACACGCGACGCTGACGTTCGGCTCACGCAGCAACCTCACTTCGACAATGCCCTCCACAGGCTCAGCGGTTTCGTTGCTGAGATGCAGATGCAGCCCATCGAGTCCTTCATCAGTGATGCTCAACTGCCTCGTCTGCCATGCGCGCTTGAGCTGATAGTACGCAGCCTTCGGAGTCCCCGTGCTGTCCACAATGCCCCAGCCCGCCGCCGGCCACAGATCCTTGTAAAACCACACCAACGCACCCGCGTTGCGGCTGTGACCACTGCGCCATTCCGCAAACGTCCGCGCCATCATCTCGCCCGAGGCCACACGGCTCAGTTCCAAATAACGCGGCATGTCGAACGAGCGCAACGTCACCGGATCGACATTGAAAAGCTCCCGCAGGTAGTGATCACGCACATCTTCAAAATCCCATCCGGCGCCCGTGTCACGCGGCACGCGCTGCTTCCAGCGCGGGTGGTGCATCACCGGCATCAGTCCACCCATGATCTCGTCAATGATCTCCGTCTCCGGGATGTTCGCAAAGCCCAGACACTCGCTGGTGAACTTCACATCCGCCTGCCGCAGCTCGCGTAGGGAGCGCAGATAAGCACCGATGCCGTAGTAATGCGTAACGCCGGTCCGCGTGTGAAAAGGCAGCACACCCCCACTCGGCGATGACGGCACATACACCGTACCGGGATGATGCTGGCTGCACAGTGCGGGCAGTTGCTCGCCGAACCAGCGGTTGCGCCAACGCTCACGCGCCATGCCCAGCATCGCCGCCTGCTGTTCGATCTCACTGTTACCGCAGTACACCGCCACGCAGGGATGCTGTGCGAATCGATCGAGTTGTTGCTTCGCTTCAATCGTGATGTTTTCAGCGAAAGCCGCGTCCTCCACGGGGTAGTCCATGTTGGCAAACATGAAGTCCTGCCAGATGAGGATGCCCAGTTCATCGCAGAGGCGGTAGAACGCATCACTCTCATAGGTCATCGTACCGCCGATGCGCAGCATGTTCATGCCTGCATCACGCGCGAGCGTGAGATCATGCCGCAGCGAATCTACGGTTCCACCGAGCCTGAAAATGTCATTCGTCGTCCAGCATGCACCACGGCAGTAAACGCGCTCTCCATTCACCTGAATCGCAAACCCGTGATCGTTGCGCACCTCGATGCTGCGAAAGCCCGTTGGCTCCAGCGGAAACTCATGCTGCCCTGCTTTTGTCTCGATGATCACCTTGCTGGCGTACAGCGTCGGCGCACCATGCGTGTGCGGCCACCACAGTTCAGGCTTCTGAATGCGCAGCTCACCACTTAGGACGCCATCCTCATAGTCAAGTTCGACAGAATGCTCCGCGATCAGCAACCGCGCCGAGACGATCTTCATCGACGACGCCACCCGCGCACGAAAACTAACAACGCCTTCGTGTCCCACCAGCGAAGCCGTCCGCTGCATGTCCGTCAGCAGCACCGGGGCACACTCCAGTCTCACCTCACGCCATGGCCCCACCGCAGGTACCGGCGGCGACCAGCCGGGAATGCGTCCCAGCAGGCTCGTGCGCTGCCAGCGCAGCTGCTGGTTGTTCACCAGATTGGTTTTCCAGCGCGGACGCGGACGTTTCTTCTTCATGTCCGTCGTGAGCGAACGAAAGCAGATCACCAGCTCATTCTCATCGCGCAAGACACGCGCAACATCCACGCGATGGCTGCGGAACATGTTGTTGGAGCTTAGGACGAGTTCGCCGTTCAGCCACACATCCGCAAGCGATGCAAGTCCATCAAAGCACAAGGCGCTGGCCTCATCAGCCGCTCGCGCTGCCGCTTCAAAGGTGGTGCGGTACCACCAGTCCTGTGCATCGACATCCGGCGGATTTTGATGATTCCACTGCCCACGCGCACGCAATGCCGAAGCCACCGTTCCCGGCACCTCGGCAGCAAACCAGTCTCCCTGCACCGCCGCCGATTCAGCGCTCGCTCCGGGAGCCTGCGCACAGCAGGTCCACGGCGCAAAGTGAACGGGGTCCGTCATGATGGCTACGCGGGAAACACCGCCTTCAGTTGCTGCATCGCCTGGGCCCAGTTCTCCGCCATTTGATCGACCGGTGTGAAATCAATCGCCTTCTTCCGCGCCATCGCGCGTGCCAGCTGGAACTGCAAAGTCTTCGCGCCAGTGGACAGCCGGAACACCGATTCGATGGCACCATCCAGCCCACCCACGCCCTGGCTCTGCAGCCATTTCAGGTAAGTGCCAGCCAGTTCATAGCAGGAACCAAACTGACGCAGCGTGGCGAAGGAGTACTGATGAAACGTGGCAATCGGCTCGTTGATAAGCCACTGCATGTCGGCCTCAAAGCGGGCGCGGAACTTCAAGAACGGATTCAACTCCGGCAGTCGTTGTAACTGGCGTCGCAGCAAACCCAGCGATGCATTCAGCAACGCCTCGCCTTGCAGAGCTGGCGTGGCGGTATTCTTCACGATCTCGCAGTAGGGCGGCAGAATCGCAGGATTCTTTTCACCGCGCAGATGAAACACATTCACGAAGTCATCCCCCTGCAGATGGTAGTAGCCCTGCGCGTGGAAGTAGCCCAAGCGCTGCTGCTCCATATCAATTTCAGCAATGGCCACCGTCGTTTTGACATGTTCAAGCTGGTAAGCACTGCCTGCCGTGTCAGGCAGATAAAACGAGTCCAGTTCAACCAGCAGCGGTCGTCCAAGCGACAACTGCTCCTCAAAGTGCGCCGTCAGCGGGCGATAGATCGCGAGCTCTTGCACATCGAGCCCATAGAGTTCGTACACATCCGCCAGTTGGTATTTGAAAAAGGTCCACTGGTCGCCCTCAAAGTCGATGCCCAGCGTGAACGGCAGGGCCGCGATCGGTTCCAGCCCCCGGGCGTGCAGAACTTCGATCCACACATCCACATAACAGTTCGTCTCCGCCCACTCGCGCTCCTGCGTGTGCAGGCGATGACGCACGTAGGTTTGTGGGTCCAGTGGTGGAAACGGCTGGCTCATAATTCCAGGGCGTTCTTCACCTCATACGGCCAGCGGTCAGGATCAAATCCGTGGTGCTTAAACAAAGCCAGTGCGATGCGTTCCATTCCAAACCCGATGCACGCCGAATGCGCCGCCTCACCGTTCGGCAGCTTGATGTCGAAGGCTTTGCCGAAGTAATCCATGTGGCAGTTGGTCGAGGCGATTGCCGTCGGCTTCTGCTCCGAAGCCACCGCAAAGGTGAACTCATGCTTCAGATCCTGCTCCTTCTGCGATGCGGCCATCACTCGGCCACCACGTCCAAAGAAAGGATCGTTGGCCACCTCGATCACCACTCCAAGTCCGACCTCGGCCAGAATATCCCGGCCCAGTTCAATCCATTGCCTGCGATGCTCCAGCGCCTGCTCGGCAGTGCCGATGCGGACAAACTCGCGCTGGCGGAAAATCTGCAGGCGGCACGGGTCGATCGACGGCTCATGCCGGAACACCTGTGAGAACAAATCCACCGTCTTGCCCTCACTCGTCAGCGTGCCAGTCGCCGTGGGATACAGGGGATAGCAGCATGCAGGCGTCAGCATCAGTGCGCTCGGTGCCAGATCCTGAGTCCACTCTTCGCCACTCTCGCGCTTCGTCAGCATCCCCACATGTTCACGCTCACGCCCCATGAAACTATGCACGGAGCCCATCAGGTCCGGAAAGTTCTCCATGTGGCTGGTCTTCAAATAATGCTCGCGGCTCAGCACCCCGGGCAGTCGCAGGACATCCGCCTGAAAGTGCGCGGCACGGCGCGTGACAAGACGGTCAAAGCTTTGCAGCACGCCTTCAAACACACCGTTGTAGCCATACACGCCGCGCACGCCGAGCGGTACCAGCAGTCCGGCCTCCGTGACCTGGTCAAGAAACGCCTGATAGGCCTCGGTGAGAGGAAGGGTTGCGGTGGAGGTACACGTCATAAATCAGCCTTCCTTGTGAACCAGCAGCATCGTGGCGTTCAGTTTCAAAATGCGGTCATTGTTGACCATCAGTGCCGCGCCATAAGCATCACGCAGATGGCGTGCAATGCTGAATTTGGAATCATTGCGGTAACCCGAGATGCCGCAGATCAGCATCGCACGGCCCACGATGTCCACGAGTTGCTGCGATGACGACAGCTTCAGATTGTTCGTGCGGATGGAGAAGGCAAACTCTTCAAACACTCCCGGACAGTCGCGGCTGCGCAGTTCATCGTATTCACGGGCCAAAGCTGCCACATTGTGCCGCATCACCTGCAGCACCTGATCGGCCTCACCGAGGCGAATGGCCGAGATGGGCGTCTCGCCGGGTGTCTTGCGCGCTTCGGCACGCACAAAGGCACGGGCTTGATTCACCGCATCCATGGCGATGCCCGACCACAGCGCACCCCACACGATGTGTGAGTAGGGATGCATCGTCTGCCCCAGAATCTCATTGAAAGGCTGCGGTATGATCTGCTCCGCGCCACCGGAAGCCGTCAGCTCAAAGCCCGAACTGCAGGTGCCGCGAAAACCCATGGTGTCCCAGGTCGAAAGCGGCACCGTAGTGTACTCGCCTTTGCGCACCATGACGTGTACTTGCTCATTTGCGGGTGCCTTCGGCGCACTGCGGCAGGTCACCAAAATCTCGTCCGCGTACTCACCATAGGAAATCACGGGTGCCTTTTTGGTGAGCTTGAACTGATCCCCCGAGACTTCCACCGCACAAATGCTGGACCGCAGGTCTCCGCCCGTGCCGATCTCCGTCGTCGCCGATGCCATGAGGCGCTGCTCCGCCACCAGCTGCCGCAGGTAGTCGCAGAAGTATTCGGACTGCTGCGCATGATTCACCACGCATGCCACCTGAATCTTGTGCATCGCATAAATCATGGCCGACGAGCCGCAGTACTGGCCCAGGGCCTCGCAGATTTTCGCGACCTGCACGATGTTCAAACCCATGCCGCCATACTCCTCCGGGACATACGCGCTCAGCAGGCGCGCCTCGCGCATCGCATTGATCGACTCGCTCGGAAACCGGGCGTTTTTGTCCACATCCGCCGCATGAACGCGAAGCACGGATTTGCCGATCCCATGCACCTCCTTCAAAAGTTCGTCGAAATCGACTTCGGTGCTGCAAAGAGTGCTCACGGGGATGGATTCAGAGTGGGGGTGGTTCAAACTTGCACAGTTGGAGCACATCGGCGTATCGGCCTAGGCAGCAAGTTTCGTGATTGCTTCGGCGATGGATTCAATGCTCTTGAAGGTGCGGCGGCCGATCAAACTGTCGGGAAATTCGACATTGAACTTGTCCTCCAGCGCCAGCATCACCGCCACCGTTGCCAAAGATGTCAGGCCAGCATTGTAAAGATCATCTCCCTCCGTGAGGTTTTCCACGGGGAATCGGCCATGCTGCGCCAGGACCTCACGGATCTCAGGCACCAGACTTTTATGTTCGTTCTCGCTCATAATGATAAATCAACTAAATGTATATGATTATAATAAACATATTAAATGCTTACTGGTCCAGTTAATTTTATCAACTCCTGAGGCTTTCGCCCTGTTGCGATGTAGCATTCTCGCGCCAGAGGCCTCCCGGCCCCTTGCTCGACTTTGCCCCACATTACGCCCTAACCACCCATGGTTTTGCCCGACGGCGGATGGCAGTTGATGCCCGCATCCTCCACTTTCACCTTCAAGTCACAGGGGTAAAGCGCGCACGCATGGGCGTCACCCATGCGCACACAGGCTTTGCGTCCAGGTCAAGAACGGTAGGGGTTACGTTCAGCCCGAATTCTGGCTTCGGGCTGTAGGAGCGGCGGCGCCAATCAGCGCAACGGAGCTTTCGAAATCTTATAAATCCAGTGTTCGACTCGGCCAGCGTGGACACACGCTTTCTGGGTGGCACTATACTTGGCCCTGGAGATGTGCGGCAGGCGCCGACCATCCGCGCTGATATGCTGATACGAAGTGTCAGGGCCTGCGGTGTAAAACGTCACTGGCACCATCCAGTAGATCTGGTTGTTGTATTTGCCGATGAAGGGGTAGCCGTAGCTGACCACATTTTCCGGGGTGACTGTTCTGACCTGTCCTGCCCGCATGCTCTTGATGAGCATGGGATACCGCCCTCTGAAATCTTTGGCAGGCCTGATTCCCGCTTGAGGGTGGTTAAAACTGGGATTTGTCGCGAAGTCTGAGGCCCTGGCATTCGCCAGCATTCCCAGACTAAAAACAACCAAAAGAGCGAGCAGTGCGGAGTGAGTCTTCATAGGCGTCAGATTATTAAATGTGGCTTTATCCATGTGCAATCAATCAATGTTTGTCAGCAAAACCGTTGCTTTGGGGTCTCCCTGAAAAAAGATGGTTTTTTGCTGCTGGCATCATCCCCGCCAGTTTCGCTGCAGTTTTTCTATGGTCAGCACACCTCTCCGACTTCGAAGTAATCATCTTCCGAAACCGTGTGTTATTTGAACCCGCGGTGGGTTTTGATCTCATCCGCAAGGTGGGCAAAGTCACCCTTCTCGCAGAGCCTGACGAAGCCTTCGGTAAAACGTTTCATCTCATCCCAGACACCGCGGATGTGTTCGGCCTCTTTCTCGTTAATGCGGTTGTCAGAGGCGGCCTGGCTGATGGCGGTGAGGAGATCAGCAAACTGCTGCACGATTTCCTGCGTGGCAGGCATGAGCTCCATGCCGCGCGGACCGCCGCCCGTGGGATTCTGCACAAACACCCCGTTCGCCTTGTGGCACAGCCACTGGATGAGCTGCGGATCCTGCGTGATCTCAAACAGTTGCCGCACACGGTCGAGCGGATTGGAGGTGCCGCTGCCCTGCTGCTCGTCGGGCTGGGACCACTTGTAGGCGAGCGAGAGGGAGACGCCCATCTGCGCCGCCACCTCCTTGAAGCTGGTTTGCTCGACGGCCTTGCTGATCACTTCATGGGAGTCCATGCCTGAGTTGTTTCAGAAAGTGAACCATTTGGCAAGCAGCATCCTCGCCCTTTTGCCGTGGTAAATAACCGTACTGTTTGCACTTGTGGAGGAAAATTTCGCCCGCCTAGTCTGCCATTCTCATGAAAATCTCATTCCTCCTCCTGGCGGCTGCTTTTGTGCTGGCCTCCTGCATTGAAATCAAATCCACCGTGATCGTCAGCAAAGATGGCACGGCCACTATTGAGGAGAGTATGCTCATGGGTGTCCAGCTTGCGGCGATGATGCAGGCCGGTGGTGACCAGCGCGACCAGCTCAAGGGTCTCGTCATGGACAAAGAGAAGGCAGAGGAACGCGCGCAGAAACTCGGCGAGGGCGTCACAGTCAAATCCCACGAGGAAGTAAAGACACCCGATGGCAAAAGCGGTGTGAAAGTGGTCTTCGCCGTCGCGGATCTGACCAAGCTGAAATATGTGCCGTTTGAACCGGAGCAGGAAGACAAGCCCGCCACCATCACGGTGCCGATGACCTTCGCCCTGAGCGGCTCCTCCCTCACCATCACCAATCCTAACGCGGACAAAAAGCCGGACGGCGATGCTGAAAAGCCGCCGAAGAGCGCGGATGACATCGCCATGATGAAATCCCAGATGGCGATGATGAAGCCCATGTTTGCCGGCATTCATCTGGCGGTGGAAGTGAAGGGGGCCAACGGCATCGCCAGTTCCGACGCCACAAATCTGAGCGATGGCACCATCAGCTACCTGGACATCCAGTTCGACAAGCTCATGGAAAACGCGGAGGCCTTCAGCAGCTTCCTGGAATCGGCCAACGACTGGATGAGCGCAGCCACTGTGGCGGCGAAATTCAGCAAGGCCGAAGGTCTCAAAATCGAAGACAAAAAAGTGGTCACTGCGGTGCTGAAGTAAACCACCGCACGGATCGACAGACTCTATTCCGCAGAGCCGGGGCTTCACGCCCCGGCTTTTTTGTGAACCTGTCGAGATCGGCATGAGTTTTCGTTTGCCGCACCGCTTGGACGCCGGAGATTCTCCGCCCATGATCTCCCAGCTACTCGATTTCGTCCTGCACATCGACAAACACCTGCAAGTCTTCGCGCACGATCACGGTGCGCTCATTTACGGGCTGCTGTTCGCGATCATCTTCTGCGAGACCGGGCTGGTGGTGATGCCGTTTCTGCCGGGTGACTCACTCCTCTTTGCCGTGGGTGCCTTGTCCGCACAGGGACTCATCCGTATCGAGCTCATCATTCCCCTCCTCATGTGCGCCGCCATCATCGGTGACAACCTGAACTACTGGATCGGCCGCAAAGCGGGCGGCTGGATCGTCAACCAACGCTGGTTCAAGCGCGACTACCTCGCCAAGACCGAAGCCTTCTTCGTCAAGCATGGCGGCAAGGCCATCATCCTCGCGCGCTTCGTTCCCATCGTGCGCACCTTTGCCCCCTTCACCGCCGGCTTTGGTCGCATGGACTACCGCCGCTTCCTCTGCTACAGCCTCGGCGGCGGCCTGGTCTGGGTGCTCAGCTTCAGCATCGCCGGCTACTTCCTCGGCAGCATTCCAATCATCAAGAACAACATCAAAGTGGTGTTCCTGCTCATCATCGTCGTCTCCTTACTGCCCATCGTCTTTGAAGTGCTCAAGCACCGCGCCGAGGCGAAAAGGGCGCAGGCGGAAAAGGATGGTGAAGTCTAAACCCGGTTACGGCCCCTGCACCCGCGCGCCAGTGCTAGGGTTCATGTAGTAACCGGCAGCGCCACCGACCCCAGGCACAAAAATCGGCTGGGTCGGCATTCTGCCATAATAACGCTGGTTGGGGTTGTACCCAGGAACCGCCATGCCCGGATACACCGGCATACCGCCGATGGTCTGATAACTCTGCACGCCGCCGGAGGAGCGGATGACACCGCTCGTGCTGCTGCTGCCGAAAGGGCCCGACACGTTTTGCTGGTACATGAACTGGTTCCCCTGCGGCATCGCCGTCGGCCCCGAACCGGGGGCATACCCACCACGCGGCACGCGGGCGCCGTTGCTACCCGCCATGCTGGCAATGCTTGGAGCGATGCTTGGAGCGATGCTGGGGGTGGTGCTGCCGGGCGAGCCAGACGGATAGTAATAACTCGAACTGTCCCTCCTCGGTGCGCTGTCACAAGCGCCCAGCAGGAGTGCGGGCAGCACAAGCACGCAGAGTCGTGTTTTCATGCCCTCAGGGTATCATGAACGTCAACCCAGTGGTGGAAAACTTTGCCAGCACGGGCAAACGCGGCAGAATGCCCGGCATGCAGCCCGTTGTCGTCGTTCAGCATCCTCTGGCACAGTGCCATCTCGCCGCCATCCGTGCCGTCAGCACGCCATCGCATGAGTTTCGGCGGCATCTGAATCATCTCGCACGCCTTCTCTTCATCGAAGCCACCCGTGAGCTTCCCGTGCAGGAGATCACCGTGCAGACACCGCTGAAACAAACCCTGGGCGCACAGCTTGCACGCCCGCTAGTCTGTGTGCCCATCCTGCGCGCCGGCCTGGGCTTGCTGGACGGCATTCTGCCGCTCGTGCCTGACACCATCGTCGCCCACGTGGGCATCAGGCGAAATGAGGAAACCGCCCTGCCGCATGCCTACTATGCGAACCTTCCCGCCAACCTCTCTGCCGCAGATGTGTTTCTGCTGGACCCCATGCTCGCCACCGGCGGCAGCGCCTGTGAGGCCGCACGCCAGCTCAAGGAGGCCGGGGCCATGCGCATCACGATGCTCTGCGTGGTAAGCTGCCCAGAAGGACTTGCTGCAATGCAGCTCTCCCACCCAGATGTGGCCATCTTCACCGCCGCCATCGATACCGGCCTCAATGAGAAATGCTACATCGTCCCCGGCCTTGGGGATGCGGGAGACCGCTACTTCGGCACCTGAAGTTTGCCATCCTCCGTCCGCACGATTCGGCCTCCGACCAGCGTTTCATTCTCTCCATGCCCATCACCCTGCCCCCTTTCTCTCGCCGCAGCTTTTTGCAGCACGGCACCGCCGCTGCCCTGGGTTCATTTGCCTCTCAGCTCCCCGCGCTGGAGATTCCTGAACAGACTTGGGTGCTGTTTTCCGACCCCCACATTGCCGAGGACGAGGCGCTGGTCGCACGCGGCGCCTGCATGGCGGAAAATCTGCGCCGCTGCGCCAATCAGGTGCTCAAGATCGGACAGAAGCCCTTTGGTCTCATCATCAATGGTGACTGCGCCTACCTGGACGGCAGAACGGAGGATTACGTCACCTTCGGCCACTGCATCCAGGCCCTGCGCGAGCAGTCCATTCAAATCCACTGCACCCTTGGCAATCACGATCACCGCACCAACTTCCTCAACGCCATCATCGGCCCGCCGCCGCCCAACGCCGAGCGCCCTATGAACGTGCCGGACAAGCACGTCGCCACCGTCACCAGCGCTCAGGTCAACTGGATCCTGCTCGACTCGCTCGACCTCGTCAACAAAACCCCCGGCATGCTGGGCGAGCCCCAGCTCGTGTGGATCGAGCGTGAGCTGCGCAACGCGCCCAACAAGCCCACCTTCATCGTCGCGCATCACAATCCCATGCAGCCCAGCATGGATGAAAAGCACCAAGGCACCTGCCTACAGGACAGCGATGCCCTCTTCGACCTCCTCGCCTCCTATCCCAAGGTACAGGGCTACATTTACGGCCACACGCACACTTGGCAGAAAACCAAGCACGAGAAGACCGGCCTCCAGCTCATCAATCTCCCCCCCATCGCCTACGTCTTCGACCCCAAGCGCCCCAACGGCTGGGTCATCGTCCGCATCAACTCAGAGCGTGCCGAGTTCGAACTTCGTGCACTCAATCCCGCGCATGACGAGCACGGGCAGAAGCATGTGATCAGGTTCGTGTAACGAACTCACTCATCCACACCCGCAGCGTCCACCGTACGCATCATGGCGTCCAGAAACTCCTGCGCGGCATCAATTGGCAAAATGATCGTGTCGCGGCGGCCGCGTACATCCTCCGTGATCTTGATGAACTTGCCGCGATCATTCTCCTTGAGATCCAAGAAAAAAATCTTCCGATCCGTGACAATCTTTTCAGAATGCAGCGGCGGATTGGGCGGACGCCGTTCGTCTTCAAATTCTGTGTTCCTCATGCCGATAACCTCCACTGACTGACGCTTCTGTTCTTGGTGAATTCGAGGCCGATTCTAGGAGCAGCGCCGTTGTTGTCAACGCTTCTCACGGGCCATGTCAGGGTTGCTGAGCCGCCTGACGCAGCGTACGCACCGCCTCACCAGCCGCCAAAAGCACCTGCATGCGCACCGCCCTCTCACGCGAATGAAAAATCCATCGCAGAGACAGTGGTCAGCAAATTCTTTATACCATCAGCCGCGAGACCCCGGTGGCGGATAGATGCCTTGAAGACGTTGTGCAAAATTGTAATCGCCTCGCCACGGGTCAGTTGCTTATATCGCATGTCATCACCGCCAGCTCTCCCAACGTGTTCGAACTCCTTCAAGCCGCCATCCTCCCACACCAGCTTCTGCTCTCGCTGCTCCTGACGCTGGTCGTCTGTTACTGGTTGTTCGTCCTGCTCGGTGTTCTGGATTTTGAGGCCGATCTCCCAGACGATCTGGGTGTGGACGGCGATGCCCATCACAGCACCGGCTCCACACATGCTCTTGGCATGAGCACTGGCGGTGCCTGGCTCTCGGTGGGTCGTTTCCTCGGCTTCTCGCAGGTTCCCCTGATGGTCTGGCTCAGTTTCATGATCCTCTTCCTCTGGTTCGGGTCTCTGGCGCTCAACGAATGGTACAACCAGCCAGGCAGCCTCCTGCAGGCAGCCTGGCTCCTGCTGCCCAACCTCCTCGGCAGCCTCATCGCGACCAAGCTCGTCACTTTCCCAGTCGCCAAGCTCTTCAAAGCCATGGGAGATGCCGACTCCGAAGCCGAAGAAGTCATCGGACGCACCGGCCTCGTGGTTTCCACGGAGGCGGACGCCACCTACGGCCAGTTGGAAATCTCCACCTCCAATGTCCCGCTGCTGATCAATGTCCGCACCCTGCCCGATGCCGAACCGCTGAAACGCGGCGACTCGGCCAAAGTCCTCTCCGCCGGCCCCGACAACATCTTTTACCTGATCGAACCCGCTCCTCAAAACTAACCAACCCATTTTTCACCCAACCCTTTTATGACCACATCCCTACCCCTCGCTCTCCTACTCGAAGGCAGCCTTCTTGTCGGAGTCATCATCATCGGCATCTTTCTCGGCATCCTGATCCTGTTCTCGCGGTTCTTCCGCAAGGTGCAGCAGGGCCAGGCCATCGTCCGCAACGGCATCGGTGGCACCAAGGTGACCTTCAACGGCATGATCGTCATCCCCGTGGCCCATCAGTCCGAGTACATGGACATCTCGGTCAAGCGCATCGAAATCGAGCGCAAAGCCCAGGAAGGCCTCATCTGCCAGGACAACCTCCGTGCGGACATCAAGGTGGCTTTCTTCGTCCGCGTGAATAAGACGCCTGAAGACGTGCTGCGCGTCGCCCAGAGCATCGGTTGCGCCCGTGCCAGCACCGTGGACACCATCCGCGTGCTCTTTGACGCCAAGTTTTCCGAAGCGCTCAAGACCGTGGGCAAACGCTTCGAATTCGTCCAGCTCTACAATGAGCGCGATCATTTCAAGAGCGAGATTCTCAAAGTCATCGGCACCGATCTCAACGGCTTCACCCTCGACGACTGCGCCATCGACTTCCTCGAACAAACGCAGCTCGAAAACCTCGATCCCGACAACATTCTCGACGCCGAGGGCATCAAGAAGATCACCGAACTCACCGCCGCTCAGGCCAAGCTCTCCAACAACATCCAGCGCGACAAGGAAAAGGTCATCAAGCAGCAGGACGTGCAGGCACGTGAGGCCATCCTCGAACTCGAACGCCAGCTCGCCGAGACCGAGTCGAAGCAGAAACGCGACGTTGAAAGCGTTCGCGCCCGCGAAACGGCCGAGACGATGAAAGTCCAGGAAGAAGAGCGCCTCAAAGCCGAGCGCGCCCGGATCAGCGCCGACGAAGAAATCGCCGTCGCCACGCAGAACAAGGACCGCCAGATCCTCGTGGCCCAGCGCAACAAGGAGCGCACCGACGCCGTCGAGATCGAGCGCGTCACCCGTGATCGCGACCTCGAAATCATCGACCGCGAACGCGTCACCACGCTGAAAGCCATCGAGAAGGAGAAAGCCGTCGAAGTGGAGAAAAAGAACATCCAGGAAGTCATCAAAGACCGCGTGGCCCTGGAAAAAACCGTCGTCATTGAACAGCAAAAGATGAAGGACACCGAGGCCTTCGCCACCGCCGACCGCGAGAAGCAGGTCGCACTCACCAACGCCGAGAAAAACGCCCAGGAGCAGCTCATCCAGAAAATCAAGGAGGCCGAAGCCGACAAACAAGCCGCCCAGCTCGCCGCCGAGCAGGCCGCCTTCACCGCCATCAAAGCCGCCGACGCTTCCAAACAGGCTGCCGAGCTTCACGCTCAGGAATTGCTCACCCTCGCCGAAGCCCGGCAAGAGTCCGCCTCCAAGGATGCCGCCGCCGAGAAATCCCTCGCCGAAGGCAAAACCGCCAGCTCCGCCGCCATTGGCCTCGGGGAAGCCCAAGTCTTGCTCGCCAAGGCCGAAGCCTCGCAGAAGCAGGGTGCCGCAGATGCCGAAGTCACGCAGCTCAAACTCGCTGCTGAAGCGGACGGCATCACCAAGAAGGCGCAGGCCATGAAACTGCTCGAAAACGCGGGACGCGAACACGAGGAGTTCAAGCTCACACTCGACAAGGAGAAAGCCATCGAGCTTGCACAGATCAACATCCAGAAAGACATCGCCGCCGCCCAGGCCAACGTGCTTGGCGAGGCCATGAAGTCCGCCAAGATCGAAATCATCGGCGGCGAAAGCCAGTTCTTCGACAAGATCACCAATGCCATCGGCAATGCCCGCGCCATCGACCGCATGGTCGAAGGCAGCCGCACCCTCACCGACGTGAAGGAAACCTTCTTCACCGGCGATCCCGACTACTTCAAATCCCAGCTCAAAAACATCATCGATCAGTTCGGCCTCACCTCCGAAGACACGAAGAACCTCACGCTCAGCGCCCTCTTCTCCAAGCTCATCGGCCTCAATCCCGACGCCACCACCCTGAACAAGCTCACCGGCATGATCGGCACCGCCTCCCGCTTCGGCCTCACCGAGCAGACCGTCAGCAGCCTCCTCGCAGCCAAGGCGGCGAAGAAGTAACCATGGAGCGCCGACGATCCGTCAGCGTTGCAGCCCTCTAAGCCGACAACTATTCGGCACGCCCCATGGCCGACACTCCTCCATCTCCCCAACCCTCCCCGCAGCTCGAAGCCGGCGCTTACGAAGTCATTCGCCAGCGCCTCAACAAGCACGGCTCCGAATTGCAGAGACGGCTGGATCTGCTGAACACCGACCGCAAGGCGGAGTTCGGCGGCATTGAGACATCCCTGCTGGCCACCACGCGGCTGACGACGGAGAACAACTGCGTGCCGCGCGACCTCGCCGCCATCGGTCCGCACCGTTTCCTGTTTGGCTACAATGTCCACCTCGGCCTGCGCAGCACCATGCGCATCGAAGACGTGTTCGCGGTGTATGATCTGCATGCCGACGATCACAGCTTTCATCCCAACAAAGACGGCCTGCTCAGCGATCCACAGTTCGTGGAGGACTTCGCCTACCTCTACAGCTACTACAAACAAGCCTCCTTCCTGAAGTTCCACCGCATCGGCCCGCATCTCTACCTGGGCTTTCAGGTCGGCCAGCGCGCCACGGAGGTCAAGACCTTCAAGTGGCTTGTGGACGATGAAAAGGGCACGCTCAAATACCTCGGCAACCGCAGCGATCACGAATTCGTCTTCCCCACTCCGCAGGAGTTTGCGTGGAAGCGCGCCACGCGGGACATGTACATCCACGGCACGCACCCGCACATCAGCATCGAGGATCGCGTCTTCGTCGAGACCATCGGCGGCGACCTCACGGTAAAGGTGGAAAACAACACCGACACCGGCCGCGGCATCTACAGCGATCCCGTCGACAACAAAGACCAGACTCTCGACGACGCGGAGGTGTACTACGCAATCGTTGGCAATCTCATCCTGCTCAAAATCCTGCCGTATCAGGAGAAAACCTGGCGGCACCTCGTTTTCAACGAGCGCACGCGCGAAGCGCATCGCATCGACAGCATCGCCGAGAGCTGCGTTCTCCTGCCGGACGATCACGGCATCCTCTTTCCACACGGTTACGTGCTGCAAACCGGCGAAGTGCGGGGCTTTGACACCGGCCTGCCGCCCATGCGTTTCGAGAAACGCATCTCCGCCTCCAACGGCGAGGACACGCTCTTTGTCTTCAGCCATCTCGAAAGCGGCTCCTACTTGCTGCTCAGCTACAATCTCATCACGCAGAGCGTCGCCACGCCGCAGCCATGCCACGGCTTCAGCCTCTTCCCAAGTGGTGAACTCGTGCTCTTTTCGGCTGATGAAGAACCGCGCAAACACCACGTCATCCAGATCTGGCGCACCCCCTTCGTTTCCGCCGATGTCAGCGAAGCCAAGGCCTCGCAGACCTTCCTCAGCAAGATCGGCAACGCCGAAATCGTCCGCGCCATGGCCGAGTGCAATGGCGTGCTCACCCTTCTCTCCAAAGACGATTCCTTCTCCGGCCTCTACGTCGAACTCGCCCGCTCCTGCGGCGACATTGCCGACAGCTACTTCTGGGTCGGCCGCGAAGAAGCCCACGATCTCAAGAGCATCCTTGTCGAGGTCAAGACCACCGCCGAAGCCGCGCTGGGCGAGTTTGAAAAAGTCAGCCGCATGCGCAAAACAGCGGCTGAGCAGACCACGACGCTCCAGGAGAAATCGCAGAAGGCCCTCGGTGCCGCCGCCAACACCGATCCCACCGACATCCTCGGCTTCGTCCAGCTCCTCACCTCTTTGCGCGAGCTGCGCGGCCAAATCATCGCCCTGCGCGATGTGCGCTACACCGACGCCGCCGAGATCGACCGCATGGATAAGGCGGTCGCGGAAGGCGCAGACAAGCTCTCGGCCAAATGCGTCACCTTCCTCCTCAAGCCGGAGTCGCTGGACCCCTACCGCAAACAGATCTCCGAGCAGCAGGCCCGTGTACCTGCACTGGCCAAAGTCACCGAAGCCCAGGCTGTCGAAGAAGCCCTCGCCAAATCGAGCAGCGAGCTGGAAATGCTCACTGCGATTGTCAGTGGCCTCAAGATCGAAGACGCCACCGAGACCACGCGCATCATCGAAGGCATCTCCACGCTCTTCGCTCAGCTCAATCAGGTGCGCAGCGTGTTGCGCAACCGCCGCAATGACCTCGCGAAAACCGAAGGCGCCGCGCAGTTTCAGGCGCAGCTCAGCCTGCTCAGCCAGAGCGTGCTGAACTACCTCGAAGTCGCCACCACCCCTGAGAAGTGCGATGAATCCCTCACCCGCGTGCTCGTGCAGATCGAAGAGATGGAGACCCGCTTCTCCGACTTCGACGACTACGCCGCCGAGCTCATCAAGAAGCGTGAAGAAGTGCAGACCGCCTTCGAGTCCCGTCGCCAAAGCCTCAGTGATGCTCTGAACCGCCGCTGCGGCAGCCTCGGCCAGTCCGCCGAACGCATCCTCAGCAGCATCCGCAATCGCCTCGCCAATTTCGCCAAACCCGAGGAAGTCCACGCCTGGCTGGCTGCGGACGCCATGGTCGCCAAGCTGCGCGATCTCATCGAAGAACTGCGCAAGCTCGGCGACAGCGTCCGCGCCGATGAACTGCAAACCCGCCTCAAGACCGTCCAGCAGGACTCCCTGAAGCAGATCCGCGACAAGTCAGAGATCTTCGTCGCGGGCGGCGATCTCATTCAGCTCGGCCAGCATCAGTTCAGCGTGAACAAGCAGCCGCTGGAGCTCACGATTTTACCTCGTGAAAACGGCCTGGCCTTCCACCTCACCGGCACGCGTTTTTATGAGACCGTCGAAAACCCGGAACTCGCGACGCAACGCAGCGTGTGGGATCAGGCGGTCGTCTCCGAAAATGCCGATGTCTATCGCGCCGAATACCTCGCCTGGCAGATGCTCAAGGCCGGCGCAGGTTATGACGTGGCCACGTTCATGGCCCAACGCTACAACGAAGGCTACACCAAAGGCGTGCACGATCACGACGCCGCGCTGATGCTGAAACCCCTGCGCGAAATGCAGCAGGCCCTCGGCCTCCTCCGCCACTCCCCCGCAGCACGCGGCTACGCCCGCCTGTTCTGGCATACGTGGCCCGAAGACGACTCCAAGAATGCTCTCCTGGCCCGCATGCAGTCCAAAGGTCGCATGCGCGATCTCCTCGGCATCTCAAACACAGCCGTCGATAACGATCTGGTAAATCGTGTCGAAGCCCTCCTGGGCATCCAAGCACGCGACAGCGTCCTGGAACCGGAGCGCAGCGGAGATAGACAGCCAAAGGCTGCCCGAAGGGTGAGCGAAGCGAATCAATGCTCCAGCCCTCTGAAGCTTTCCGCAGACCATAAACCACTCGAAACCACCAGAAGCCCGGCGCACTCCAAAACGCCACCGCAAGCTTCATCCCCCCAGATCACCGCCTGCCTCCTGGACGAACTCCAGTCCAAACACCCCTTCACCCGTTCCGTTGCCGCCATCAAGCTGCTGCATGATTTCCGCAGAGAACTCACCGTCAAACACGCCACCAAGGATTTCGAAGAAACCCTCACCACACTCGCCGCGCAGCCACTGCTCGCCTTTGAAATCGCCCTCGAGTGGATCACAGCGCTGAATCCAGCCGCAGACCTCGGCGTGCTGATCGAAACGGCGGCCATGGTCGTCACCAACGACCAACCACCCGCTACAATCCCCACCGAGCCTTCCGCTCACGCTACCATCACCGGTTTGACCGGCACCCACGCACGCATCGCCGAGGCAAAGCTCGAACTCGACTACCACGAGTTCACCACGCGCCTGCAACGCTACGAAGCCGAAGTAGTGCCCGCATTTGAAGCCTTCCAGTTGCTCAAGCATCGCCTGGCCGAAACCCGCCGCCGCGAACTCCGCCTCGATCAGTTCAAAGCTGGCGTGCTCAGCTCCTTCGTGCGCAACCGCCTCATCGATCAAGTCTATCTGCCTCTCATCGGCGCCAACCTCGCCAAGCAACTCGGTGCCGCAGGCAAGGACACCCGCACGGACCGCATGGGCATGCTCCTGCTCATTTCACCGCCCGGTTATGGCAAAACGACGCTCATGGAATACGTCGCCAGCCGCCTCGGCATCACACTGGTGAAGATCAACGGCCCCGCTCTCGGTCACAAAGTCACCTCATTGGATCCCGCCGAGGCCGCCAATGCCAGTGCGCGTGAAGAAGTGGAGAAGCTCAACCTCGCCTTCGAGATGGGCGACAATGTCATGATCTACGTCGATGACATCCAGCACACGAACCCCGAGTTCCTGCAGAAGTTCATCTCCCTCTGCGACGGCACCCGCAAGATCGAGGGCGTCTTCAAAGGCGAAGCCAAAACCTACGACCTCCGTGGCCGCAAGGTCGCCGTCGTCATGGCCGGCAATCCTTACACCGAAGTCGGCGGCAAATTCCAGGTGCCCGACATGCTCGCCAACCGCGCCGACACCTACAATCTCGGCGACATTCTCGGCGGTCATGCGGAAGTCTTCAAAGACAGCTACATCGAAAACTGCCTCACCAGCAATGCCACGCTCGCACGCATCGCCGCACGCAGTCATGCCGATGCACTGGCCGTCTTGAAGGTCGCCCAGACCGGCACCCGCGAAGGCGTCGAGTTTGAAGGCAGCTACAGCGCTGAAGAAATCAACGAAGGCGTCGCCGTCATGGAAAAACTCCTCCACGTGCGCGAGATCATCCTGCGCGTGAATCAGGAATACGTACGCAGCGCCGCCATGGAGGACGCCTACCGCACCGAGCCCCCCTTCAAGCTCCAGGGCAGCTACCGCAACATGAACAAGATCGCGGAGAAAATCCTCCCGCTCATGACCGATGCCGAAGTCGCCAGCCTCATCGCCGATCATTATCGCGGCGAAGCCCAGACACTCAGCCAGGCCGCAGAATCCAACCTGCTCAAGTGGCGCGAAATCAACGCCCTCTCCACTCCAGCCGACACCATTCGCTGGACCGAAATTAAAAGCACCTTCAAACGCAACCTCCTCACCGGCGGCGGCGGCGAAAACGATCCCATCAACCGCATCACCGGCCACATGAACGCCTTCACCCTCGGCCTGGAAAAGATCGAGCAAGCCGTCAGTAAACCAACTCTTTCCGACGTCACCATCGAGCGCCTCCAACGCATCATCGAAGGCCTCCGCGCCGTGCCCGTAAACGTCGAAATCAAAGTCCAGCCCGTCGAAAAAGAAGTCGCAGGCGAACCACCCGTGGACGTGTCGAGCACCGTCGAGCAGGAGTGAGTCAGCTCAGCACTTTCTTGGCCGCTCGCAGCGCTCCCAGTGTCCAAACCACAGGATAAAGCTGCTCATGATACCAAAGCCGTGCAAAGTAGAGGCCGATGGGCGCGGTCGGAAAATGCGTGCCGTTCTCCGTGGCGGCGAGTAGCCACTGGACGCCGGAAAGCACTTTTTCGCGGGCAGGATGGCGTTCGCGACTCAGAGCCTGCAAGGCGACGGCAGTCTCTTCGATGCTGGCGGGCGAA
>NCCR01000369.1 GCA_002279765.1 Verrucomicrobia bacterium 12-59-8 | reverse complement strand
CACCAATCCGCTGCCATGGCTGGCGGAGCTGATGGACATCAAGAAGGAGCAAAATTTCTTTGAGGGCAAGGTGACCGACTACCAGAAGTCCTCCGCGCTTGCCGCCTGCTCCGACGACGATCTTTAATTTCTTTGGATCTTTAATTTATCATTAATGGCCGATTTTCCGCTGGAGTTTTCCGGTGAACTTTTTCTTCCGCCCCTTTCACCCATTTCCGTCAATCAACTGCTCACGTTAATCTCCAGCCTGGACTTCTCCGCCCATGATCACTGACCTCCTCCACGAAGACAAGGCGCTTAAGCGCGTCGCCCACACCCCCCAGGACCAAAAACCCCAGTTCGAGTGGAGTGCTCTGACTGCAGGCGTGGCCGGCATTGCCATGACGGCCCCCAAGGTCCGCATCGGCAGCAGCGAGCGTGATTTCGATGTCGGTGAAATCGCCGACACCGTGGGCAATGCCATCACCGATCTGCTCCTGGCACGCCAGCGTCAGAGCGAAATCTTCAATGACTCAAACCGCCAGCTGGTGCAGGCCATTTCACGTGCGGTGGCCGAGGAGGTCGCCCAGCGCACGACGGACAATGGCACTGAGGCCCCGATGCTGAGCACCAAGGAGATCTACCAGGTCATCGAGCAGGCGCTGGTACGTCACAACGCCCACGATGTCGCCCGCAGTCTGGCCGAGCGCCGCAAGCGTACGGAAACCCTCGCCAACTCGGACGCGAACGACGCCGGCGCGCTCCAACCCATCATGGTCACCACCAAAGTCATTCGCCGCAACGGCCAGCTCGTCCCCTGGAACCACAACAAAATCGAGATCGCCGTGCGCAAGGCCTTCCTCTCCATGGAGATGGATTCCACACCTGCCGTGCAGATCGCCGAAGCCGTCAGCCGTGCCATCATCAATGACGGCAAGCAGTTCATGCACATCGAAGACGTGCAGAACCTCGTCGAAGAAGAACTCATGAAGCAGGGCTACTTCAAAGTCGCCCGCGCCTACATCCAGTACCGTGCGCTGCGCTCCAACATGCGCTTCGGCGACGAGCAGGCCGCCGCCATCCTGGATGAGCAGGAGTCCGACCAGCAGCAGACCCTCGTCCTCGTACGTGTTTCCCCCACGGAGACCTTCCTCTGGGACGGCCAGGACCTCAAGAAGCGCATCGACTTCGCCAGCCTCGGCCTCGACCTCTGCGTCAGCCGTGCTGAAATCGAAATGGAGCTGCGCCGCTCCATCTTCAGCGAGATCACCGTCGAAGCGCTCAAGACCACCATCATCCTCAATGCACGCACCTTGATGGAAAAGGACGCCGACTTCGCGAAGTTCGCCGGCCGCATGCTCCTCACCTACATCTATGAAGAAGTGCTCGGCTGGAGCATCGTCGATCACGGCATCGAGCAGCTCCCCAACTTCCACCGCCGTGGCTTCCGCAAGAACCTCGCCCGTGGCATCGAGATCGAGCGCCTGCACCCGCAGCTCCTCAAGTACGACCTCGACAAGCTCGCCGACGCCATCGATCCGGCCGCTGACATGGACTTCGACTTCCTCGGCATCCAGACGCTGTATGACCGCTACCTGATCGTCGATAAAAAGACCAAGCCCTCCAAGCGCCTGGAAACCCCGCAGCTCTTCTGGATTCGCGTCGCCATGGGCCTCTGCGTGCAGGAAAAAGAAAACGCCGAGGACAAGATCATCGCGCTGTACCGCCTCTACAAAGGCCGCCGCTTCTGCTCCAGCACACCGACGCTCTTCAACAGCGGCACGATGCACAGCCAGCTCTCCTCCTGCTACCTCTACAAGGTGGACGACAGCATCGAGTCCATCATGCAGCGCGGCATCGCCGACAACGCCTACCTGTCCAAGTGGGCCGGTGGTCTCGGCGGCTCCTGGACCGCCGTGCGCGGCACCGGCGGCTACATCAAAGGCACCAACGGCGAAAGCCAGGGCGTCATCCCCTTCCTCAAGCTGCACAATGACCAGCTCATCGCCGTCAATCAGGGTGGCAAACGCCGTGGCTCCGGCTGCGCCTACCTCGAAGTCTGGCACAACGACATCGAAGACTTCCTCCAGCTCCGTGTGAACACCGGCGACGAACGCCGCCGCACCCACGACCTGAATACCGCCAACTGGGTGCCCGACCTCTTCATGAAGCGCATGGAGAACCGCCAGACGTGGACGCTCTTCCGCTCCAACGAAACTCCGGACCTCCACGAGCTCTACGGCAGCGCCTTTGAAAAACGCTACGTCGAGTACGAAGAAATGGCCGCCAAGGGCCAGATCTTCGGACGTGTCATGGAAGCTCTCGACCTCTGGAAGAAGATGCTCAAGTCCATCTTCGAAACCGGCCATCCTTGGATCACCTTCAAGGATCCCTGCAACGTTCGCAGCCCGCAGGACCACGTGGGTGTCATCCACAGCTCCAATCTCTGCACCGAGATCACGCTGAACACCAGCTTTGAAGAAACCGCCGTCTGCAACCTCGGCTCCGTCCTCATCGACAACCACCTCGACGACAACGCCAACATCGACCACTCCAAGCTGCGCCGACAACCACCTCGACGACAACGCCAACATCGACCACTCCAAGCTGCGCGAGACCATCCGCGTCGCCGTGCGCATGCTCGACAACGTCATCGACATCAACTACTACCCCACCGAGTCCGCGAAGACTGCCAACAGCCGTCATCGCCCCATCGGTCTCGGGGTCATGGGCCTCGGCTACGCGCTCTATCGCAAAGGCCTGCCCTTCGCGTCGAAGGAAGCCGTCGAATTCAATGACGAATTCATGGAAGCCGTGGCCTACTACGCCTATGAGGCCAGCAGCGACATCGCCGCAGAAAAAGGCACCTACTCCACCTACAAAGGCAGCAAGTGGGATCGCGGCCTCCTTCCGCAGGACACCGTCGATCTCCTCGCCAAAGAGCGCGGCCTCGACATCGAAGTCCCCCGTGGCGGCAAGATGGACTGGTCCGGCCTGCGTGCGAAGATCGCCAAGAACGGCATGCGCAACAGCAACGTCATCGCCATCGCCCCGACGGCCACCATCTCGAACATCATGGGCTCCAGCCCCTGCATCGAGCCGCTGTTCACGAACTTCTACACCAAGAGCAACCTCTCCGGCGACTTCATGGTGCTGAATCCTTACCTCGTGAAGGACCTCAAGAAGCGCGGCCTGTGGAACGCCGAGATCCAGAACAAGATCAAGTACACCGACGGCGAGCTCGAAAGCATCGAGGAAGTCCCCGTGGACCTGAAGCGCAAGTACGCCACCGCCTTCGGCATCGACTGGGCCTGGCTGCTCGACGCCGCCGCCCGTCGTCAGAAGTGGATCGATCAGTCCCAGAGCGTGAACCTCTTCTGCGGCGAGAGCGCCATGCAGACCCTCTCCCACATGTACCGCGCCGCCTGGCGCAAGGGTCTCAAAACGACCTACTACCTCCGCACCCGCAGCGCCTCCAACATCGAAAAAGCCACCAGCGAAGTCGAGAAGGAAAAGCGCGGCGTCGTCGGCACCCACCACGCCGGCGTGGCCGCTGCGGCTGCCGCTGCGAAGCAGTTCACCGCTGATGAAGCCCTGGCCTGCTCGCTTGAAGCGATGCGGAATGGCGGGACGTGTGAGGCTTGCCAGTAGACAAGGGACATCGCCACCCTCCGCCTCAAAAAACCATAAAAAACTGTGGGCGAATCCGATTCGCCCACAATTAAGTGTGGCTAAACAACGTTCGCCAGAATAATCACCTCACAAATGGGCATATTTGGCAATCTCTTCCGCAAAGGTGAAGAACCCAACAAGACTTGGGCTGATCCGATCTTGGGCCAGACAGAATGGTCCGACGATGACGAGGCGTGGTGCGGTGAGTTCGAGGGCTTCCAGTTCACGATTTCCTATGAGTGGACGAGGGAGCCCGATCCTGCACTTGTCGAGTATGCGAGAGAGATTCTTCGATCCAGAGAATGGTTGATTGATACCCTGATCCGTGAGAAGGCCAACGCCAAGTCTGAATATGGAGATGACCTTTCGAGTGAGATTGATCGCCAGAGTATGGAACAATCCGTTTCATGCTCCAGAAGACGGAGAGAGTCATTCTTGCCGACCTTGGAGATGACGGAGACGGTCGTGCTTGGCGAATTGAATTTATGGAGCGATCTTGCTCCGGTATTGGGTTCGACTCCTGACGAAAAGAATCGGCGAACAAGACGAGACACAGCAACCCCTATCAGTTGCCCTGTTTTCATGCTCACCCTTAGTTCCAATATCAACCCCGTGATCGACGCTCGCTCCCGCTGAATGGGTTGCGTGCTCTTTGACGTTCGGCCAACTAACAGCGCCACTCGCCATGCGGATATTTGCCATCGGAGATGTTCACGGATGCTCGACTGCTTTGAGACGACTTGATTCAGAGCTTCGTTTCCGCTCATCCGACAAAGTCATCATGCTTGGCGACTATGTGGACCGCGGCCCCGACTCGAAGGGAGTTGTAGATTACTTGCTTGAACTCCAGCTCCGTTGCCAGCTTGTCAGCCTGCGAGGGAACCATGAGATCATGATGCTCAGAGCACGAGAGGATCGCACTGCTTTGACCGAGTGGCTTGGTTGTGGTGGTGATGCTACCTTGGATTCATATCACTGCCAGACTTCCGCTGACATTCCCGACAGCCATTGGCAGTTCCTCACGTCCACGGTGGCTTACCACGAGACAGAGACCGATTTCTTCGTCCACGCCAACGCCTATCCAGACTATGACTTGGCCGATCAGCCAGACTACATGTTGTTCTGGGAGTTCTTTGGCGACCCATCTCCGCATCACTCGGGCCGCCGTATGATTTGTGGGCATACTTCGCAGAAGTCAGGCGTTCCGAAGGACGTGGGACACGCCGTCTGCATAGACACTCACGCATTCGGAGGAGGATGGCTGACTTGTCTTGAGACCAGAACTGGTCTTTACTGGCAGGCGAACCAGCAGGGTCAGATACGAGCCAATCAACTCCGATGAGCAACCGCCACACGCAACCAAGGCCGAATCCTCAAGTTAGCTTCGGGAACCGGCGTTAGGGTGCAAAAATTCAAAAAACTGCCTCCGCATCTAGTCCATCACGTTCATCCCCAAAGCCTACCGGGCTTTCT
Organism: Verrucomicrobia bacterium 12-59-8; assembly: GCA_002279765.1. The sequence continues at coordinate 629 of NCCR01000369.1, read as the reverse complement.
TCATGCAGCCCAGGAGTGCCGAGCGATAGCGAGTGCTCTCCTGGGAACCGCGCCACCCACGATCCCCGTCGGATCAGGAACCTCAACGAGGTTCCGTCACCCGAACGACCCTGCGGCAGCGAATCGCCCGTGACGGGACCGCGTTGCGGTTCATGAATGGGGCGTAGGATGGGTGTGGCGACAGCCCGCCCGTCTGGGAGCGTGTGCTAACGCCGCATGACTTCGGTGCCGCCCAGAGTCGGGCGGTTTGGCGAAGGGAACTGTGGAGCGTGAGAGGGATCGGCACGCCAAACACACCCAACCTACGTCCGGAATCACACCGTGGCATGCCGGGACTACGTCGGGGTCCACTGCGGCGACCGACGTCCGTGAAAGGTCATGCTCTCCCGACCCCGTAACGCGGATGTCTTTTTTCATGCCGCAGACAGAGAACGCGAACCCGCCCAGGCCGGATTTCATAGAGCACGTCGTATGGAAAGCGCCGCAATTTCACCCGCCGGACGGAGGATGAAGCCAGCCAGAAACTGAACCCTTCCGGGCGCGCTTCTATCTGAGCCAGGGCATCCTTTAACTTCGCGAAGAAATCTTCTCCCAGTCCTGCACTCTGCTCCTCATACCAATCCACCGCC
>NCCR01000368.1 GCA_002279765.1 Verrucomicrobia bacterium 12-59-8 | reverse complement strand
AAGAAGTGCGTGATGGAGTCGCCAATGAAGAGAATCTGCGGCTTCGCTTTCTTCACGGCGGCGCTGGTGAGGGCGTGACGTTTGGCCCAGTCGTAGCTTGGCCAGCTCCGGTCTTGAGTGACGGAGACGACGGTGCTGGGAAGCGGTGGATGGCCAGTCAGCGGTTCAAACGTGGCCTGTCCGGCCTCACTGATTGTCTTGCGATCTTGGGAAAACGTCCGTGCCTTCAATGTCCCGCCGGATGCGAGGTCAATGGGGGCGAGGTAGGGATTTGATTTCGAGATGGGATCCGCGCCATCGAGTGTGTAGAGGATGGTGGTGTCCGGTGTGGCACTTTGCAGTGTGACGATGCCGGCCGTATCACGCTTGATGGTGGGCGGCGCGAGTTGCGGCGCGGTTTGGCCGCAGAGCTGGGTGCTGAATGCCGCGTGCTGTCCACGCGAGCGTGCGGATCCAGTTGGTGAGAATGAGGCGGCGTATGAGTGGTGCGTCGAAGCCGCGCATGAGCCTGATATGCATGGGGGCCTGGAAAGCCGCAGTGCACAGCCAGATGAAAGGGATAAGTCCAAGGCTGATGACAAACAGCGGTGTGCGCTGCCCGGCATAAAGCAGCCATGCCGAGGTGGCGATTTCGGTGAACAAAAGCGGCGCGATGATGAGGGCCATGCGGAAGCAATGGGCGAAATGATAATCTGTGAACTGTGCTGCGGCGACCTTGTGGAACTGTGGGTAAACGAGGATTTGCACGACCCAGATCAGGCCGACAAGCATCCAGGTGACGCCGAGGTGGATGGAGATGGGCAAGGGCATTGATCTTAAGGCTGAATCGATCCGACATCCGCCGCCTGATGCAGCTTCTGCATCTCGGCATCGCTCAAGGCACGATTGAACACGGCGAGACCGCCGAATCTGCCGATGGTGGCTTCGCCGGTCATGGAACCGACGGCCATGCGCGCACCGACGGTGAAGTCGGAGGGGGCGATCTTGGTTTGCGCGTGCAAGGCGGGGTCGTATTTGAAGATGCCACGGCCATGATAGTAAGGGTTCATGCCACGATCTTTGCCATCGGGGCCTTCCTTGGTGAAGTAGGGATCGTTGCGCTTGTCTTTGGCGGCATCGAGCTGGCGCTCGTCGAGCACGCCGTTGATGTAAGCGCGGATGAATTTGGAGTCGTAAGTGAAGGAGAGCGTGCACCACTTCTCTTCGGGGACTTCGAGCCTGGTCGCGGCGTAATCAGCGCACCATGGGAATTTGGTGCCGTCGGCACGCATGGTCACGCCGCCTTCGCTGCTGATGTGAGGCACGAGATTGCGCGGGCCGCCGTAGGTGGGCATATTCATGAGCAGGGCATACTGCCGCGTGCCGGTGTCGTCGTTCGCGCCTTTGCCCTCGCTCCACATGCCGGCGATGGTGCGGCTCTTTTTGAGATCGACGATGCGGACGACGGCGAACAAGGTGACCTGCGCGTCTTTGCCTGCGATGTTGAGATCGCCTGTCTCGGCATGCTTGATCTCAAAGTACTGGTGTCCGTTCAAGTCGGCTGAGAAACCGGAAAAGGGACCGCCGGGCACTCGCTTGATGGGGCCGTTCACCTCGGTAAGCGGATGTTTTTCCAGTGTGCCTTGCGAGGTCCGTTTCTGACCTGCATCCTCGCCAAAAGTCCAGAAGCCGACCAGGCCGGGAGTTTTTTCGATGACGGCGGCGTCGCCAGCAAAGGTCGAAAACGCGAGTGAGACGGCGAAGATCGAGGGGAGAAATGTGCGCATGAGTGTTGGATTGAGAATGGCAGACACTCCAAGGCTTTGGAAAGCTGTTTTTGGACGGTAAAGAGTTTGGCCGTGGGCGGCGTAATGTCTGGAGACAGCTCTGCCATGACAAAAACCATGCTTCAATCAGCCAACCTCATCGCTTCGATGGACGGAAGGGCTGTGATCGCATGGCTGGCGTTCGCCGCACTGCCGGCATTGGCGGTGGATTATGAGCGGGAGATCAAGCCGCTGCTCAAGGAGCGCTGCTATGCCTGCCATGGGGCCTTGAAACAGAAAGCGGACCTGCGTCTCGACACTGCCGCCGCCATGCGCAAGGGCGGTGACAATGGCGATATTCTGGCCGGTGATCCTGCACTGCTGCTGGAGCGTGTGACGACTGCTGACAAGGATGACCGCATGCCGCCGGAGGGCGAGGGATCGATGCTCACGAGTGAGCAGGTGGCCAAGTTGAAGGCCTGGGTTGCCGCAGGTTCACCTGCGCCTGCAAGCGAGGCGCCGGAGACTGATCCGCGTGCGCACTGGGCCTATCAGCCGCCGGTATCTTCCGGCAAGTCGATGGATGCGCTGCTGGCGGAGCGACTGGCCGCGAAAAATCTCAAGCCGCAGGACGAAGCTGCGCCGGAGATATGGTTGCGCCGCGTGTATCTGGATCTGATCGGCCTGCCGCCCTCGGCGGAGCAGGTCACGGCTTTTTTAAAAGACAGCACCCTGCCTGCGCGGGGGCGTGTGGTGGATGAACTGCTCGCGACGCCGCAATACGGCGAGCGCTGGGCGCGGCACTTCATGGATCTGTGGCGTTACTGTGACTGGTATGGGCTGGGCGCGCAACTCCGCCACAGCCAAAAGCACATCTGGCACTGGCGCGACTGGATCGTGGAGTCCTTGAACGCGGACAAGGGCTATGACCGCATGATCGTGGAGCAGCTTGCCGGTGATGAACTGGCACCTGGAGAGCGCGACACTCTGCGCGCCACCGGCTTCCTGGCGCGAAGCTATTATCTTTTCAACCGCACCACGTGGCTGGACGAAACCATTGAGCACACCTGCCGTGCCTTTCTCGGCCTGACGATGCAGTGCGTGAAATGCCATGATCACAAATACGATCCTATTGAGCAGACCGATTATTACCGCATGCGTGCGATCTTCGAGCCGATGCATGTGCGCCTCGATCCCTGGCAGGGCGAAACTGACTTCGAGAAAAACGGCCTGCCGCGTGTCTATGACCTGCACCTGGACCAGCAGACTTTTCGCCATGTGCGCGGCGATGAAAAGAACGAGGACAAATCGAAGCCGATGACGCCCGGCATTCCGAAGGTGCTCGCATTTGCCTCGTTTCAACCTGCTGCGATGAAGCTGCCGCCCAGCTCGGCGAAACCCGTGCTGCTGCCGTTTGTGCTCAACGATCACCTGCATGCCGCCGATCAGCAGTTTGAAGCGGCGCAGAAAACGAAAGACGCTGCCGCCATTAAGGCCGCCGGCTTGCGCATCGCGATGATTCAGGCCGTTTACGCGGCTGATCTTGCCAGGAATGACAAGACCATCGCCAAAGCTGCAGCATCGGCCGAGGCGCGCTACCTGCTTGCTAAAGCGGAGATTGATCTCGCAAAGGCAGAGGGCGATCCCAAGGGCAAAGACGCTGACAAGAAAATCAAGGCGGCGCGCGCAATTCTCGTCAACGCTCAAAAGAAAGTGGCGGCGCCGGGCGAAGCCTACACCTCGCTGCCTGCCAGCCTGAAAGCGCAGGAGGGGCCGGAGGAAAAAAACAATGCTGCCGTGCAGACTTATCCCGAAACGAGCACGGGTCGCAGACTTGCCTTTGCGCAATGGGTTGCTGATAAACGCAATCCGCTCACCGCTCGCGTGCTGGTGAACCAGGTCTGGATGCGGCACTTCGGCGCATCGCTGGTGGCCGGGGTGGATGATTTTGGCCGTCGTTCGCCTGCGCCGTTGCATCAGGACATCCTCGACACGCTGACGGTTGATTTCATGAACAACGGCTGGAGCCTGAAGCATCTGCATCGGGCCATGGTTCTTTCGGAGCTGTATCGCCGGAGTTCTTCGAATGCTGGAGTCGATGCGAATACTTTGGCCGCTGATCCTGACAACGCCTGCTACTGGCGCGTGAATCCACGCCGGATGGAGAGTCAGGTGGTGCGCGACAGCCTGCTGCAGCTCGCCGGGAAACTTGAGCTCACGCTGGGCGGAGCCAGCCTCGATCCCGCAGCAGCGGAAACGAGTCCGCGTCGTTCGCTTTACTTTATTCAGAACGCCGATGTGGAGGATCGTTTCCTCGCGACTTTTGACAACGCGAACGTTCTGGAATGCTACCGCCGCAATGAAAGCGTGGTGCCGCAGCAGGCGCTGGCGCTTACGAACAGCAGGCTCAGCCGCGAATGTGCTGATGCCGTGGCGGCAAAGCTGGGCAAACTCGACGAGAAGGCGTTTGTTGAGCAGGCTTTTCTTGTGGTGCTTGGTCGTCCGGCGACGGCTGCGGAACGCGAAGTGAGTCTGGCGGGCTTTGCGGCATTGAAACAGAACCGGAGCCTTTTTTTACAGGCGCTCCTGAACCACAACGACTTCGTCACACTGCGATGAGCTTTCTGCATCAACCCACGCCCTTTCTTCGTCGTGATATTCTCGGCGGTCTCGGCAGCATTGCGGTCGCATCCATGCTCAAGGCAGAGGAGGCGTGGCGGCCGCCAAGCGGGCTGCCGGTGATTCCGCAGAAGGCGAAGCGTGTGATCTGGCTTTTCATGCGGGGTGGAGTGAGTCACATGGAGAGTTTTGATCCGAAGCCGATGCTGACGAAGTATGCGGGCAAAAGCATTGGTGAGACGCCCTTCAAAAGCGTGCAGGATCCGGCGAAGCTCAAGAAGGTGCGGGTGGTGGTGGTGAACGACGCCAATGGGCAGCAGCGCAATGTCATCTATCCGCTGCAGACTGGCTTCAAGCGCTACGGCCAGTGCGGCGTGGAGATCAGCGACTGGTTTCCGCACATTGGTTCCTGTGCGGATGAGATCGCCTTCATCCGCAGCATGTGGACCACCGATGACAACCATGGCGCGCAGGTGCAGTTTCACAGCGGGCGGCACATGCTGGAACCGCGCGTGCCGACGATCGGCGCGTGGATCAGCTATGGTCTTGGATCGATGACGGACAACCTGCCCTCGTTCATCAACATGGGGCCGCGCTTTTTTGACATTCGTGATGGTCACTATCTGGTTCACAAGCTCAACAGGCTCAATGCCGCGGAATATCCCGGTGATAAAACGCTCGCCGCGCGCATGAAGAGCTACCAACTGGCCTACAACATGCAGGCTGCGGTGCCGGAGACGATGAATCTCGACGCCGAGAGCGCTGAAACGAAAAAAATGTACGGCATGGACGAGAAGGTGACCGAGCCGTTTGCCCGGCAGCTCATCGTGGCACGCCGTCTAGCCGAGCGTGGTGTGCGCTTCATCCAACTGCAGCATGGTGATGGTGCTGCTGGCGCATGGGACTCGCATTCGGGACTGAAGAAAAACCATTCCATGCTCGCGCAGCAGGTGGACAAGCCGATCGCGGGACTGCTCAAGGATCTCAAGCAGCGCGGCATGCTGGACGATACGCTGGTGGTTTTTGCCACCGAGTTCGGGCGCACGCCTGGGACGCAGGGCAGTGACGGACGTGATCATCATCCGTTTGGTTTCAGCGTCTGGATGGCGGGTGGCGGCGTCAAGGGTGGCACGATTCACGGCAGTACGGACGAACTCGGCTTTCATGCGGAGGAGCATCCGCACTACGTCACGGACGTGCATGCCACGATCATGCATCTGCTGGGGCTCGATCCGCACCAGCTTGAAATCCCGGGGCGTAAGCGGTTGGAGCGGGATTTTGGGCAGGTGATTCCGCAGATTCTTGGGTAGGGCAAAAATACCGGTTGCCGATTTAGTGGACAAGTGTCCAATATATTGCCATATTCAACCACCATGAAAGCTCTTGTCAAAGCACGGTCTGAACGCGGTCTCTGGCTCCAGGATGTCCCGGAGCCGCAGGTGGCCATCAATGACGTCTTGATCAAGGTGCGCAAGACCGGCATCTGCGGCACGGATCTGCACATCTACAAATGGGATGCGTGGGCGCAGAAGACGATTCCGGTGCCGATGGTGGTGGGGCATGAGTTTGTGGGGGAGGTGGTCTCTGTCGGCTCGAACGTGGCGTCATCTTTGCAAAGACACGGTTGGCATTGGGGTGAATCGGACGGGAGCCTTTGCCGAATACATCAGCGTACCGATGACGAACGTGTGGCATCACCGCGAGGGGGTGGATGAGGAAGTGGCGAGCATCTTTGATCCCTTTGGCAATGCTGTGCATACGGCGCTGGCATTTGAGTGTCTTGGCGAGGATGTGCTCATCACGGGGGCGGGTCCGATCGGCATCATGGCGATTCCCGTGGTGAAGCATGCGGGCGCGCGGCATGTGGTCATCACGGATGTGAATGAGTATCGCCTCAATCTGGCGCGTGAAATGGGCGCGACGCGAGCGGTGAACGTCACGACCGAGAAGATCGAAGACGTGCAAAAGCAGCTCGGCATGAAGGAAGGATTTGATGTCGGTCTCGAAATGAGCGGCAACGCCGCCGCCTTTCGAAGCATGATCGACAACATGTGCCACGGCGGCAAGATTGCCATGCTCGGCATTCCCGGCGAGCAGATCGCGATCGACTGGAACAAGGTCATTTTTAACATGCTGACGATCCATGGGATCTACGGGCGCGAGATGTATGAAACGTGGTACCAGATGAGCGTGATGCTGGAAAGCGGGCTCAACATCAAACCCGTGATCACGCATCGGTTTCACTACACCGAGTTTGAAAAAGGCTTCGCTGCGATGGAGTCGGGAAATTGCGGCAAGGTGGTGCTGGACTGGTCTGCTTAGATTCTTGCTATCGGTTGGTCACTCCATTAGGAGTCGGCTAACGATGAAGGCGAAGCCCCCTACTCCTCCCAGAATCGGCACGGCAGCCGATTCGCCTGTGCGACGATACTTCAAAGAGGTGCGTTTCCGGCAGATCCGGGCGCTGGTGGAGCTGTCGAGGCAGGGGAGCTTTGCGGCGACTGCGGGGGCGATGGGGCTGGCCGTGCCTTCGGTGTGGCAGCAGATTCGTTCGCTGGAAGATGAATACGGCGTGCAGTTTGTGGTGGCGGATGGAAGCAAGGTTTCACTCACGGACGATGGTCGTGCGCTGGTGGATCTGGCAGCGCCACTGGTCGAGTCTTTTGACGGACTGCGGGCGATGTTTGAGGACCAGCGAAGCTCAGCCGCCCGCACGCTGACGGTGGTGGCGCCGTCGGCCATGCTCACCGGTGCGTTGCGGCGGCCGATCATTCTGTACCGTCAGAATCACCCAACGGTGAAGCTCGTGCTGCTGGACCGGCCCTCCTATCTGGCCAGGCAGGTGATCCAGCAGGATGAGGCGGATCTGGCGATCATGGGCATGGCCACGGGAGACGAGGTGATGCCGCAGTTTCAATATCAGCCGCTGGCGCGCTATGCCTTTTA
>NCCR01000367.1 GCA_002279765.1 Verrucomicrobia bacterium 12-59-8 | reverse complement strand
CCTTGCTGCATCTTCTGGGCAAACGAATCGACTAGGCGATCGAGTGAGGTCAGCACCTCATCCATGCGATCCTTGCCCATCAGGGCTTGAAGCCCTCCGTGCACGCCTACCTCGTGGAGAAGAATGCCTTCAATGTGCTCGGGGCGAACGATGCTGGTGTTGATGACGACCTCGAACCCTTTGTTTCCCTCAATCGGGATGAACAAGGCGTTCTCTTGCCCAGACGCGCCAAGTCCGAATGATGCAATCTCTTCAGCGCTCGCATACGTCAGCAGACCTTTCTGCACGAGGTCGAGATAGTTCTGGCCCCAGCCGCGATACGCATGGGCATCGAGGCGTTTCCGGTTCTTCTCAGCGTCCTTGACGGGTTTGCGTTTGGATGTGCCGGAGCCGGAGAACAGGACGTTGCGAGGGCGGGAGAACACTCGGAGTTGCGAGTCAAACGCATCCATGATGTCACGGAGAGCTTGCGCCTCTGGTGACGATCCATCGGCCTCATTAGAGCGCAACGTCTGTGCGACAGCATCCCAAAGCTCATCGACGTTGCGGCGCATTTTCGCGGCGATTGTTTGGTAATCTTCGCCAATCTTCTCTGGGCTAAGACGCGGGGCGTCTGCCAATGACTTAATCTCATTTAGCCGCTGCCGGTATTCGTCAATGAAGGCGGCTTCGAACATGGGTTCGGTGGCGCCGTCTTCGTCTTCAACCGTTTGAAGAACGTCAGACTCGTTGAAGTCTGCGAGCGATGAATGAACCGCCGATAAGCGATCCAGAAGCGCGTTGAGATTGGCCGACTCCAACGCAGCATCGGATGGGCTTCCATCAATGACATTGAGAGATGCGATATCTCGAAGAATGTCCAGCGCTTCATCCGCGAGTTTTGCCGACGGACTGTCTTGGTCGAATGGATCTTCAAAAGCGTCTGCAATGCGATCCGCCTGCTCCATAGCATCGAGCATTTGGCGAGGCGCGGAAGTAGCTTCTTTCAGAAGATCGTTGATAGCCTGAATTGGCTCTGAAACGCTTGCTGCGGAGTTCGACTGTCGCGCCAACTGTTCGACAATCGGGGAGCTTTTTTCCCACTCGGTTTTGAATTCTTCTACCGCGTAGTCGAAGTCCGACGTCGTGATTGTGTCGCTTGCGCGATCGTCGTTCCGGGAGAACTTCACGTCCGCTGCGGCACGAATCCGTTCGACACGCTGACGAATATCGTCGACCGCTGCCTTCTCTGCCGGGCCGCCAAGCTGGCGGGCGTCAGACAACGCCTCCTCTGCCGTGCGGGGCGACATGCTGGCGACCATGATCGCCGCATCTTGCACCGCGTCCTCATAGCGCTGCGAGGCATCATCGCGTCCGGAGAACCGCTGCACACGCTTCCAGAGCGAGGCCCAGGTCTCGCCTTCCACGAAACGCTTGAGGCGCGACGGGGGCGCATTGTTCTGATCGTCGAGGAGCGACTGCAGGCCGCGCCCCAGACCGCCTTCACCCGGATCGGGCTGGGCTTCAGCGAGAGCGGCGAAGTCGTCCTGCACGCCGCCCTGAGCAGCCTCACGGTCCAGTCCCGCGCGCACGTTGGCATAGCGCTTCATCAGCGTGTTGAAACGGTCGAGCGAACCCCGGCCTTCAATCGCCTTGCCCATGACTTCGCGAATCTGGCGCTCGGTCATGTCGAATTCATCGTCGAGCGCGGTCAGAACGTCCTTGGTCAGAACGTCGTCGTACACGTCCTCGGCCTTCAGGAGCATCGCCTCACGAGCCTGCACCGGGCGGGAGAGCTTGCCCTCCTTCGCAGGAGCATCGCCTCACGAGCCTGCACCGGGCGGGAGAGCTTGCCCTCCTTCGCGGTGATCGCTGCCAGCTGCGTATTGCTGATCGGGGCGGGCTTGGGTGGCAGGCGCGCGGGCTGCGGGGCGGCGGCAGGCGCCGGCGGCGCCGCTTCTGCGGCGGGCATCTTAGTCGCCAGCCCTTCCCCACCGAATGACTTCCGGCCGAAATAGCGCGATGCGGGCGCCGTGGCCCGGACTTCCTCAACCAGAGTCGCACTGGCTTCTTCTTCTGGCGCGAGCGGCGCGGCCTCTACAGCCTCGGCTACCTTCTCGATCACAGCAGCCTGCTGCGTCTCGGTCATCAGGTGCGGGGCGGCATACTCCAGCGCCTCGTCGAATCCCTGCCAGAACGTGTTGTCGTCATAGCGATCCGAATACTGGATCAGCGTGCGGAAGGTGGACGCGGCGGACTTTGCATCCTCGGAGTCCATCGCCTCCAGTTCGGCCGCCATGCGCTCTGCTTCGGCCATGGTCGATGTGCGATCCGTGGTGTCGACGTCCATGGCCTCAGCGAGGCTGACGGGCTCAGTCTCGGTCTGCTCTGCCAGTTCGCTCTGGGCGGCGACGGCGGCGACTACGGTTTCAGGCGACGGCTCCTCGATGGCGCGCTCTACAGTCTGTTCTGCAGCGTTGCGGGCTTCAGCAAAGGTGCGGACGTTGGCGACGACGTTTGCGGTCGACTCCTGCGTCTGACGCTCCTCGTCAGCACGGCGCGCAGAAAAACGGGCGCGGCGCTCCTCAGCGGTCTCGACCGGGGCAGCCGGGCGCTTGATGCCCAGAGCGGATTCAACACCGCGAACAAAGCGCTGGTCTTCGCTTTCCTCTTGCGGCGTGATCGGGGCGCGCTCCTGCGACTGGGCGATCTCGATGGCATCTGCCACCTTGTTCACCTTGTCGAGCAATTCGGCCTGCTCTGGCGTCTGGGTTTCTGCCTCTCCAGCCGGGGCATCAGCGGGCGCCGGCACAGGTTCCGGCGTCGGGGCGGGCTCCGGGGGTGGCGCGGCCTCAGAAGCAGCGGGCGGCGCCTCGGGCGTCGGCTCCCCGGCTGGCGATTCCTTGTCGCCCATCATCCTGCTAAGCGCAGTCGTGCCGCCAGAGAGCAGCGTGGAGGTCATGGCGCTCGCAATGGCCGTGCGGATGGCGGCGGCCGGACGTTCGGCAAGGAACTCGTCGAGCGTCTTGTCCGGGTTCAGTTCGAGCCAGGTCGTGAGATCCTGCAGGTGTGTCGCTGCCTGCTCGCCCAGACCGTCAGCAACCATCTGCTTCGTGAACGCTTCGACGAAATCCGTCTTGGCCACCATGTCGCCGATCAGCAGCTTCGTCGGCATGAACTCTGTCAGGCCTTCGATGGTCGCCATCGTCAGGCCGTAGCGATAGGCCTTCGTCGGGTCGGCGCCGGCGCGGCGCGCATCGCCATACGATCCCATGCCCGTCTGGGACATCATCAGTGAGACGGCCAGCACCGGGTTTTTGGTTGCGATACCGGCCACCATCGACGGGGCCATCATGCCCACGTTGAACGTCGTGTCGATGACGCCCTGCTGGAACTTGTTCTCGGACGTCGGGAGCGCCACACGCAGGCGGGCTTCCTGAACAGCGGCGCGCAGCTGGGCCGTCTTCACCGCCTTGTTCACGACCTTGCTTTCGGCAGCGGAGCGGAACGGCATAGCGCCCGTGACTTCGCCGGCGTCCGGCTGCGGGAACTTCGAAAAGTAATCCTCGCTTTCGTCACTCATCAGCTGCCAGTCGCGGGGCAGGCCGTTCGGGTTCTCAAGAAAAAACGCCTGCGAGTCGTGGAACAGCTTCTGCCAACCGGGGATCAGCGCGGGGGCCGTCTCTGCCACGGTGCCAGGCACAGCCATCAGGTCACGGACAAACGCCTCGCCCATGCTGCTCGGGCCCACACGCTCCTTCTTCTGGCTGATACGCTGCGGGCGATCTGGCGCTTCGGTCCAGAGGTCGACCTCTTCTTCAGGCGCTTCTGGTGCAGGTGGCGTGTCGACGGCGGTCAACGGAGCGGGATCTGGCGTGCCGTAGGCCGGATCATCCATCAGCGCTTGAAGGCGCTCTTGCTTCTCCAGCTTGCGCTTCTCTTCATAGGCCTCGTCGAGAATACTGCCGGGCATCAGTTCAGTCCTTGTTCAACGAGTTCGATCTTCGCCAGCTCGTCGGCTGCGTCCTCTTGCGAGATGCGGCCTTGGCGCACAGCGTCCTTCAACGCTGTTTTTCCGGCACTCACCGACTCGGCGCTATAATTTCCGCCGGGCGCCACGGCCAGGAAGCGAGACTTCACCACTGTCGAGTCAATGCGACCGTAGCGGGCGACGATCCGTTTTGCTTCTTCAGAGACTTCCGAAGGGCGCGGGGGTGGCTTTGATGGGTCTACCGTGGCCGCACTCCACCATGCGGAGAGATCGTCATACGCCTCTTGCTCGCTGACCTTCAGCTTCTGAGCCTCATCGAACATTTCGAGTTGGCCCATGAGACCATCGGCTTTCGAGAAGTACGCCTTGATCGTGTCACGGCCGCCCTTGATCGTTGTGTTCTCATACGCCTCTGTCTCCTCGACGAGTCGGCTGAGTTGTGCCGCATCGCCGGGCAGATTTATGATCGTGTCGTAGTCGAGGTTCCCGCGCTTCGCTTCCAACAGCAGATATGCGTAGTTGCCGGGCTGCATGGGCTCTTTGTTTTTTGGATTCAACACTGCGTCGGCGAGCGTGTCATACCGTTCGGGCGTCACGTAATTGCGCGCAATTGCCAAGCGGCTACGCAGTTCATCTTCGGGCAGGTTCTGAAGGCGGGCGTCGGTGACACGACGGTCGGCTTCTTCGGCTGCAGCTTCGCGCGCCGCCTTCGCCGCATCCTCCTTTGCCTTCTCCTCCAGACGAATCGCCTCTTGGTTCTGGCGTAGGAGATTGACCTCATTGCGAAGCGCGTTCCGGAGCGTCGAGGTCTCCGCCGGCGGCAGGCCCATCCCGCTCGCCTGATCGTCAGCCCACTGAAGGGACTTCGCGTAGCCTTCAGTTTCGAAGTAGTCGCGCAGTTCGGGCGTCAGGGTCGCGGCCGTCACCTTGACCTTGAAGGCTTTCAGGTCGCGCTCGGATTCGACAGGCGAATACTGGTACAGCGGGTTGCGGGTCTTGATGACCAGCTGGTTCTGATACTCTTGGTACAGACC
>NCCR01000366.1 GCA_002279765.1 Verrucomicrobia bacterium 12-59-8 | reverse complement strand
ATTGTCGTGGCTTGCTCTACCTATGACGGTTCGCGCGTTGCACGCTGGGAGTCACGCTTTGCGCCGGTGGCTCCCGGGGCGATGACGCCGGATCAACTTCTCGGTGAAACGCACATCAAGCTCGACATCATCCCCGCTGGCACGGTGGGTCGCCGCACCTACCGGGCCATGAATCCGCGCTACATCACCATTCACAGCACGCAAAACTACACGGGCAATGCCTACCAGCATGCGCTGGCTCTGAAGCGTGGCGCCTTGCGTGCCACGAAACGCAGGGGGGGGAACCGCATTGGCTTTCTCACCTGGCACTTCACGGTGCAGGACGACGTGGCCATCCAGCACCTGCCCTGCCGTGAGCAGGGCGAGCACGCCGACTTCGACGGACCCGGCAACAACTACAGCATCGGCATCGAGATGTGCGAGCACAATGGCAACGACATCGGCACCACCATTGACCGCACCGCCCGGCTCGCCGCGTATCTCATGCGTGCGTACAACATCCCGCTCGACCATGTGGTGCCTCACTACCACTGGCCGCGTGCCGGCGCCAACCCCCCGCACAAAGACTGCCCGCATTTCCTGCTGGAGAATGGCCGGCCCGGACAGACCTGGCGCTGGTTTCAGGGACGCGTACAGTTTCATTACAACCGCATGCTGGCAGGGCCGGCGACGCCATTGGGGTAAATCATGAACTCCCTCCTGCTCCACCTTGCTCTCATTTTCACGGCGGCTTCGGTCAGTTGTGGGCAGACTGCGGGTGCATGGCCGGAGCAGCCGGTGCCCAGCACCAGCACGCGGGTGGCCATCCTTGAGGATAAACGCATCAAGGAAAGTTCCGGGCTGGCGCTTGGCGGGCGCGATCCCTCGATTTTCTGGACCCTTAATGATTCCGGCGGCGATCCCTGTGTTTTCGCCATCGATCGCAGCGGCAAAACGCGGGCCAAGGTGCGGATACGCGATGCGGCCAATTTTGACTGGGAGGACATCGCCAGAGGCAAAGGTGAAAACGGTGCCCCGGCGCTCTTCATCGGTGACATCGGCGACAATCTCTTCGTCCGACCCACCATTCAGGTTTACCAGATCCCCGAGCCTGAGATCAATGCTCCCGGCAAGCCGGTGGCAGAAACCGCAACCGCCGCGCCGCAGATCTGGCGTGCCTATTATCCCGAAGGCAGTCGCAACGCCGAAAGTTTGCTCGTGCATCCGCAGACCAACCGTCTTTACCTCCTGACCAAGAGTCCCGATGGCAAAAGCGCGCTCTATGCTTTCCCGCAGCCTTTGCAGGCGAAGGTGGGCATGGCGCTGGAAAAAGTCGCCGATCTGATCTTCCCCACGTTGATTCGCGCTGGCAAACGCCCGCACGACAACTGCATGGCCACCAGCGCCTGCTTTGCACCGGATGGTTCACGCATGGTCGTTTCCACTTACAGCAGCCTCTATGAATGGGTGCTGCCGGCGGACAAACCACTCGCCACAGCCTTGCAGCAACCGCCGGTGCGCATCGAGCCTGAACTGCTGCGTCAGCTCGAAGGCGTCTGCTACGATGCTGACAGCCGCACACTTTGGATGACCAGCGAGCATCTGCCGACACCGTTGCTACAGGTGAAACGCTGATCCGGCTTACTTCACCCACTCGAAGAAATCCATAGCTTCGAGTTCGCCACGCAGCTTGTCTTTTTGGGCATCGCTGAGCGTCGTATTAGGCAGGCGTGCGGGGCCGACATCGACACCGAGCATGGCCATCACGGCTTTCGCGGCTCCCATGTAGCCGTAGCTGACGAGCGTGCTGATGATCTGCACTCCGCGGAACTGTTCCATCCTTGCAGCGGCGAAATCATTCTGTGCAAACGCGGCCAGCAGGCGCAGGTAGATAGGCGCGGCGAAGTTGAAACCGCTGCCGACGGCTCCCTTGGCACCCATCGCCAAAGCGCCGAGCATGTGCTCATCGCAGCCGAAGGGTAAATCCCACGCGCCATTGTCAGCACGCAGGCAGTACTGATAGGCCATGAGGTCGGGATTGGTGAATTTCACACCGGCCAGATTCGGGATGCGTTCACGCGCCTGCTGCAGGAAATCAGCCACGGAAAGATTCACGCCGGTCATCGACGGAATGTCATAGTAGTAGAAGGGCGTGTCAGGTGCTGCTGCGGCGATTTGCGCCATCGTTTCTACCAGCACCTCAACGTTCTTCGGCTTGAAATACATCGGTGCCAGCGCCGCGATGGCCGCTGCACCGAGATCCTCCGCCTGATCCGCCAGCGCTTTTGCATCGGCGACACAGTTCGCTCCCACATGCACCACCACGCGCAGGGCGGTGCCCTTCGTGACCGCCATCCAGCATTTGGCCAGCAGGTGACGCTCATCGTAAGTGAGTGAGTGACTTTCGCCGGTGCTGCCACCGATGAAAACGGTGTTCACTCCTCTTGAGAGCAGGAACTCTGTTTGTTTTTCCACCAAGTTGAGATTGAGCGAGCCATCGGGATGAAATGGCGTGTGGGTGGCCGTGACCAGGCTGTGCAGGCGTTGGGATTCAGGCAGGTTCAGCATAATGGGGCAAACGTGCGATACGCAAAATCCTCTGCAACATGATTCATGATGGTGAGTTTGTTTGTCCATGCGCTCCGCCTTTTTCATCCTTCTACTGCTGTCCGTCATGCTCCGTGCCGACGACTGGCCGCACTGGCTGGGGCCTCAAGGCGACAGCGTCTGGCGCGAGTCCGGCATCATCGACACCTTTCCAGCAGGTGGTCCCAAAGTGCTGTGGCGGGTGAAGATCGGCGGTGGCTACACCGGTCCGGCCGTCGCGGAAGGCAAGGTTTATCTCATGGACCGCCAGGTGGCCGAAAAGAGCAGCGAGCCCGGCAACGCCTTCGCGCGGGGGATCATTCCCGGCACCGAGCGCGTGTTTTGTCTGGATGCGAAGTCAGGTGCGCTCGTTTGGGAGCATCGCTACGAATGCACTTACACGATGAGCTATTCCACCGGCCCGCGCTGTACTCCAGTGGTGAGCGGAGGCAAAGTATGGACGCTCGGCGCGGAGGGAAACCTCCTGTGCCTTGTGGGGCTTTGCCGGACATCCGCTGCTTGATGGTCAGCGCCTGATCTGTCTCTGCGGCGGTCCGGGCAGCGTGGCGGTCGCCTTTGACAAGGACAGCGGCAAAGAAATCTGGCGTGCGCTGGATGCACGCGAGCCTGGCTATTGCCCGCCAACGATGATCGAGGCGGGTGGCACCAAGCAGCTCATCCTCTGGCATCCGCAGGCCGTGAACTCGCTCGATCCTGCCACAGGAAAAGTGTTGTGGTCATATCCATGGGAGGTGCGCTTCGGGCTCACCGTGGCTACTCCACGCCTTGCTGGGGATATGCTTCTGTTCAGCTCATTTTACACCAGTTCGAAATGCTTCAAACTGGATGCCACCAAACCAACGGCCACCCTGCAATGGGAGGGCAAAAGCTTCAGCGAAAAAAACACCGACACACTGCACAGCCTCATCAGCACTCCGTTCATCGAGAACGGTCACATCTACGGCGTGTGCAGCTACGGCCAGCTCCGCTGCCTGAAGCTTAATACCGGCGAGCGCCTCTGGGAAACCTTCGCCGCGACCACCGGCGACAAACCCGTGCGCTGGGCCAACGCCTTCATCATCAAACACGAAAACCGTTTCTTCCTCGCCAACGAACAAGGAGATCTCATCATCGCCAATCTCACGCCGAAAGGCTACGAGGAGATCAGTCGCGCCAAGCTCCTGAAACCCACCACCACCGATCCGCGCCGGGCTGTGGTGTGGTCACACCCTGCCTGTGCCAACCAGTGCGTCTTCATGCGCAATGACGAGGAGATTGTGTGCGCGTCGCTGGCGAAGTGATTCTCTGCCCCGAAGAATTCCCGGCTGGCAGCCGTATGGTTGCACATGCCTTCTGCCTCGCCCCAGCCTGTTTGTTCCGGTCCCTTGGACCGACGTGGCTTCATGCGCTTCGGACTCACGGGATTTGCGAGCCTGGGCTGGCCGGGATTGCTCAAGCTCCGCGCTGAGAATGCCGCGAAGCCTGTGCGTGAACGCACCGCTGTCATTTTGGTGTGGTTGCGGGGCGGGTGCTCACATCTCGACACCTATGATCCCAAACCGGAGATCGGCAGCGAGTATCGTGGCCCATTCAAGACCATCAAAACCAAGGTGCCCGGCATGCAGCTCACCGAGTTGATTCCATTGCAGGCAAAGATCGCCGACAAATTCACCCTGCTGCGCTCGATGACGCACACCGGCGGCGGGCATCCGGCAGGATCTCTGCAAATGCTCAGTGGCGATACGGATGCGCGTGACAAACCCAAGCCCTTGCTGCCGGACTGGATGACCGTGGCGAATTTCATGCGCTCGAAAAACAAGCGCGGCAGTCCGTTGCCGAACTACATCGGCGTGAACCCGATCATCAATTACGACAGCTTCACCATCGCCGGCCCGGGGTTTGTGAACGCTGCCTACTCGCCGCTCTCGGTGCTGAATGATCCCAGCCGCCCGGATTTTGCCGTGCCAAACGTCGGCCTGTCCGACCCGTCCAAGCTGGCCCGTTTGAATGACCGCATGGCCTTGCTGCACAGTCTCGACAAGCTGGAACGCAACGTCGATGCCGCTGGTGAAATGGGCGCGATGGATCAGTTCGAAGCGCAGGCGATGACGCTGCTCACCAATCCGCAGACGCGGCATGCGTTTGACCTCTCAAAAGAAGACAAGCGCACCCGCGAACGCTACGGGATGCACCGCTGGGGTCAGCAACTGCTGCTGGCGCGCCGTTTGGTTGAATCGGGTGTGGAGATCATCACGAGCTGCCTCGATGGACCGCAATGCGGACGTGTGGGCAACTGGGACGATCATGCCGTCAACCACCACGTCTTTGATGCGCTGCGCTTCCGTGCCGGAGCCTTCGATCAGGCCGTTTCAGCGTTGATTGAGGATGTGTATGCGCGGGGTCTCGACAAACGCGTGCTCGTTGTGGTCAGTGGTGAGTTTGGGCGCACACCCAAAATCAGCCACGTTGCCAGTTCCGGCGCAGGAGAGGCCAGTGCAGCGGCGGGTGTCGTGCAGCCAGGGCGCGACCACTGGCCGCGTGCCTTTACCAATCTCTGGGCCGGTGGTGGCCTGCAAACCGGCGGCATCATTGGAGCCAGCGACAAACGCGGCGAAGACGTGGTCGAGCACGCCTGCTCGCCGCACGATTTCCTCGCTACGATCTACCACCACCTGGGCATCGACTCCGCCAAAGAGACGATCAATGACTTCAGCGGCCGCCCCACACCCATCGTTCCGAACGGGACACCCATCCGCGAATTGATTCGAGTGTAGGTGAGCGTTCGCTTCACATCCCCTTCGGCATCCACGGCTCCAGCTTGCTCACTTCCGCCTTTGCGGCTGAGCTGACGGGAATGCCCCAGGCATCGAAGAAGGGGCCAAGGTTCTTGTTCGTGATTTTGGAGTAGCGCACGAGGAACTGGTCGCGGCGCTCGTCATCGCCTTTCGGCGCGGGGCCGAATGTGGCGTCGTCAAAGCTATGCAGATACTTGCGCCAGCTTTCCCAGCCGAACTCCTGCATGAGCTGGATGTAGGTGGTCAGCGCGGTGAAGGGCTCGCTTTTCCACACCTGCCACTTGTTCGAT
>NCCR01000100.1 GCA_002279765.1 Verrucomicrobia bacterium 12-59-8 | reverse complement strand
ACGACGGCGACGGGGGCACGGCCTTGCCCATCGGCGTCGGGGGCGGGACTGCTGACTGCGGTTCTGGCCGTGGCAGGGTGTCGCTGGCTGGCTGCGGTATTGGAGGCGGCGGAGTGAGCTGTCTGGCAGGGGGCGGCACGAACAAGGCGCGCTGCTGTTCCACGAAATCCCGCAGCACGAGCCATTTGCCGTTCACATGGATCTTATACAGGGTGTGCAAATCACCTGTGACGAGTCCGGCTTCGATGTCGGCATATGATAGCGCGGACTTCCTGGCACCGCGCCACTCCAGTGAGTAGGTTGTTTCGTTCATATCAGGGATGGGTTAGAAACAGTGATTCGCCAGGCAGGGGCTTGAGATCTACTCCCGTGGAGGACATCGCTGCCTGATACTGCTGTATCAGAGCCTGCCGGTCTGCGGGCACGAAGAAGACGGGGCTCAAAGGAACGGAAGCGGTGGCCATGATCGTTATGGGCGCGTCTGCCGCTGCTTTTCCAGCGGCAGGATTTGGCACGAGGAGCGGCTTGCCGTTTTCTCTGCCGATCACCCACAACTCACCTGCGGTGCGTCCCTGTGGGTTGAGGGCCAGTGAGAGGTTGGTCTCCACATAGCCGGCAAATTTCAGTCCAGCGGCGGTGGCTGCGCGCAGGTAGTTCCGGTGGGCGAGCGCTTCCCGCAGATAGGTGCGCGCTATCAAGGGGTTGAAAAAAGCGGCGAGTGGAGCCAGCCATTTCTCCCGCATGTCCGGCACGAGCCAGTCCTCGCTACGCAGAGACGTGGTGCCGAGCGACTGGTGCAGAATCCGCAGATCCTGCTGCAATGACGGGCAGTAGTGGAACCCCCACTCACGCGAGCGCAGGCGGAGCATGTCTTCGAGCTTGAGCAGGACGTAGGCTTTGGCGATGGGGCTGCCATGAGGGTCCTGCACCAGCTTGTCACAGACTTCGAGGAGCGACTTGAGGACGCGCTCGCCTTTTTCATCGCTGATGCGTCCGATCTCCAGCAGGTTCATGAACTCGCTGGTCTGGCTGAGGCGGGGGGCGGTCACTGCATCCCCCTGATGTTCTCCTGCCTGCCCAGCGCGGGTGAAACTTTGCATGATAAACAGGACGGTCTTTTGTGCCGGGTCGATCTGGTAGAATTTGGCGCTCCAGCGGATCGAGCTGCCAATGACGGCCTCTTCGGGCTTGCCTATGGACCACACGGTGGAACTGGCCTTCCTGCTGGAATAATGCATCAGGGTGCTTTCGAAAATGTTGTTTAAATACTCGTTGTGCAGCAGGGAGAGGATTATTTTCAGCTCTGCTTCGAGCAGGGTGTCGGGAACCATGTAGCGCCCGGACTTGTCATCGAGAATGGCTTGGAGCACCTCTTGGTCACCGCCGGTAAAGAGCGCTGCCTGGAAGGCTTTTTCCGTCGGCAGAGTATCCAGCATTTTGAGGGAGGGCGAGGCTTCGACAAACTTGATGGTCTGCCACTTGGTGACTGCCTTGCGGTAGTCGTCCAGCGAGCCGGCGCTGGCTGTCTCTTTGCGGATGGCAGCGAATGTGCGGAGGTCTTCCTGATAGGTGTTCAGCCGCTGGCGCAGGGCGCGAATTCGCGTCTCCAGATCTGCCGGGAAGGCAAGAGCCGGCACCTCGGGTTTGAGGAGTGATTCGAGGGGCTTCAATTCCTTGTCGATCGCGGTGCAACTGGTGCTGACATTGGCCGCGAGTTTTTCATGTGATAGCTCTGCGGTGCCGCGCTGTTCGAGCTTGCCCAGGGTGGTGGAGGTGCTGGTGGCGAGCTGCTTCAGGACTGTCGCGAGATGGAGATCTGTCTTGGTCTTCAGGGCTGCAAGACGGTTCTTCGGCTCAGCAGCCACATCGCCTCCCAGCTGTTTCACCAAAGCGCCGGCATCGTCGATTTGTCGGACAAGTTGTGTGGCGGTTAGTCTGGACTTCTCGCCTTGGAATGAATTCTCGAGTGCCAGCAGCGCATCTGCGGCCTGCTTGCCGGTGACGCGGGTTTTGGCGGCCCATGCACTGACTTCTTCGATCCTGGCCTGGAGGTAGGGCCAGCGCAGCAGCAGTTCCTCTTCGCTGCGCAGTTTCTTGATCAGGCCTTCGGCGGCGTTGTAGTTTTCCTTGGCCTGATACGAGGCGAGTTCCTGTGTGAGCGTCCAGGCCTTCCAGGCATGGAGACCGATGGCGGAAATGCAGCAGAGCAGCACCAATGCCGCAGCGGCCAGCGCGATGTTTCCCACACGTTTGGTTCGCTGCATGCGCTCCAGCTTGGCCCGCAGTTCCTGGCCTGCCGCGCGAAGGCGCTGCAAAGACTCAGCGGCCACCGGCAGTCGATAGCCTTCCAGTTCCTTCCAGCGTTTGACGAAAATCTCGTCCTTTTCGGCAATCTCTTCATACGTGACGCCTGCCCCCGTGAGCAGGCGGGTTTCCACCTCCTCCGCAAAGACGAGAAAGCTTTTGAGCGTGCGGTCAAAGCTGCGCTGCTTTTCATCGGCGGCCTTTTCTTGTTGAAGGAAGAGTGTCAGATCCTCCAAGGCAGTCTTCTGTGCATGATCTGCGGGCACGAGCCTGTGCTCCTTGAAGATGGCGTCCACGACATCAAGCATCTGTCCGACCTGCCGCCATTTGCCCTCCGCCTTCAGCATCTTCATGGTGGTGAGCATGTCTGGTACGCGAGCCTCCGCCTGCCTGCGGCGGAGCGCCTGGCGGATGTTCTCGCCCTCTTGGAAAACATCCAGGCGTTCCAGCTTGGATGGGGGCGCAACGGCCTTGATGCCTTCGGTTAGCGTGGCAATGCGTTCTTCGTCATCCGTCTTCAGCGCCTCACGCAGCTGGTCGATTTTTTCCTGCAGCCCCTTGTTCTCCAGACGCAGGAGTTCTTTCTGGGCGTCTCCATCTTGCGGGTTCAGCTTGAGGATGGTTTTGATGATGCGCAGCGATTTCTCATCGTCGCGGGAGAGCACCGCCGCGCGAAAGTCTTTGTAGAGCGGATGATTGGCGGAGATGCCTTTGCCATAGAGTGCCTCCAGATCCTGAATGATGCGGGTGTTCAGTCGCGGTGCCGCTTTGAGCCCGTGCGTGTCGCAATAGATCTGCCAGTTCTTTTCTTCGCCGAAACTCACTGAGGCCGCGAGATCAAGCAGAGGTGGGTCTTCTTCGGCCACCTGGAGGGCCTGGTAATCGCTGCCTTTCTGCAGCATGGTTGCGACAAGATCCAGCCGCCGTACGACATCCGAGCAGAGCTGCGCGTAGATGTCAGCGGCATCTTCCACGGCGGAAGGTGGCACCTCCTCTTTGAGGGCGGCGCGGATGGCCTCGATGGCTTGAGGGAGGGGCTTCACGGATTGGTAGGCTTGGATGGGGAATGACCAGATGGCAGAACCACTTTTAGCTGACAAAGCTCGGGCTTGTTCGGCTGCTCCAGTAGCAGGATGTAATTGCCTGGCATGAGATCGAAAGGCGGGGGTGCCTTACCTCCGAGGTTTTGCAATTTTGTCTGCAATTCTTGGAGTTTGAGTTCCTTGTCAGCTTTGCACTTCGCGTAGAATTTTTTTCTCTCTGTTTTTTGAGCGGGCGACATCTTGCGGCTCTCATTCTCCGCGAGGTCGGCAACGTCCTTTGAAATTCCAGCTTCGAGCTCTTTGATCTCTTTCTCGATAATAGTCCGGTTCTGCACGGGGCTGCCTGGGATTTTTGGGGGTATGACTTGGAATGCAGAATCTCCTACAGATTTCAGTGTGAAAAACTTCTTCTGGGTCGCGGGCCCGTCAAGCCTCAGGACATAAGGCGGTTCCTGCTGTCCAACGATGTGCAACCGGCTGAGGAAACCTGCGGGCAGGTTGAGCGTTACGGTGGAGGCATTGTCCACCGTGGTTTCAATGGCCTGTGTCAGGATGGGGCGGGAGGAGGCACTGCTGATTGGGATCAGCCGCAGATCAAACAGCACCTGTACTCCGTCCTTACTGCGCGCCACGATCCTGACGCCATCGGGAGATTTGCGGAGTTCTTCAGGGATGGCGGTCAGTTTGCCATCCTTGGAGAAGACGATCATTTCGGTCAGTTTTGCAAACAAGGAGGGACCGAACTTGAGCTCCTCATTGTCGTCCTGGCTGAAAGATAACCGCTTTTTCAGTTCGCCGCTTTTGGGCTCGGCCTTTCCATCCGGGGGCGGATGCATTTCCCAGGCTGTGCCGATGAACAACTGCATGTCGGTAGAGACCGGCAGGTCGGTGATTCTACCGACCGGATCTTCATTGGTCTGGAGCAGACAAAGATAAATGTTATTCGTGGCGGAGATCGCATCCGCATCCTCGATCTTGATCACTGGTTTTGGCGCCTCTTGAGCGTGCGGGTCGTCAGCCTTTACTGCCATCTTAGGAGCGTTTTTCCTGTCATCTCCCTTCTTCACCCCTGCAGCCTTGGCGCGCAGCCAATCTGGCAGAGAGTCGTTGGCGGCGGCTTTTTGCGCAATGGTGTTGGAATCGGAGCTGGCATCATCCAGTTCAGCCCAGAGCTTAAGCCATTGCAGCGCTTCGAGAACAGTACTGTCCTGCGGGGCTCCGGGGAGTTTAAACACCTCTTCCCAATTCGAGTGGGTATCGCGCGCGGGCTCCGCATGGCGCAGCACTTCCTTGGCTGTGGCCTGCAGTGATTGAACCTCTTCCTCGCCGGGAGGCGGAGTGACTTTCAGATTCAGGTAATTGGTCAGCTGCGTCCATTTGGCAGCGCGAGAGTCCTGCCATTTGCGGTAGGTCTCAAGAATGTCCATTGCTGTCACTGTAACCTTGTCGGATTGCACCTTGGCCCAGGCGCTCACATGCAGCTCTGCCCATTCATCCAGCAGTTTTCTGAGCTCTTTGAGATCATCCTGAGTTTGTGCAGGCAAGGGGAGTTCAATGGGATCTCCCGGTTGGTGAAGCACCTGCTGCATGCTGCGGAAGAAATCTTCGTGTGACTTCAGCAGCGCTGTTCCTTCCTCCATGTCCGACTGCTCTTCGAGCATCTTGCGCGTGTCAGTGAGGACAAGCAGGTGATGTTTCCAGGTTTTGGCGATCTGTTGTTCATAGTCCGTGCGCGCCTGAACCTGCAGGTTGTTCTGCCGTAGCAATGCGCCCAGCACGACAACGATCATCACGGCGGCAATGATGAGAGAGATACCAATGAAGCTCTTGTTTGATTTCGCTGCTTTACGCCGTGGCTCAGGCGACCAGGCGCCCATAGTGCTGACGGGAGCAGATGCGGCACCTGACGAACGCATGGGTTCATGGACCTGTGCTGGCGTGGAGTACGCAGGCTCTGGTGCTGCCGGACTGACGGGGGCAACGGCAGGATGGGCAATCTCAGGTGGCGGCGGTTCCGGCAGGGTGTCAGGACGGGTGAGATCAAGGACGAGGCGGTTGGAGGTCTCCACCTGTCCGCGCATGGGGGAGGAGGATGAAAGCGCCACCCAGCGGAAGTCCGCCACATCGTCATTCGGCTCCAGGCAGGTGGTGAAGCGTGTCTGCCAGGCATGCGATGGCTCCACCAGCAAGGACTCGCGAAAAAGTTCCAGTGCGCTAATGCCAGAAGGTGTGATGAGATAGCAGCCACGCTGTGCTTCACGGCACCAAAGAATACCGGCGGTGGCGGGATTGCCGGTGACTGCGGCCCAGGCTTGAGCGGCTGGAGCGGTGAAGGATGACAGATCCACCTCCTCGGCAGGGTCAAGGTAGCGCGGGCCTTCGCTCCATGAACTGCGCCAAGACATTGCGAGTAGTACATCTGCCGGCGTCATTCCTGCGGCGCTCAGAGCACGAATCTCGCGTGCTTCGGCGATCAGGTGATGGGCGATGTGATTGGTACGTCCGGTGTAGTCCGAGCCAGCGTCCTGCAGACAGCTCAGGACATGAAAGGTGCTCGAACCCACGTTGAGGATGCGGTATGCATGAACGATGCGCCGGGGATCATGGCCCGGAAGGCGGGCGAACTGACTGAAGCGTTCCACCAAGGCAGAGAGCATGCCACTGACGGCACGATGTCTGGCCACGGTGCCGAATCCGGTGCGGCCTGCTTCGAGAAGGCGGGGGGCACTAGTATAGATGAGTTGCCAGGCCATTGGATCAGTTCGTGGAGGTGGAGGGCATCATTTCGGGCGTAGCCTGCGCGAGCACCCAGAGTGTGGGTGCCTCCACATGCCGGGGATTGAGCTGCTTCGGATCCGGGCCGATGCGGGGCGTGCCTTCGCGGTCGAGGAACTCCACCGGGGAGGAGCCCAGCGGACTGACGGCGAAGTAACACACGTTGGAGGAGATGGCTTCTGCATTGGCCACGATGGAAGGGCAGATGCGCACCATGAGATTGCGCACGCGGGTGGAGTTTGCCTTGATATGGTCGAGCCTGACCATGCCATCCTGTATGACTGGCAGGAGAGGCTCATCACCCAGCAGGGAGTACCAAGTGTCGTACTTGCCCACCATCACCGCGAGGGGGGTGGAGACGCGCTGCCGGGAGTCCAGCCCGAGCAGGCTTTTGATGCGGACTTCCGTTTCAGCGAGGATGACATCCTGCTGGTCGATGCGGTGAGTCTTGATCTGCGGATCCGTGACGCCCTTCATCATGGCGCGGAACTCGGTGTTGTGCAGAGGATCAAAGAGGAAGAAAATGCCAGAAGCCACGGCGATGTGCTGGGCACCCGGAGAGTCCGCGCTGTTGCGGGTCGGTTCGAAATGCTCGCCCGCATTGTCATAAAAAACCATGGAAAAGCCGTTGTCCGGCGTGGCGGGATGGGACAGCTTGAAGATGAAGGGCTTGGGCAGGCGCACCTTGCGGCCCTGGCGCGGCAGGGTCTCATAGAGCGCGCCTTCGAGGTCAGTTTTGGCCAGGAAGGCATCCTCCGGCGACGAGGAGGAAAACAATTGCGTCTTCATCTGCGTGAGGATGACGTTCTCCGAGGGATCGGCATCCCGGAATGTGATGCCAAAATTTTGAAACAAGGTGCTCTGCAAGATTTTGACCAGCACGCTCAGGTAGTACGATTTGCCTGATGACGGCGCACCGACGATGGAAAAGATGTGATGGGGCAGGTCGAGAAATCCCGGCGGCAGTTTTCTGCGGCAGTGCGGGCAGGCCAGGTCGGAGGTGGAGAGTCCCATCGCATCCAGCGCCTGTCCACGGTCATTGAAGCGCGTGGCATGGAAGCGCTGCATGGCTTCGTCACCGAGCTGGGGATCACCGCGCAGGCTGTTATGCACGGCGATGTTCATGGCATCACCCCGGTCAAATTTGAACCAGCAGATCGGGCAGGTGAACTCGCCGTATTCACTGTTCACCTCCTGGTCAGCCATCGCAGGTTCTGGAGCTGTCCCGGCGGGTTCATCGGGAGTGGCACTGTAGCGGTCAAACCAGGCGGTTTTTTCCGCCGCTGGGGTCATTGGGGGCGGGATTTTGAGGATCTCCATGGCATCGTGTACATAAAACCCCATTTGTTCCATTCCATTAGGAACTAAAAGCAGGCGTTTGCGGGCATTGGCGGAAAACTGGCCCAGCCATGTTTTCAAAAACTCCGGGCCGAAGGGGCCGTTCCAAATGTGCTGTTCACTGTTGTAAACATGCCATGACTTGTCCCTTCCCAAGGCCATCCAGGCATCCGCCTGGGCACTGTATTTAAAGGCCAGCAACTGGCCAGCTCCCGCCACGGTGTGCTCTTCTCCGGGCAAGATTCTGAAAAAAGTCGCTTCAGCACCGTCCACCAGCACCGGACAACTGAATTGAAAATCCATGGTGTCACCGTTTTTCGTCATCCTGCAAAGAATCTGCGGGCATTGCGGTGAGTTCACCTTCAGGTTGGACTGCGGTGCCGCGCCGATTACAAACAATCCGCCGTCAAACCGGGCACGTTCTCCAGTGATGCAGTTTAAAACGCAAAGTGAGCTGTGGTTGCCGTGCATTCTTGCCTGCTGTGTCATTGAAAAAGAATATTTAGAAAATGAACCTGAGGAGTTCGATCATAATTTGGCTTTTTGCTTAGAAAAGCACGAGTTTTCATGGCGGAACAATTTGCCGCCAATGCAATGAGCATGCCGACGAACAGCTATTTGTGGGGCGCCGGTTTGAGATGCCGCTCAAAAAAGCTGAGCATGAGCTGCTCGGTCTGTTCCGGGGGCACGCCTTTCAGGCCGTGGCCCGCCCCTTCAAAGCCGACCAGTTCGGCTTCCACGGTGGCGGCCTTTAGCTTATCCACGATCCAGGTGGCCTGCTCATAAGCGACGTATTCATCGGCGGTGCCATGCAGGCAGAGGGTGGGGGCGGCATTCGGGGTCACCCAATACAAGGGACTGCCGATGATGTGCTCCTTGCGCTTGGTACTGAGATCGCCGCCGAAGAAGAGCGGCAGCACCTCCTTGGCATCCACGCTCTTGTCGTAGCTCTTGGTGAAGTCGCTGGGGCCGAAGAAATTGACCACACAGCTGACGGCGCTACTTCGGTCCAAATTTCCTTCGCCTTCGAACTGCGTGACTCCGGCGGTGACGCCGAGGAACTGCGCCAGATGACCGCCCGCAGAGCCGCCCATGGCACCGATGCGTGTGGGGTCCACATGATATTTGGTGGCGTTCGCCCGCAGCCAGCGCACGGCTGCTTTGCAGTCATGCACGGCGGCGGGGAAGGGGTAGGCCGGTGCCAGCCGGTAGTTGACGGTGATGGCCACATAACCATGCTGAGCGAGAGTGAGCAGCAGTTTGTCATACCCCTCGCGCTTGCCCGCACGGAAGCCGCCGCCATGGATGCAGACGATGGCTGGGAAGGGGAGCTGGCCTTCTTTGGGCTGGGCCAAATTGACCTGCAGATGCTGGTTGTCGGGATTGGCGAATTCGATGTCGCGGGTGAAGGTGAGATTGTCTGGAACGACGAGTTCTGCGGCGTGGATGGAACTGACAAGCAGAAGGGAGGCGAGGAGAAGGCGCATAGGGAGGGGAACGAAGACGTGGTGGCGGCTCTGGCAACATCGATGTTGCCAGTCCTGTCCGGCGATTTCTGGAAACCATTTTTGGAGTGGTGTGTTGAACCAACCTATTCACGGCCAATCTCACATGAAGACTCTAACGCTATTTCTGATGCTACTTGCTCCGGCGGCCCTGCGTGCCGCAGATGCCGCTGATGCCGCCGAGACGGCGCATGCGGGCCTAGCGCCGGATCAACTGCAGTTCTTCGAGAAAAACATCCGGCCGGTGCTGATCCAGTCGTGCTACAAGTGCCATTCCGCTGAATCATCCAAGGTCAAAGGGGGGCTCACACTCGACACGAAGCAGGAGACACTGCTGGGCGGGGAATCCGGGCATCCGGGGGTGACTCCCGGTAACATCGCGCAGAGCAGCGTGTATGAAGCGATGACCTGGAAGAACCAGGACATGCAGATGCCGCCGAAGCAGAAACTGCCGGACGATGTGATCGCGAACTTCAAGAAGTGGATCGAGATGGGGGCACCGGATCCGCGTGAAAACAAAGTGGTGAATGCGAGCGGTGGCAAACGGGTGATCGATATGGACGTAGGCCGCAAGCACTGGGCGTTTCAAAAGCCGGTGAAGCATGAGCCATCGACCGTGAAAACGGAAGGCTGGGCGAAGACGGAGATCGACCAGTTTGTGCTGGCAGGCATCGAGGCCAACGGGTTGCATCCTGTGCGCGATGCGGACCGGCCCACACTGATCCGGCGCATCGCGTTTGATCTGACGGGGCTGCCACCGACGCCGGATGAGGTGAAGGCCTTTGTCGCCGATCAATCGCCCGAAGCAGTGAAGCGCGTGATCGACATGTACCTCGACTCCGAACGCTATGGCGAACGCTGGGCGAGGCACTGGCTGGACGTGGCCCGCTATGCGGAGAGCAGCGGCAAGGAGGTGAACGTGCTCTATCCACATGCGTGGCGCTATCGTGACTACGTCATTGAGTCGTTCAAGAAGGACAAGCCCTATGACCAATTCCTCAAGGAGCAGATTGCGGGAGATTTGCTGAAGTTTGATGGCAAGCGCGACCAGGCGAACAAAATCGTGGCCACGGGCTTTCTGGCGATTGGTTCCAAAGGCCACAACAATCGCGATCGCCGTCAGTTCTCAATGGATGTGGTCGATGAGCAAATCGACGCCGTCTCGCAGTCGATGCTGGGCCTCACGCTGGCCTGCGCCCGCTGTCATGATCACAAGTTTGATCCGGTGACGCAGCGTGACTACTATGCGCTGGCGGGTATCTTCCTGAGCAGCGAGACGTTGTTTGGCACGTATGAGCAATTGCAGAACAACAACACCGCAGGATTGATCGAGCTGGATCGCACTGCCGGGCAGACAGCCTCTCTGGCCAAAATTTCGACGGCTGAAGTAGCCGAACTCAAGGGCAACTATGAGCGGGCAAAAACCGCCGCAGACGAGGCGCAGAGGGAAGTTTTCGCGATGCGCCAGCAGGACCGCGAGAAGGCGGGGGCGGCGAACTTCCTGCGCATCCGTGGTGCGCGTGATCGTGCGGAGGAGGTGAAGGCGGACGTGGATCTCTTTTATGAAGACGGAACGCCACGCACTCTGGCGATGGGGGTGCTGGACCGCACCAGCCCGTTCAACAGCCCTATCCTCATCCGTGGCGACATCAAGCAGCCGGGTGATGTTGTGCCACGTGGCTTGGTGGAAGTGCTTTGTGCGAAAGGCGAGCCGCTGAACATCAGTCCGCAAAGCGGGAGCGGCAGGATGGATCTGGCTTTTTGGATTGCGTCAAAGGACAACCCGCTGACGGCACGCGTGATGGCGAATCGTGTGTGGTTGAAACTGATGGGCAGCGGCATCGTTCCGACGCCGGACAACTTTGGCACCATGGGCCAGAAGCCTTCCCACCCTGAACTGCTGGACCATCTGGCAGTCACGTTCATGGAGAACGGCTGGTCGGTGAAGAAGCTGATCCGTGAGATCATGATGAGCCGTGCCTACCAGATGGGATCAGGCTACGATGCGGCGAACTATGCCGTCGATCCAGACAACAAGTGGCACTGGCGTATGAACCAGCGCCGATTGGAGGCGGAGGCTATTCGTGATGCAATGCTCGCGGTGGGCGGCACGCTGAATCTCTATCCTGTGGATGGTTCTCCCGTGGCTCGTGCTGGCGAAGGCAGGCAGGGCTTGATCTCGATCTTCCGTGGTGATCTGACGAACAAAGCCAACGCCTATCGTTCCATCTATATTCCGATCATTCGCGATCAGATTCCGGAAATGCTCTCGGTCTTTGATTATCCTGATGCGAGTCTGGTGAATGGGGACCGCGATACGACGAACGTGCCTTCACAGAGCCTGTATCTGATGAACAATCCGCAGGCGCAGAATGCGGCGGATGCGTTTGCGGCCCGCATTGCCAAACATCCGGGCAATGCAGCCGATCGACTGAGCTACGCCTACGAACTGGCGTTTGGCCGTGAACCCACTGCGCAGGAGAAAGCTGCGATCAGCAATTTCTGGATGCGCTTTCCGCAGCAGATCGCCAAGGGCGGCGGCAACAGCAAAGACGCGAAGGCGCAGGCGGAGTTCGCCGCGCTGTCCGCCTTCTGCCAGAGCCTGATCGCGAGCGCCGAGTTTCGTTACCTTAATTAAAGCACCTCTCCCCATCATGAACACGACACCCTTCTCCCGGCGCGAGTTTTTGAAGACCGGCTCCAACGGCTTCGGCTACCTGGCCTTTGCCGCACTGGCACAGCAGCAGGCGCTGCGTGCCAATCCGCAGGCCGCCACGGGACCGCTGGCACCCAAGGCACCGCATTTCGCGCCGCGTGCGAAGCATGTGATCTTTCTTTGCATGCAGGGTGCGCCATCGCATGTGGACACGTTTGACTACAAACCGAAGCTGATTGCGGACAACGGCAAGAGCGCACCTTCAGTGGCAGGACGCTACGGCACCGCGAAGCTGATGTCTTCTCCCTGGAAATTCAACCGGCAGGGCAAGAGCGGCTTGTACATCTCGGAGCTGTTTCCCAACTTGGGCAAGCATGCGGATGAGATGTGCATCTTGAATTCGATGGCCACGGATCTGCCGGCGCATCCGCAGGCGTTTTCCCAGCTCCATACCGGCACGACGCAGTTTGTGCGCCCGTCGCTGGGATCATGGGCCTTGTATGGTCTGGGCACGATGAATGAAAACCTGCCTGGATTCATCACCGTGAATCCACCTGGCAATGCGACACGCACCTATGGCAGCGCCTTTCTGCCAGCCATTTATCAGGGCACCAAGATCGGCGGCAATAGCCTCCCCGGCGGTGGTGCCGCCGGACGGCGCTTTGGTGGCATGGACCAGCAGGCCACGGTGGCGAACATCAAAAACGACCGCTACACGACCGCAGAGCAGCGCACCCAGCTGGATCTGGTGCAGGCGCTCAACAGATCGCGCATGCAGCAGGACGGCGGTGTCAGCGCTGAAGTGGAAGGCGTGATCGAGTCGTATGAGCTGGCGTTTCGCATGCAGGCGGAGGTTCCGAAGGTGATGGATCTGAGCAAGGAAACAGCGGCGACGAAGGCGCTGTATGGCATTGACGAACAGGAGACGGACGCGTTTGGCAGGCAGTGCCTGATGGCGCGCAAGTTTGTGGAGGCCGGCGTGCGTTTCATCGAGCTCACGAATGGCAACTGGGACCAGCATTTCAATCTGAAGGTCTCACTGGAACGCAACACCGGGGCGATCGACAAACCCATCGCTGGTCTGCTGACCGATCTGAAGCAGAGGGGACTGCTCAAGGACACTCTGATCATCTGGGGCGGTGAATTTGGCCGTACACCGCACAGCCAGGGGGAGGACGGGCGCGATCACAACAACAAAGGCTTCTCCATGTGGATGGCCGGCGGTGGGGTGAAGGGCGGCATGAATTACGGGATGACGGATGATTACGGCTACGAGGCGGTGCAGAACAAGATGCACATCCATGACTGGCACGCGACGGTGCTGGCGCTGCTGGGCCTTGATCACGAACGGCTTACCTTTCGTTATGCTGGCCGTGATTTCCGTCTCACGGACGTGTATGGCACGGTGGCGAAGGAGATCATGGCATGATCGTTTTGGCCTCCCAGGTGACGCATGCGTTGCATCTGCCGTGATTCGCCTTATCAATGGCGCTGAAAATGGGAAACCGCGCCTCAGCATCCGCCGTGAAGATGTCCTCCAGCCAGGTGCTGGACGCTGCCTCCAGCAGTGCGATCAATGCAGAGACGATGATGCGCATCGAGGCGATCATAGCGACAGAACTGCCGGAGGAACTGCGCGCCAGCGCCCAAGGCCTGCTGCGTGCGGTGGCTGGCAAAGTCGCGGTGCCGGGGCATTTTGATGCGTTCTGCTGCCAGGCGTTTGCCAAGCCGGAGTGGGCAGCGGCGAGCAGCGTGCTGATTGCCGAGATGTTTGAGCAGGACGAGGACCAGCTCGCAGAAATGGCACGCATTCCCGATCTGGTTATAGAAATGGGCAGCGGCCAGGTCAACGTGACGTGCATGGTGGCGTCGCGCTGGGCCGCACGCGGAGAGACGCACAGGCTCTCGCGGCTGGCAGATGCCATTGTGGCATCGCATGCCTCCAGAAATGCATGCGCGGTGGACATCATGCTGGCCCTAGCAGCGACCCTGGCCGTGACGCGCTTTTCGCGCGCTGAGCAATTGTACAATGCCGCGCTGCCACTGGCAGGCGAGGAGCACCAGGAGGCGCTTGCGGATGCACGGCGCTGGCTGGCCGCCGGACGTGTCGTGTGCAGCGCCGTGCAGGATGAACGTGATTTCTGGGACGTGCGGCTGCGCAAACCCAAGACAGCCTGGACTTGGCGCAGCAAGGCGGAGCGTGAGACTTTGGATCATCTGTCGGAGTGGCTGACGGCTGACATGGAGGGGGCTGATTTGTTCAAGGCGGTGCTGCCCGAGTGCTGGTGGGAGCTGGCGATGAAGTTTGCACAGCAGCAGGAAAAGCTCATGCAGGCTGCGCAAAAGCTGGAGGCTGTGAAACTGGCTAACGGCGTGTCGTCGAAAGCCCATCATGAACCGGTGCAGGTACACGGGAGAGCGCCCAGAGATATTCTGCCTCACCCGCAGGCGGGGCCGTTCGCGCGGTTTTTGCTGCCCTGGTTCTGCGGCTGCCTAGCGATGCTGCTCACCGTGCTGGTGCTGCCGCGGGAGTTTGTGGTGCGCATTCTGGACACGTTAAAACCCCAGGCTGTGCTCACCTCTCCTGCTGAGATGGAGGCGTGGCGGAAGGACACCCTGAATAAGAAGGCCATTGAGATGGTGCCGTACGCGCCGCAGCATGCCCTGGCAAAAACGGGCGACTGGCTGGAGAATGAGAAAGTGATCTCCGGGCAGAGCCGGGAGTTGCCATTTGAGAGCCCGCAGTACCTGCAACTGCTGGTGTGGCTGCATTGGGACCCGCCGCTGAACGAGGAAGTACGCATGCACGTCTGCACCCAGCTGCTGAAACGGGTGAAGGCGGATGCCATCTCTCTCTGGGAGCTGCTGGTCTATCCGGGCTCGGTGAATGCGGTGGCAATCAAGCAGGCGGCCCGCGAGGCGCTGACGGACAAGTCGTTCCAATGGAGCGAGGAGGAAAAGAAACGGCTAGCCACGATCGTGGCGAACAGCAAGGGTTACCTGGGTGTTCCTACAACCGGTAAAAAGTGATAAAGGAAATCTTAGGTATGCAGAATTGAGATTCAGAAATGGGGATACTCCATTTTTTGTGTCCACTTGGTATTGTTTGAGCTACCCAAGAGAAACCACGGAAAAGTTGTTTTTTTATAACTTTTTCGATTAAAAGTAGCCGAGAGGATTTATAAAATTACCAGACTTTTCAGAATATCTTTGCAATTT
>NCCR01000099.1:6632-21498 GCA_002279765.1 Verrucomicrobia bacterium 12-59-8 | reverse complement strand
TGGATGTGCTCGTGCAGGTTCGCACAGTAGCGGGACTGGCCGCGCTCCAGATGGACGAGCTTGATAAGGCCGTTGGAGGTCAGGTGTTCGAGGCAGTTGTAAACCGTGGCCAGTGACATGCCGGGGCTGCGGCTTTTCACCCGGTCCAGGATGTCATAGGCCGTGGGGTGGTCCGTCGAGGAGGCGAGGACTTCGAAGACCTCGCGCCGGTGCGGCGTCAGGCGGACGTCCGAACCCAGCACCGCGAGGCGGCAGTCCAGACCGGAGGCTTTGGCAGGAGTGCGTGAAGGGGAGGGGGGCATGACGATTTTAGAATTAGAATGATTCTAACTGGATTGGAAACGCCCACTTGGCAAGTAGGGATGCCGCTTTTGCCGAAAATTCTTTGCTCCAGAGCACGCCAAAACGCCCGTCGCGTGCTACAACTTGCCCGCATGACCCGCGCCCACGCCGACGATCTCCCCTGGACCACGCAGAACTCCCCTCAAGGCAAGTATAGCCTCGCGCGCCGGTCGCTGTCGATCGCCGCAGGTGGGATGAAGGACATCGGCACCTGGGGCGGCGGCCATCCCTTTGACTTTGAAATTCAGCGCATTCCTCCCGGGAAGATTAATTTCCCGCTCCACGAGCATACCGCGCAGTGGGAGGCCTATTATATCCTCAGCGGCAGCGGCCAGATACGCACACTGAAAGGCAAGGAGGCCATCAAGGCTGGCGACTTCCTCGTCCTCCCACCTGGAGAGGCTCATCAGCTGATCAACAACGGCTCCGAAGACCTCACCTTTTTCGTCATTGCCGACCAGCCGCAGGCGGACGTGATCCACTACCCGGACTCCGGCAAATGGATGACCAAACCGCACAGGAAATCCTTCGAAATGCAGGAAGTGGAGTACTTCAAAGGCGAGGAGTAGCACAAGTCCTGCGCAAGCATTGCGATGTGAAGATCACTAAATACTGCCATGCTGAGCCATGAAACGACTTCTGTCCTCTGTGTGTCTCGTCCTGATTTCCTCCTGCTCTCCACCTGTCTGGAGTGACAAATCGGCAGCCGTAGGTGCCGAGCCTGAAAATTGGGGAACGGCTCTCACCGTGCTCGAAACAAACTGCGTCCACTGCCATGGTGACAACCGGCTCTCCACCATGCCGCCGATCAACGATACGCATGCGCTCTCGAAGCTCATCGGCGCACATTGGATTGTGCCGGGCAAACCGGAGGCCAGCCGCTTCTTTCAGGTCGTCACCTTTCCTGACGAAATCCCCGGAGCGATGCCGCCCAGCGGGCATGCCATTTCCAAGAAGGACGTCCAGATCCTCCGGGACTGGATCAATCACGGGGCCAAGCTGCCCGCGCAAAATATGAAACTCGTGCCGCAGGGACCGCTGCCGCGCTCGATCTGATTCACGCCTGCGGTTTGTCGCGCCCATGCGCCAGCTCGCGCAGCAGTTCGATCTGAATCTGCTGAACCTCCATCAGCCGCGTCGACTGTTGATGCAGCAGGTAGTCCACCTTTTCGTGCAGGTGGCGGATTTCGAGCTCCGCCTTCAGATTCACCTTGTAGTCGCCCTCCGCATGTTGGCGGTCACGCGCCTCCTGCCGGTTCTGGCTCATCATGATCACAGGTGCCTGGAGTGATGCCAGGAATGAGAGCATGAGGTTCAGCAGGATGAACGGATAGGGGTCAAACGGCTGCTTTAACAGCACTCCTGCATTGATCATGATCCACAGCGTCAGGATCAGACAGAACGAAATGATGAATGTCCAGCTCCCGCCGAATTCCGCGATCTTGTCCGCCAGTCGCTGGCCAAAGGTCAGATGCTGCACCTCCTCCGTCTCAGAGAGCGGGCGCTCGCTCAGCACTTCGTGTTTGTGCAGGCTTTCCAAGACCTCCTCGTCCAGACGCGACAGATCACCCATCTGCGTTTCCAGCAAATCACGCACGTATTCCAGCCGCGCTGCATTGACCGCTTCAGCACTCAGCAGAGACTCATCGGTCAGTTCAGGATGGCGGGAGCGCAGGGTTTGCGCAATGTTGGGCCGCAGCTCCCGCAGAACGAGCAGTTTGGACATCGGCTGCGACTTGCCAGTGACCGCGCATACGCCATGAGGTGATGTCTTGGTTCGGGTGGCTTCCATGCCGGATAATACATCTTTGGCGCATTCGTCATTCGGAATTCGTCATCTGCCATTTTCCGCCTACTCTCCTCGCCCGTTTTTGTCCCATGCCGCACATCAGTTATCCCGCAGACCTGCCCATCACGG
The DNA here is from genome assembly GCA_002279765.1 of Verrucomicrobia bacterium 12-59-8. The sequence continues at coordinate 19,238 of NCCR01000099.1, read as the reverse complement.
CCCGCCGTGACGAGATCGTCGCGGCCATTCGCAATCATCAGGTGGTGATCCTGGCGGGTGAGACCGGCTCGGGAAAGACCACGCAGCTGCCCAAGATGTGCCTCGAAGCTTTGTATGATGTGCGCGGGCAGATCGGTTGCACACAGCCACGGCGTGTGGCGGCGATGAGTGTGTCCAAACGCGTGGCGGAAGAACTGAATGTACCCTGGGGCCGTGAGGTCGGCTGCAAGATGCGTTTCAGCGACGACACCAGCCGTGACACGCGCATCAAGTTCATGACGGACGGCATCCTGCTGGCCGAAATCCAGAGCGATCCCATGCTGCGGAACTATTCCGTGCTCATTCTCGATGAAGCGCATGAACGCTCCCTGAACATCGACTTCTTGCTCGGCTATCTCGTCGGCCTGCTCAAAAAGCGCCCCGATCTCAAGCTTCTCGTCACCTCAGCGACTATCGACACCGAGGCATTTTCCGCCGCGTTTGGTGGCGCACCGATCATCGAGGTCTCCGGGCGAATGTTTCCCGTGGATATTCGCTACGCACCGCTCTCGGGTGGTGAAGACGATTTCGGTTTCATCGACGGAGCCGCCGCTGCTGTCGAAAACGCCCTCATTGAAACCGACGATGGTGACGTGCTCGTGTTCATGCCCACGGAGCGCGATATTCGTGACACGCGCGATCTCCTTGATGGTCGACTCGGCTCAGGTTTCGAAGTTCTCGCGCTCTTTGGCCGCATGGCCTCCGCCGAGCAGCAGCGCATCTTCCAGCCGGGTCGCAAACGCCGCGTCGTCATCGCCACAAACGTCGCCGAAACATCGATCACCATTCCGCGCATCCGTTACGTGGTCGATACGGGCCTCGCGCGCATCAGCCATTACAATTCACGCACGCGCACCAAGCGCCTGCCCGTCGAGGCCGTGTCGCAGAGCAGTGCCAATCAGCGTGCGGGCCGTGCCGGCCGTGTACAGGACGGCATCTGCATCCGCCTGTACTCGCAGGAAGATTTTGAGAAGCGTGACCGCTTCACCATGCCGGAGATCCAGCGCGCGAACCTTGCCGAGGTCATCCTGCGCATGAAGGCCTACAAACTCGGTGAGATTGAGGAATTTCCCTTCATCAATCCGCCGGTCAGCTCCGCCATCCGCGCCGGTTACGACCTGCTGCATGAGCTTGGCTCGCTCAATGAAACGTACGAGCTCACGCCGCTCGGTCGCGAACTCGCCCGCCTGCCGCTGGATCCCACGCTGGGCCGCATGCTGCTGCAGGCGCGCATTGAAAAAGCCCTGCCCGAACTTCTTATCATTGCCGCCGGTCTCAGCATTCCCGATCCGCGCGAACGGCCCGAAGAAAAACGTGAACTCGCCAACGCCGCGCACAAAGCCTTCGCCGCGCCCGAGTCCGATTTCATCACGCTGCTCAAGATCTGGAACGCCACGCCCGAGGCTTCGGGTGGCTCGCGTAATGCGCTGAGAAAGTTCTGCAAAACGAACTTCCTCTCCTTCACCCGCATGCAGGAATGGCGCGATGTGTGGAAGCAGCTCTGCGATTCCTTCAGTGATGATTTGCGCCAGCCAACGCCACCGGCAAACGACGACGCCATTCATCGCAGTATCCTCGCCGCGCAGCTCGGCCACATCGCGATGAAGGAGGAGCGCAACCTCTACAAGGCCGGAGGCAATCGCGAAGTGTCTGTCTTCCCCGGTTCGAATCTTTACGAACGCCGCGAAAAAAATGGCAAGGGCAAGCCCGGCCAGGATAAAGGCCGACAGCCGCCTTGGATCGTCGCTGGTGAAATCGTGCAGACCTCGCAGCTATTTGCGCGCACATTGGCCAAGATTGATCCGAACTGGATCGCGGAACTCGGCGCGCATCTGTGCCAGTTCAAATACAGCGAGCCGCATTGGAATCTCAAAGCCGGGCGCGTTCTCGTCACTCAGCGTGTGCTTATTCACGGCCTGGAGGTGAAGCGTCAGCATATCGACTATCTCAAGGTCGATGCCGTCGGTGCCACGCAGATGTTCATCCGCGCCGCTCTTATCGACAGCCAGGAGGTGCCCATCACCCTGCGCTTCTACGCGCACAACAACAAGCTGCGCCAGAAAATTGAAACGATGCTCACCCGCGTGCGCAGCAATCGCGTCTATGCCATCGAGGAGCGCTTGTTCAGTTTCTATGACGCGCGCATCAAAAACGTCTCGTCCATTCACGACCTCAACCGCTTCGTCAAAGAGCACATCGACGAGCAGCCAAACTTCCTCTGCGCCACCGAGCAGGAACTCACCGCCGGTGAAGAGTTTGAAGCCGACCTGCAGATGTTCCCAGATCAGGTCGCCCTCGGCAACACCGCGCTGCCCCTCACCTACAACTACCAGCCCGGCGAGGAAAACGACGGCGTCACCGTGCGCGTGCCCGCGCAGCTCGCCGGTCATCTCACCAGCGGCCAGATCCAGTGGATGGTCCCCGGCATCCGCGAAGAACTCGCCAACGTCATGCTGCGCGCGCTCCCGAAAGTGATTCGCCGCCAGTTGATGCCCATCGATCCCAAGGCCCGCGAAATCGCCGCCGACTTCGATCCTGGCCGCGAAGCCTTCCTCGACGCGCTCGCCGATTTCATCACACGCCGCTATCGCATTCAAGTGCGCGCCGAAGACTGGCCGCCGCAAAGCCTGCCCGCGCATTTGCAGCCACGCGTCGAAGTGCTCGATCCCAAGAAGAACACCGTCATCGCCGCCAGTCGCGATCTCGACACCATTCGCGGCAGCATGCAGAAACAAGACCTGTGCTCCGATGCCTGGGACAAGCTGCTGCCACGCGTCGAACGCTTCGCCTTGAAGTCCTGGTCCTTCGGCGACCTGCCCGAAACCATCGTCGTCGAAGAACTCAACGGCACACCCATCCTCGGTTACCTTGGCCTAGTCCTTCGCGAGAATGAAATCGACGTCCGCCTCTTCCGCACCTCCGCCGAAGCCGCACGCCCCACACCCGCCGCTGTTCGTCAGCTCGCTGAAAACACCTTGAGTAAAGATCTCGTCTGGCTGCCCAAAGAACTCCGCAGCATCGGCGGTGCCACCGCCAAACCGCAGCAATCGGTTAGCTTCCAAGCCGCTCTCACCCAGTTTAATGCGCCTGCCGCAGCGGCACCCGTGTCAAACCTCGCGCAGCAGGCCCACGAGCACATCCTTGCCTACATGCTGCGTCTTCAGCCCACCTTCCCGCTCACTGAGAAACGCTTCTTCGCACTCTGCGAAACCGTCCGGCGCGATCTCCCCGCCGTCACCCATCGTGTGAAGACGCTCTTCATGCAGATCCACGACCTTCGCGCCAAACTACTCGCACAGCCCAAACGCTACCCCGGCCTCGAACAGGATCTCGCCCGCCTCATTCCTGCCGATCTTCTCGCTTCGACCCCGCATGAGCAGCTTCAGCATCTCCCGCGTTATTTGAAGGCCATCCAGATCCGCAACGAGCGCTGCATCGCCAGCCCCGCCAAGGACATCGACAAATACAATCTTATCGCCGACTTCGACGGCTGGCAGTCCCACGTCCCCAAATCTCAGCACGAAACCTTCCGCTGGATGATGGAAGAATACCGCGTGCAAGTCTTCGCTCAAGAACTCGGCACCGCCCAACCCGTGAGCGTGAAGCGGCTGCAGGCCATGTGGGTGTAGTTCTCAGGAGTTGCGTTGGCGGACTTCCTTGCAACGTCGGTCATAAATCCTGACATCCCCCGCATCAGAAATAGTGAAGTTGCCACCCGAGACACTGCGAACGGTGACACCGATGGCGCTCAGGCTGCCAAGGCGTTCACAGTCCTGATCATAGGTGCGGATCCAGCCGCCTTCGACAGTGACGAAGAAGTCGGAGGTAAATCCGGCCAGTTCAACGCGGGTGTTGGGCATGCTCCCAACACACCGGCTGTTTTCGTCATAGACCCAGATTTGGGATTCTTTGTTTTCGATATTTGAAATAGCCATGGGGAGTGGCCAACCAAGCACGTGCCCAACGTTCGGAGAAGAACAAACTGGATTTTCATGACGTTGGTATGCGGATGAAACTCGCTCCTTTCGTTGCTCTCCTGACATCCGTCTCCCTGCACGCCGCTCCCTCGCTGATCCTCCATCACGGCAGAGTCATCACCGTGGACAAAGACTTCCGCATCGCCGAGGCCATCGCCATTGAAGCAGACGGGCGCATCGCCGCCGTGGGCAGCAACGATGAAGTCCTCGCGCTGAAGAACGATTCCACGCAGCAGCTCGATCTCGCTGGCAAAACCGTCCTCCCTGGTCTCATGGATTCCCACGTCCATCCCGGCGCGGCGATGATCGAATTTGATCACGAAATTCCCACCATGGAAACCATTGCTGATGTGCTCGCCTACCTTGGGGACCGCGTCAAAGTCTCCAAGCCGGGCGATCTTATCAGCGTCCGTCAGATATTCATCACGCGGCTCGAAGAGAAGCGCTATCCAACGCGTGCGGAGCTGGACCGCATTGCGCCGAACAACCCCGTCGTGTTTTCCACCGGGCCGGATTCGATGCTGAACAGCCTCGCACTCAAGCTCGGCGGTTACAGCCGTGACTACAAGGTGAAGGAAGGCAGCGCTGGCGTGATGGAGGTGGATGCCAATGGCGAACCTACCGGCCTGCTGCGCAGCCTCAGCCACAACGTCAAGGCACCCACGTCCGTTAAAAATCCCACGGCAGAGGACACCTACCTCCGCACGGTTGAATTATTCCGCGATTACAATGCCGTCGGTCTCACCACGGTGGCCGATCGAGATTCCAGTCTCAAGCAGTGTGAGCTTTATCAGAAAATGCTCAGCAAAGGCGACCTCACCGTGCGCATGCGTCCCTCTCCTGGAATTCCGAGCATGAGCCTCTGGCCCGCCTGCGAAAAAACCATCGACGAAGTCATCCAGCATCCTCTGACGAAAGAAGACCCCATGCTGCAAATCATCGGCACCAAAGTCTATCTCGATGGCGGCATGCTCACCGGCAGTGCGTGGATGATCGACCCCTGGGGCATCAGCGAAGCGTACGGTATCAGCGATCCGCAGTATCACGGCGTGCAGAAGATCACCCCAGAGCGTCTCAAACAGCTCGTCGAAAAAGTCACCGCCGCCGGACTGCAATTCACCGCACACAGCGTTGGCGATGCGGCTGTTCAGTTGCTCATCGACACCTACGAGGACGTGAATCAGCGCCACAGTGTCCGAGCTGCGCGCAGCAGCGTCACGCATTGCAACTTCATGCACCCAGACTCCATCGCCAAGGCTGCGAAGCTTGGCGTCTGCATCGACCTTCAGCCCATTTGGCTCCACATGGACGGCCGCACGCTCATGGGACACTTCGGTGAGGAGCGCATGGCGAGGTTCCAGCCTTTGCGTGCCTGCTTTGATCAGCACGTCATTGTCGGCGGTGGCAGCGACCACATGCAGAAGATCGGCTCCTTCCGCAGCATCAATCCCTACAACCCCTGGCTCGGCATGTGGACCGCCATCACCCGCAAAGCCCGCAAGCTTGATCAGCCCATCCATATCGAGAACGCTCTCACTCGCCAAGAAGCCCTGCGCCTCTACACCAGCAACAACGCCTTTCTCCTCAAGGCCGAGCAAAACACCGGCAGCCTCGAACCCGGCAAGCTCGCCGACATCATCCTCGTGGACCGCGATCCACTGACCTGCCCCATCGACGACCTCGTGCAAACTCAGGTCCTCAAAACCTGGCTCGGCGGCAAAGTCGTCTTCGAGAAAAAGTGATTCGAAAACGTCGCGTTCTCACGCCACCACCTCAATCCGGCTCGTCCCGCCCGCACCGCGCACCACACGCACCTGTGTGGTGAGCCGGTCTTTGAGCAGTTCGACGTGCGAGATCAAACCAATCGTCTTCCCTCGAGATCGCAGATTCTCCAGCGCACTCAGTGCCACCTCCAGCGTCTCGGAATCCAGCGTGCCAAAACCTTCGTCAATAAACAACGAATCAATTGGATGATGCCGGCTCGCCAGCTCGCTCAGCCCCAGCGCTAGCGCCAAACTTGCCAGGAAGCTCTCACCTCCGGAAAGACTCTCCATCGGCCGGTCCACATTCGCCTGATACAGATCCACAATGCGCAGATCTAGCTCATCGCCTTCGGCAGCCATGAGGCGGTAGCGCTCTGCCAGCGATTTTAAATGCTCGTTCGCCAGACCGATAAGCTGCCTCAGTGTCAGCGACTGCGCGAACCGTGAAAACTTCGCGCCATCGGCCGATCCAATCAGCTCCTTCAGGCGTCCCCAGCGCAACGCCTCGGCTTCTGCCGCCTGCAGTTCAGCACCGCCAGACTCTCGCCGCTTCCGTGCCTCATCATCATTGCGGATCTGCTGCTCCAGCGATCCCAGCTCGGTGCGCTTATTCGCAAACGCATCGTTCAATCGTGTCGCGTTCGCATCCAGTTCGCTCAAGGCCTTCTCATCCAGCACGCTTTGCCCTGCAAACGGCTGTCGGCGTACTTCAAGCTGCTCCAGCTTGGCCATTGTCGCCGCGCTCTGTGTTTGCAGCGCATTCAGTTTTGTCTCCGCTTCACGCCAGATCTTCTCAGCCGCCGTAACACGACCTTCATGCTGCTGACGATCTTCGCCAAGCGTCTTGCCACCTAGCAGGTCATTCAACTGCGCCTTCAACGCATCCGCCTTTGCCCGCAGTGTCACACCTTCAGCCTTCAATTCATCAAGACGCTTCGTCTTCGCCGCCTGCTCCTGCTGCGCGAGCTGGATGTCACCTTCAATCTTCTGCCGTTCACTGCGCTTCTGCACCGACTCATCACGTTTCTTCGCATACAATGCGGCACGCTTCTCCAGCGCACCGATTTCGCGCTCAGCCTCCTGAGGTGAGTCCAGCTCCTTTAGTTGCGCACCTGAGAGACTGCTCTGAACCACGCCGCGCTTTTGCTCCTCTTCAGCGCTCCATTGTTCCAACACTCCATCCGTCGGCGCCTCCAGCTCACTCACGCGCTTCTTGATCTCCAAGATGCGCTTGTTTTCTGCCTCCACCTCCGCCTCGTTTTTCGCCAGCTCACGCTCCAGCATCGCGAGCTCCCGATTCGCTTTCTCATGCTGTTGTTCGAGGCCCTTGAGCAGCTTCCGAGCAGCTTGAAGCTGCGATTCAAAATTCGTTTCCGCCTTCGCAAACGGATGCTCCAGTGCTCCGCAAAGCGGGCACTCCTCGCCTGGTTTCAAATCCTGCCGATGCTCGTCAAAACCCGCCACCTGTTCGGCATGTCTTGTCAGCTCCCGCTGTGCTTCGAGAGCTTTCGTGAGCCGTTCCAGCTCCGCGCGGTCCTTCTTCGCCTTGGCCGCCCCTTCCGTGCCTTGCTTGACCAAAGCAGCCGCAGCCGACTTCGTTTTGCCAAGGTTTTGATGGAGCACCAGCGCCTCCGCATGGCGCTTCCGGCCTTCCGCGAGTTTTTCAAACACACCACGCCATTCGCGCACAGCTACACGCAGCTTGGGCAAAGTTTCTCCGATTTCTGCATCACCCGCGTTTTTCTTGAGCCACGCTTCGAGGGCCTGCGTCTCATCAGCATGTGCCGTCAGCGCCTTCTCGGCGGCCTCGCGTCGCGCCGCCGCCTCCTTTTGATCCTTCGCCCAAGTTAAATACATCGCACGGCTCTCGCCGAGCTGCTTTTCAAACTGGTCGCTCTGCGCAGCCATGCCCGCCGACTGCTCCCACATCGGCTCGCGCTTCGCGCGTTGCTGCTTCGCCTCTTCAGCAGCGGCCTTCGTTTTGGAAACCTCAGCACTCAGTCCTGCCTTCGATTGCTGAAGCGTTTGATGCGATGCCGTGAGCTTCGCTAATTCAGCCACAATGACCGCATGCTCGCGCTGGTCCCGCAGTTGCTGTGCTGCCACTTGGCTTTCAGTCTGGAGTCGTGCGGCATTGGTTTGCGCCTCGGTGAGGCTGCCTTCCAGATGTGCGCGGCCTGCATCGTCCAGCACCGTCACCGCGCCGAGACGCTCCTTCAGCGTGCGTGCGGCTTCATCCTTCGCCTTGTGCGTTTCAAAGGCCAGTACCGAAAGATCGCTGTAAATCTCGGTACCCGTGATCTTCTCCAGCAGTTCCGCGCGCTCGTTCGGCTTCGCTTTCAGGAACGCCGCAAACTGCCCCTGCGCCAGCAGCACCGAGCGCAAAAAGCGATGCACATCCAGGCCGGTCTTTTCCTCGATGATTCGATCCATCTCCGCCGCCTTCTCGGCCAGGATCTCTCCGGTTGTGGCATTGGCCAGACGGCGTTCCACCGGCTGCAGTTTTCCATCCGCCTTGCCGCGTGCACGCCGAAGCCGCCAGATCGCACGCAGCGTTTCACCGCCGGTTTCAAAATCCACCTCGGCCAGACATTCCGCCGTGTGCCGGCTCATCATCTCATCCGCCCGGTCATTGCCATAGCGCGCCGCGCGGCCATACAGCGCCAGCGTCATCGCATCCAGCAAGGTTGATTTCCCGGCGCCTGTCGGTCCCGTGATCAAAAACACCCCCGCCGCGCTCAGCGGCACCGCATCAAACCGCACCTCATGCGTTCCGCTGAGTGAGTTGAGATTTTGAAGTCGGACGGCGAGGAGGCGCATGAATCAGGCAGTGATTTTTTGTTCCCTCATCGCCAGCAGTTCATCAAACACCGCGCTCAATTCCTCGCCCCCGATCTGCTTTTCCTTCAGCAGTTCACGGAAGACCTCGCGGGGCTGTAGTTCGCTGAGGGTGGGTCCTGTGTGCTGCCAGGTGGAGGTGAGAGTGGAGGGGAGGTCGGCGAGGACTTTCAATACTTCGAAGCGGCCGGCGGCGGCTTCGCGAACTTGGCGGTCGAGGTCGGGCTCGGGGGCGTCGAGTTTCACCGTGACCTCGGCCCAGCTTGATGAAGGGACTTTTTCGAGATCGGCGGCGAGGGTGGCACGGCTGGCATTGATACGAGTGAGCAGGCGTGTGACAGGCACAGCGAGCGTCTCGATTTTCATCCCCTGCGTGTCGAGAACAACGACCGATTTTGCATCTCCAGCCTCAGAGAAACTGAGCGCGATGGGCGAGCCGCTGTAGCGCACAGCTTCCAGACCTACGACCTTTTGCGGGCGATGCAGATGACCGAGCGCGGTGTAATCAAAACCTGCGAACACATCCGCTCCCACGGCTCCGAGATTCCCGATGTGGATGTCGCGCTCGCTGTCGCTGGTGCTCGCGCCGAGCACCGTGAGATGTCCCATCGCGATGATGGGGCGCTTGCCAGCCAGCGCGCGGCAGGCACCGAGTTGCGCGGCATAATGATCACGAATGGCGGCGCGGACCTGGCTTTGCACATCCGTCATGGCCTCACCCACGGCGGCCTGCCGCAGATCGCGTTCTCGAAGGAAGGGCACGGCAGTGACGACGGCCTCGCCGAGATCCACGATGTTCTCACCCGCGTGACCAAAGACATGAACCTCGAAGCGCTTCAGCAGTTCGCGCGGGGCGTTGAGGTGAGAGGCGGAGTCATGATTGCCGCCGGTGATGACGGCCTTCACCGTGCGCAAATCGGCGAGGCGTTTGAGGAAGTCGAAATACAAGCCCACAGCATCCTGTGGCGGATTCGCTGCATCAAAGACATCCCCGCTCAGCAGTAGCGTGTCGATCTTCTCGGTGCGCAGCGTGTCGATCAGCCAGTCAAAAAAGGCGGCATGCTCCGGCAGGCGGTCACGCTCGACGAGTCGGGCGCCGAGATGCCAGTCTGCGGTGTGGAGGATGCGCATGCGGTTGAATAGGAAGGCCGGTTGCTCCTGCAAGCGTCGTCATCAACAAGAGGTGCCAGCAGTACCCGCAGCAGCAGGACTCAGTTCCGGTTCAGCAGTTTTCGCACTTCATCCTCGGAGTACGCGCTCTTTTTTCCGCCCCGGTCATTGTAGTTTTCGATAATGTTCGGCGCTTTGCCGATGCCTTTGGAACGTGGCAGCGCGAGGCCGGTTTTGAAATTCTGGTCGGCTCCGCCGAAGAAAGAACTGCCTTCACGGGCCTGCTGGCTGCCTAAGCGGGACACATCGGTCTTGAAGCTGTTTTTCGTGCCGCCCGCCTGCTTGTCTCCCAGCGCATAAGTCATGTCGAGTCCTTTGGCCTTGGATTTACCGAACAGGCTCTGACTGGTCTTGAACTGCTTTTGCCCGGCATACGAGTTGCCGCCGTTGAAGTTTTTGGAGTGATGCGACTGCTTTTGAAAATACGATCCCGCGCTGCCTTTCGACAGCTTTGGGTCGCTCATGTATTTCTCAAACGAACTGCGCTTGTTCAGGTCCACCCCGGAGGTGGTGCGCTTCATCAGGGAGAGCTCCGAGGTATCCGCCTTCTTTTTCTCCGGACTGGAGCACTGGCACAGGACCAGGCCTGCGCAGAGGCAGATCAGAAGTCGTGTGGGTGGATTCATGGATGAGGCGTGGCTTGGGCGGTCGTTTGCCGGGTGAGGAAGAGGATTTCCTGCTTCACGCCGCCGGGTAGGTGGAACTTTGGTAGCTCCATTTCGATGCCCGCTAGTCTGCCCCAGTTTTGGTACAGTTCAAAGATGAGTTTTGCCGCCTCAGCCGGCATGGTCCAGTTCATGCGCATGAGAAAATTCTCCGCCGCTTCAAAATCCTGCTGACGCATGAGGAAGCGTGCCTGTGCGGCAAACAGCTCCGGCTGCAGCGCTGCGGTGTCTTCCAGTCGCTGCAGCGCCGCCGCCAGCAGCTCATGCGCCAGCCCGGCATGGCCGGTGTCCTCAAAGGCCCGCGCCCACTCGATGGTCTGCGCGCCGCCGGGGAAGGTCAGCCGCAGAGTTTCGCTGAACAGCTCTTTCACTGTCGCTTCATCATGCAGGGCATTCGCCACGCGCACGGCCAGCGGCAGCTTGCGCCCCTGCTCGCGGAAAGTGGGAATGCTTGCCACGATCTCGCACGCATCCCAGGCCCATGCCGCGCGTCCTGCCCGGAGCATTTCTTCGGCGGCGAGTTCGATGCAGATCCGGTCCTTTTCCTCAACCTTCTGCCAGGCGCTGATAAAATCCGCATGCGCTTCCTCCGGCAGTGCTGCCGTGAAGGCGCTCAGCGCCAGCGCTGCAAGTGGTCTGTCGGTGCCCGCCCGTGCTTCGGTGCGCAGCATTGCAGCCCAGCCTGCGGCTTGTTTGCCTGCCGCAACTTCCTTGAGCCAGGTGTGCATGCCTTTGAGTGTGTCGCGATCCCTGGTACTGGTCCTAAACAGCGCGGCGATTTGGGCCCGCCCGCGTTCCGGCGCCCAGTCCGCCGCAGCCGCCAGCACCTTGAGCTGTTCCAGCCGCAGCGTGAAGCGTTCGTGGTCGCCTTTGATCGTACGGTCGGCCTGCGTGAGCAGGTTCAGCGCCTCGGTGGGGCGGTCGTGCGTGCGCAGCCCAGTGGCCAGTGCCAATACGCAGGGCAGGGATTTGCGCTCGACACACAGCGTCATGAGGTCGCGCACATCATCCCAGGCCCCAGCAGCTGTGGCGATCTTGCAGCGCAGTTCCAGCAGTTCCTGAGCTATAGGGTCCAGCGGTTCAGCGAGTGGGACTTCACGCAGCACCTTCAATGCGGCCTGCGGCTGCCCGAGGCGTTGCAGGATCTGACCGCGATGCAAACTGGCCTCGACATCGAGATCGGTGCCGGCCTGATCATTCGCCACGTAGCAGGCGTGCAGACGATCCCAGGCTGAGAGCGCCGCCAGGTCATTGTGCATGCGTTCCTGTAGCAGGCCAAGTTCACGCAGGTAGGAAACCTCATGCGGGCGGCGGCGCTCCAGCACCTGTGAAAACTGCTCGCGGAAGCCCTGCCGACGCAGCTCGTCCACATTGAAATTGCGCGCAAGGAAAAGGGCATGCTTCTCGCGCAGGGTGTCATCTCCAGGTTGTGGCGGCTTGAGCGGTGGTTCGGCCAGCAGCAGCTTGAGGGCAAAGCCCAGCCCCGGCTCGATCTCCATGGAGGTTTCGCAAACGCGCAGCAGCCACAGTGCATAGTCGGGATTCGACGGCGCACGGTCTGGCAGCATACTGTAAATATCGATGGCCTCGCGCACAAAGCCTGCACTCTCCAAACGGCTGCCGAGATTGCCGAGGGTGTCCACCGAGTGCTCCGTACGCAGATCAACTGCGGCTAGGTGCTCGCGAATCAGCCGCCGCCGTGTGGGGTAGTCCACTCCGCGCAGCCTGCCGAGCAGGGCATTGATGCGCCATTCACCGAATTCTGAATCCGAGCGCGGTCCCAGCATCGTGGCTTCGTAGAGCCCAGCGATGGTGGTGTTTGCGCCCTTTACCACGCCGCCGAGGCCCTGCTGCACCAGGAGTGCCTCAATCTCCCGCGTTTCCTCCCACAGGCTGCGCAAATGTGGTGGTTCTTCATAGCGTGACGATCCCTGCGGTAGCAGACTGCCCTTGGTGTCTGTCATGTCACGCTGGGCGATAAACGGCCCGGACAGAAACCGGCCCAATGTGTCTGCGCCGGTTTGATCCGCACCTGCCAGGCCTGCAACCGCCGCCTTGCGAATGGCCGTCAGCGCCGAAGGCTGGGTGCGCTGCAGTCTGCGCCATGCCCCCTGCAGCGTCTCCTCGCGCTGTTGCTCAGAGTTTGTCATGCGG
>NCCR01000099.1:3665-6591 GCA_002279765.1 Verrucomicrobia bacterium 12-59-8 | reverse complement strand
CAAAACGGATCGTAGGTGGTGCGGTAGTTTTCTGCCGCCACCGGGCCGCGTACCGCCACGCCGAGGTACTGCCGCGCCAGATCCCAGCGCTCCGCGCTTTCGGCGATGCGTGCGAGGAACAGGGAGTAGTCCATTTCCATCTCCGGTGAATTGGCCGGCAGGCCGACGCCGAGCGCCAGCGCCTCGTCATAGCGCTGCTTGTCCTGCAGCTTGCGGGTCAGCTCCACGAGTGCGGAGTTGCGCAGCACCTGGCTGACGCCCAGTTCTGCGAGATTGTCTGGACGAAAACGAAAACCGTTCACGTCCACCAACATCGAAACGCAGGCCTGCAGCAGGCCTGCCCGTGCTTTCAGCACTTCGGGTGACCAGCCTTTTTCGCCTGCCCAGCGCACCGCCTCATCCATTCCATGGCTATGCAGCGTCAGCCAGAGCATGGCAAACTGCGCCTCCAGCTTGGTGGTGTCCGGCAGCACCTGCTTCAGCACCACGCGGAACCCCGCTCCTGCTCCGCTATAATACAGCGCCCAGAGCTTCTCCACAGCATTTGCCTGCGCGTCGGTGCTCCACCGTTTGATCCACTGGTCCAATGCCTCGCCACCATGGGCCTGGCGCAGTTTCGCCAGTTCCTCGATCGCCCGTAGCCGTACCAGCGCTGCATCCTCCGGCAGTTCGGCAAACTCCGCCCGTGGCTGGCCAAGAAAGGCCCGTAGCGCGTCCAGATCCTTGCGCTCCAGAGCAGGGGCGAAATCCAGCAGTGTGACGATGTCCCCCGTCGTCACTCCTCCACCGGTGCGCCGCGTATCCGTCAGCGGCAGTGGGGCACGTACGCCGCTGGTCGGATAATTGCGCATCTTCACTGGCGCGGCCAGCACCGCCTGCAGTTGCTTTTCCGCCTCTGCTTCATCGGCAAAACGCAGGCACTTCAGCGCCAGCCGCAGCCGCGCACGACCATCCCATGAGCGCACCTGCGTCATCTGCTCATAAACCCGTCGTTCCGCCTCATCCTGTCCGGAACTTTGATAGTACTTCGCCAGTTCCTCCAGCGCCGTCGCATCCTGGGCGAACCGGCTTTCCAACCGCCGCCGCACCCGGTCCGCTTCTGTGATTTGAAACGTCTGCTCCAGCAGTTCCACCAGCCGCCGCGACTCCGCTGCGATCTCCTTCGGTGGGGCCATGGCCGCGATCTGCTTTTGGAAATAAATCGCCGACTTCAAGTCCGCCACCTTCAGCGCCGCATCGCGCAGTTGATCCAGCGAAAACGGTGTGTCCGGCGCGGTGTAATACGCCTGCTTCATGCTGGCAAACGCCTTCACATGATCGCCGCCGCGCTCATACACCTGTGCCAGCGCCTCATGATAAAACCCGTCGAATGGATGCCGCTGCACCCGCTCCAGCAGTGCGCGTTCCAGCAGTTTCAGGCGGTCACGCGCCACGCTCGGTGCCAGTTCACCGCCGCTCGCGTCTGAAAACGTCAGCCGGTCAATGCATCGACGCAGCCCTTCGCGGCGGCGCTTTACATCCGTTTCACGTTCCAGAATCTGCACCTGCACCTCCACATGGTCCGTGATGCGATGCTGCCGCAGCAGGATGTCCGCATAATTTTCCAGCAGCGGGATGGCCGCCGGGCCTTCGACGCGCTTCACAGCCTGCTTCCATAGCGCCAGCGCATCGTCTGCACGGCGTTGCAGGAAATAGATCTGGGACAGCGCCGAAAGCAGCTGCCCGGAGTCCGGAAACTCGCGATACATCTTTTCCAGCAGCTTCGCCGCAGCAATGCCCGGTGGCGGCATTGGATTGTCGCTTTTCCATCCTGGACTGCTCGTCTCTGAATCCACCCGCCGTTCCGATTCCATCAGCAACTCCGCCAGCCGAAGCGTGTACCGCACACGTCCCGGGGCATCCAGCTCTGAGAGCCGTCGCAGCTGCCGCTCCATCAGCGCAAAATTGTCATCCTCCTGCGCCAGATCCAGCTTCAACTGCTCCACCACCAGCGACACCGGCTGCTCTTTCTCCGTCACCGGATCAAATGCCAAAGTATTCAACAGTTGGTAGGCAGCTTCGAACTGGCTCGTGCGCACCGCCCACCAGTAGCCACGAAATCTGGCGGCCTGCGCATCTTTGGATTTAGGATCGGCCTGCCTGGCTGTGGCGATGGCTCGATGTGCGAATTCCAGCACCGGCTCCGGCAGCTTCTCGCGTTGGGGGCCTTCGGTGTCATCGCTCGCGAAGTTTGTGCCGGTAAACGCATCGGGCAGTTTGAACTCGCCGTTTGCCACCGGCTTGACCGCCGCCTTGGTGTCGCCCATCAGGATCGAGAGCATGCGCTCGTCCACATCCACTCGCTCCTCGTCGTTGGTGCTGGCATGCCAGGCTTTTTCGATCCATTCCGCCGCCTCGTCATTCTCCCCCTGTTCAGCGAGAAGTTCCGCCAGATGCAGCCAGGCATCGCGGCCTGCGCCCTGTTTGGAAACCGCTTCGCGCGCCAGGATGATCGCGCTGTCGAGGTTGTTGCTAGCCGCCAGAAAGGTGGAGGCATCACTCAGCCGTTTCTGCCGTTCCTCCTGAGTCGTCGCACTGTCGGTGAAGCCATGCAGCAGCTTGTCTTCCGCCACCATATCACGGCGCGCACGGAAAAACCCCGCCAGGTCAAAGACCGCTTCTGCTTTCTGCGGATCGCGCTCCACGCGAGCGCGCAGGATTTTTTCGATGACCGCATCAAGCGCCCGTGTTTGCGCAAAGCCCAGAATCTGTTTTTCCACGTCGGATGAGTTTTGCACTTCCAGCAGCTTCAGCAGGCGCTGCTTGGCGCTGTTCGCATCGCCGCTGCGCAAATCGGCTTCACAACGTAGCAGCACTATGGCCGGCAGATCACCGCCGTCGTTTTTGAGCCGTTCATCGAGCAGCTTTGCCGCCTCGGCGGCGCCTT
>NCCR01000099.1:0-3634 GCA_002279765.1 Verrucomicrobia bacterium 12-59-8 | reverse complement strand
TCGCACCAGCTCCCAACGGTAGTCTTCAACCTGGGGAACGGCCTGGACCAAGGCGCGCAGCCAGCGCACCCGCTCGTCCGGCTCCACAGTCAGCTCAAAAAAACGTGCGGCATCCAGCAGCGCCTGCTCAGTTGGCGGTGTGCTGCTGGCTGCTTCCACCAAGGACTTGCTCAAATCATCCAGTGTCCCGAAGCGCTCATGCAGCCGCACGCGCCGGCGGAAAAAGTCAAGATAACGACCATCACGGAAATGCAGTAGAGCCAGTCCGTCCGTGAGCGCCTTGTCAGCCTTCGCGAACTGATCGGCATGTTCGTAAATACGCGCCAGATCATATAGCGCGTCGAGCTTGCGCTGCGGGTCTTTTTGATCCGCCAGTTGGGAGAAGAAATTCGCCGCTCGTTCTGGGAATCCAGCCTGCAAAAGCAGCTGCGCCACCTGGCGGGCCAGATCAATGTCCTGCGGCTTCAGCTTGGCCGCCCTCTCATAGGCATCCGCAGCTTCGGCATTCTTCCCTCCGGCCATGGCCATGCCTCCCAGTTCAATCCACATCTGCGGTCCCTGCGGATCATCCGCAGGAATGAGTTCAGCCGCCTTTTTGATCAGCGTGAACGCCGTGGCCGGGTCCGACAGCTCTCGTGCCACCTCGGCGCGTGATTTCAATACGATCAGGTTCTTCGCATCCGTCTTGAGCAGAGCGTCATAGAGCTGTGCGGCCCGTTTCAGATCTCCGCTGCGGCGGATCAAATGCGCCTCGACAATTTTGACCGCTTCAAACTTGGATTTCTCCGCCTGCTGTGAGACGTTTTCGACGAGCAATTTGGTCGCATCATGCTTTTCGTACAGCGCCCATAGAAGGTCCAGCACTCGTCCGTACTCTGGCTGCTGCACGAGGAGTGAGAGATACTCGTTTGCCAGCTTCGTCTCACGCTCCGCCCACGGTTTTGCGGTGGTCTGCGCCTGAGCTGGCGAAGCCAACGCCAGCAGCAGCACCCCCGCAAGGTGCCTGAATCCTCGTAGCTGGCCAGCCAATTTCACGCTGGGATCATAAACGTCTTTGGAGGCAGCGCCAAGCTGCAACACGTTGCGCAGGGTTACTTCAGCAGCTTGGCGAGATCGGGGGCCACTTTGTGGAGTTCTTCGGCGATGATGGAGGCGATGACTTCGGCACCGTGGGAGTTTAGGTGGGTGTGATCGATGGTTTTGGCGTCCTTTCCAGGCGGATTGAATGTGTCGGATTCGGCAATTCCGAGCTTGTTGTGCAGGTCCACGCTGCGCGTGAAGAGGTCGATGAGGGGGACCTTTTGTTCGGTGGCGACTTTGGTGGCGGCATCGGCATAGGGTTTGAGTTCGCCGCGAATTTTGTCTTTGTCGAAAATGCGGCGGGTGAGGGAGGTGACGAGGATGGGTTTGGCACCGATGGCGCGGGCTTCCTGGATGAAGCGGGTCAGGTTTTCCGGGTAGGTGGTCGCGGGGTCGGTTTCACGTTTGGGGCCTTTGCCGGGCATGTCGTTGTGGCCGAACTGGATGAGGACGAAGGCGGGCTTGGAGTCGATGACTTTCTTCCAGTTGCCGGTGTCGCGGAAACTTTTCGTGCTTTGGCCGCCAGCAGCGAAGTTGAGGCATTCGGCGTTGGGGCCGAGGAGTTTGGCGAAGGCGGCACCCCAGCCGGCTTTATCGGTGACGGTGGAATCGCCGGCGAGGGCGACTCGGGTGCGGGTTTCGTCAGCGTGGCTGATGCTGAGGCAGAGGGCAAGGAGGAGGCAACGGCGGAGCATGGTCGGATTTTAACGTCCGATTTTCTGCCATCCAGTCGAGGCGGGTGAACTGGTGCTCGCGGGTGGCGAAGCTGGCGAGGGCGTCTTCGAAGTAGGGCTGGTCGTCGGTCTTGAGGAGGAATTCGCCGTCGTCGGTGAGGATGCGGGCGAGGCCGTCGAGGAACTCGCTTTGGTTGACGAGGCGGCGGGCGGTGTGGCCTTTCTTGGGCCAGGGGTCGGGGCAGAGGAGGTGAAGGCGGGAGACGCCGGAGGTGGGCAGCATCCAGCCGACGGTGTAGGCGCTTTCGAGGCGCATGATGCGGGCGTTGGGAAGCTGGTGGCGTTCGATCTTGCGGGCGGTTTTGTCCACGCGGCCGAGCATGCGCTCGACGCCGAGGAAGTCGCGCTCGGGGTGCTGCGCGGCCATGCCGGTGAGGAAGGTGCCATCGCCACAGCCCAGATCGACTTCGAGGGGGCGGGCGGGGTCGGGGAAAATTTCAGCGTGCGAGAGCTCGCGGAAGTGGTCGGGGGGCGTGAAGAGGGCGGACACTGAGCATGGAGTGCCGATGAATTGCGGTTCTGCCAAGCGAAGATTTGCTGGGGGGCTCAAAATGGCGGGGCTTGAGCGGCACGGCGGACCGGCTATGGTCGGGAGAAAGTTTTTTTCCGACCCTCATGCCGATTTACGAGTTCTACTGCCCTGATAACAACAAGCTGTATTCATTCCTGGCGCGGACGCTGGCGTATCGGGACAAGCTGCCGGTGTGCCCGGATGGCGAAGGTTTGAGAATGGAGAAGAGGGTGTCGGCGTTTGCGGTGATCGGGAAGGCCAAGGAGGAGACGGCGGATGATCCGTTTGCGGGGGTGGATGATGCGAAGATGGAAAGCTTCATGGCGGACATGGAGCGGGAGATGGGGGGCATGGACGAGGAGAATCCTGATCCGCGTCAGCTCGGTCATTTCATGCGCAAGATGACAGAGATGATGGGTGACAAGACGCCGCCGGAACTGCGTGAGATGGTGCGCCGTCTTGAAGCAGGCGAAGATCCGGAAAAACTGGAGGAGCAGTTTGGCGGGATGGATGAAGGCGAGGCGGGGGATGCGCTGTTTTCACAGATGCTGACGCGTGCGAAGGCTGCACGGAAGCAACCGATGCGGGACCCGAAGCTGTATGAGATGCGGGATTTTGTGAAGGAGTGAGGACGGGCGGATCACCGGCCCGCCCGGCAACCACCACGACTGCCCAGGCACGGATGGGTGGCATCCACCTCAACGTCGCGTGCTCACGCGCCTGATTGGTTGGCGCGACCGCCTCAATTTGACTTTGATTTTCAATTATTTAAGTCTTGATGTACGCGCATAATGCCTGGCAACTTATTTTCTATGCCTACACCACCGACCACCTCGGCAGCATCCGCGAAGTCATGCTCCTCGACGGCACCAGTGGCGATCCCACCAGCGCAACACTGACCGCCCGCTACGACTACGATCTCTGGGGCAAACGTACAGTGCTTGATGGCGGCACCACTGCTGAGACACTTGTGCTGCACGGCTATACAGGACATGTCAATCACAAATGGAGCGGCCTGTGGCTTGCGCCTTACCGTGCCTACAATAGCGACATGGGACGGTGGCTGTCTAGAGATCCGTTGTTTGACGCGGAATTAACTGAAGGGGCAAATTTATATTACTATGTAAAAAATACTCCCGCAGCATTAATTGATCCCAACGGAGAGGGGGCGCTCGGTTGGTTTGTTAGAGGACTAAAAGGGGGGTGGCGTGCTGAGGTGGACCCCGAAATTCGGGCCAGCTGTGACGTTATGAGATTATGGTGGTTGCGTGTTGGGAGTGACAAACTAGACACCCCAAAACCAAGTGAA
>NCCR01000098.1:31350-46259 GCA_002279765.1 Verrucomicrobia bacterium 12-59-8 | reverse complement strand
CATCGGCCAGCGGCACTTCGCCACGCGGGAAGCTCGAAATCAAACTGCGCAGCGCATAAGGCTGTGGTGCGCGTGAGGTGGAAAGCCAGCCGGTTTCGGGGGACGTGAGGATGCACTGCACGAGAGACGTTTGCTCATCAAATACAGCGTCGGATTCGATCAAGGATCGCAGCAGGCGTCTGCGCCGTTTTTTCAGGCGCTCCACCAGGCTGGCATGGATCAATTCACAGCGATGCTGCCCGGCTTTGCTTTCGCCATACTGCGGCCAGAGATGCAGACGCCAGGGCTGGTCATCAGGAAATACTCCGGCGATGGCGTCGATGATGCGATCTGCCCATGCATTGATCGACGCGGCCTGGATTTCGGCGGCAGCGGGCAGGGTTTGTCTCGCGAAGGCGAGCAGCAGTCCATCCAGCTTCAGATCCGCAGCGATGCCGAGGCCTTCGATCTCGCGCTGCGCAGCATCAATCGCGGCGCGGCGCAGTTCATCGGCGAGGAACGGTGCGGTGTCAGGATCAACTAGGAAGAGATGCACGCTAGGCTTGGACGATCACGGTTTCACGGGTGCTGGCTTTGCCGGTGACGCCTCTTTGAAGGGCGACACGACGCCGAGAGTGGACGGCAGGAAATCATCGGTGCGGAAGCAGGAGGCGGGCAGACCCTCGGCATTGATGAGATTGGCATCCTCAGGCCAGCTGGCCCACGCGTAACGCACACCGACCGGTTGCGGCACGCTGTCGCTCCAGACGACGACTTCGCTGCCGTCGATCTTGGCCTTGGCCCACACCCATTTCTGATCGGCTCCGGCGATCTGGAAATTTTTCGGTTCGCCCCCATCGCGGGTTTTCAAGCCTGAGCCGGTGTGTGTGAACTGAACGCGAATCTTGTCTCCCTGCACGACGGAGGAAAGGTAGAGTGGGCCGCAGTATTCGGCACCGGATTTGCCGTAGTCCTGAGCCAAGGCCCAGAGAGCGAGACGGCGGCCAACTTCCTGTTTGTTCTTGGGGTGGATGTCGTTTTGCTCGCCGATGTCGTTGATGATGGCGATGCCGCATTTGTCGAGCGTTTGCGCTGTGAGAGTCTGTGCCTCCTGAAGTTCGGCCCAGGTGTCGGGGACGCCGGGTTCCGTGGACACGGGCTTGCCGTTGCCAAAGTTTGCCAGTTGCACGATGTAAAACGAGAATGGCTCCACCCACTGCTTGCGCCAGTCATTGATCATGGTGGGCAGCAGTTCCTGATATTGGAAGGCGCGGCGCTGGTTGGACTCACCCTGATACCAGATGGCACCTTTGATGGCATATGGGATCAACGGAGCCACCATACCGTTGAATAGTACGCTGGGGTGGTGCGGCGTCTTGGTGGGGGCTTCCGGTGGGCGCGGTGCCTGTGGTTTGGTCTTCTTTTGGTCGGCGGTCAGCTTGGCGTTTTCGGCGTCGATCTTCTGCACCTGTGCTTGCCAGTCGGCTTTACCTTGCTCGAAGGCGGCCAGTTCCTTGGGGCCATCCCATTTGGCGACGGCATCCTTCCAGTCGGCGAGCATTTCGGCGGCACATGGGCGCTCTTCAAGTGCCTCGTGGCTCGTCCAAGCCTCGATACGCGTGCCGCCCCAGGAGGTGTTGATCAGGCCGACCGGCACCTTCAGTACCTGATGCAGGTGTCGGCCAAAAAAGTAGCCCACGGCGGAGAACTCTCCCACGTTGGCGCTGGAGGCCTCTTTCCACACGCCTTTGCAGTCGCTCAGTGGTGTCATGCTCGGGCTGCGCTCGACATTGAACATGCGGATCTGCGGGTGATTGGCGGCGGCGATTTCCTCCTGCGCCTTGCCAGCCTGCTGCACCGTCCACTGCATGTTTGACTGGCCGGAGCAGATCCACACCTCGCCGACGAGGACGTTTTTCAGCGTGATCGTGTTTTTGCCAGCCACCACCAGATCGGCGGGCTGGGCGCTGGCATTCATCGGATTCAGCGTGATCGACCATTTGCCGGTCGGGTCAGTGAGCGAGCTGTGGGACTGATCGCCGAAGGTCACCTTCACGTCTTCGCCGACTTCAGCGGTGCCCCAGATGCGGATGAGCTGTGCTTGCTGCAGTACCATGCCATCGGAAAAAATGGCGGGCAGTTTGACCTCGGCCTGTAGGCTGGTGGCCAGCAGGAGGAGGCAGATGATGACGTGTTTCATGGTTGATTGTCGTTTGAGGGACGAGTTCGGGCAAGTAAGCCAAATGTCAGAGCAAGGTGCTGTCGTCGGCGCGTTCCAGACGGCCGATCTTCTTTTTGATCGTCTCCAGCAGTATCGTCATCTCATGCACGCTGCGGAAGCACTCCTTCTGCGTCTCCTCGTCGGCCAGTCCGGGCACGGCAGGGTGAATCTTCATGAATTGCAGCGCGATGTTTTTGCAGGCTTCGCGGATCTGGGCAATGGCGGCGGGTCGGTCCATGCCCCAGCGTAGAGCGCCCGCCCTCCCGTGCAAGACGCGGATCATTCCTCCTTCGGCTTCCGCACGCGCAGCGAATCCTTGAGACTGACAAAGTCTGAGAGCAGGAAGATCACGGTGAAAAAGCCCAGCAACACCTCCATCATTGTGACCAGCTTGGCCGGAATGGTCTGCGGCGTCACATCGCCAAAGCCGAAAAAGGAGAAGTTCAGCACGCTGAAGAAGAAAAACTCAAACATCTGCTCGGCCTGGCTCCACTCGGGGTCGATCTCGCTGAAACTCGCCGGCTCCGCCGTTTCCAGACACCAGTAGTCGAGCGCAAAGGCCAGCGTGATCTGCGCCATGTTCACCCCCATGAGGCCAAGCACGCGGTGGTAGGGCATGTCGTCCTGCGTGGCTATCAGGATGTGCTGGAGATTCTCCACAAAAAAGAACACCGTCTTGGCGAATGCCGCCAGCAGCACCACGAGGCAGAACGCTTGTGCACTCAGCCAGTGGCATCCCCACATTGCCTGCAGCCCTGCAGCCACCAGCACGATGACCACCACCTCACCGCCCTGGCGGATGATCTGCTTTGCGATGCCTGGTTCTTTTTTCATCGCATCGAATTGAGACTTTCTGGACCGTCTCGTCGAGCGTATTTTCATCCGGCATTCGCCATTCTGACTTCGTCAATTAACCTCCGCCCATGAATCTTGTCTCCACCGCCATCCGTTACTCCACCTACCTGATTGCCGTCGCGGGAGTGATCGCCATGGGGTTCGTGCTGCAGACCATCCGCAGCCAGGAGACTGCCATCCCGCCTCCGCCTGTTTTATCACCCCAGAAGAACTCGCCGGATGACATCGCCGCCACTGGCATTCTGGAAGCCAAGGATGAAAATGTCGCCATCGGCGTGCCTGTGCCGGGCCTGGTTGAAGCGGTCAAAGTCGCCGTCAATCAAGTCGTCAAGGAGGGCGATCCGCTGCTGATCCTGGATGACCGTGAACTGCGCGCCTCCTTGCTCAAGCAGCAGGCCGCCATCGCCATCGCGCAGGCGAATCTTGCCGTCACTCGCGCTCAGCTAGCGAAGGTACAGGACATGCTCGACCGTATGACCTCCATCCCTGACCAGCGGGCCATCAGCCAGGATGATCTGCGCAACCGCTCCAACGACGTGCTCGTGGCCAAGGCGCAAATGCAGGCCGCTGAGGCGCAGCTCACGTCTGCCAAGGCCGACGTGCAGCAGACCGAGCTGCTCATCGACCGCCTGACCGTCAAAGCGCCGAAGTCCGGAACCATCCTCCAGGTTAACATTCGTGCCGGCGAATACGCCTCCCCGGCGAACAAGCAGCCCGCGCTCGTGCTTGGCGACATCTCCACGCTGCATGTGCGCGCCGATGTGGATGAACAAAACGCCATGGAAGTGGCCTCCGGTCTTGATGCTACCTTTTCGCTGAAGAGCGACTCCGCGAAAAAGTTTAAAGTGCAGTTCGTCCGCATCGAGCCCTACGTCATCCCCAAAATTTCCCTCACCGGTGCCAGCACCGAACGTGTGGACACACGCGTCCTACAGGTCATCTACAAACTCGACCGGCCCAAGGACCAGCCCCTCTACGTCGGGCAGCAGGTGGATGTGTTTATTGCGCGGAGGAAGTAGTTTTGCATAACTGCTGAGCTTGAGTTTCACTTCAGGGGGCGTGCGCCGGTGGATGTGATCCCGGCAAGAGACTCGTTGAGTCTCCCCAAATCCCACGCAAGAATGCAAGCCCTCATAGATTCGCATGCACTACATCTCCACCCGCGGCCAGACGAAGCCGCATACATTTTCTGAAGCCGTTGAAGCCGGGCTGGCACCGGATGGCGGGCTGTTTCTGCCGGAGAAGCTGCCGAGCATCGCTGACAAGCTGCCAGCTTGGTCAAAACTGACGTATCCGCAGTTGGCGGCGGAGTTTTTCACGTTGTTTGCGCCGGAGATCAGCCATGCCGAGTGGCATCTGCTCACGGCGGAGGCGTATCGGCGTTTTGATTCGCCGGAAGTGGCACCGCTGAAGAAGATCACGGACAAGACGTACGTGCTGGAGCTGTTTCATGGTCCTACACTGGCCTTCAAGGACTTCGCGCTGCAACTTCTGGGACTGCTCTACAAACGCCAGGTTGAAAAGACGGGCAAACACCTGTCCGTGCTCGGAGCGACTTCGGGAGATACTGGTTCCGCAGCGATCCATGGCTGCCTGGGCCGTGACGGCATCACGATTTTCATTCTGTACCCGAACGGTCGCGTTGCGCCGCTGCAGGAGCGCCAGATGGCCTGCACTGGGGCGGACAACGTCTTTGCCATCCCTGTGCCTGGCACTTTTGACGACGCTCAGCGCGTGGTGAAGGACACCTTTGGCGACACCGCCTTCGCGAACTCGGTGAATCTCTCCGCCGTGAACTCGATCAACATCGCGCGTGTGCTTGCGCAGTGCGTGTACTACATCTGGACCTGTCTGAAGCTGCCGGAGAACGTCCGTGCCACCGCCGAGTACGTCGTGCCGACTGGCAACTTCGGCAACGTGTTGGCCGGATGGATGGCGCAGCAGATGGGCATGCCCGCAGGCGGTTTCCGAGTGGCGACGAATCAAAACGACATCCTGCACCGCTTCTTCACCAGTGGAGAATATAGCCAGAGCGATGTACACCCAAGCCATGCACCAAGCATGGACATCCAGGCCGCTTCAAACTTCGAACGTTTCCTCTATTACATCCTCGATCAAAGCGCGGAGCGCGTGCGTGAGGTGATGGCGCAGATCAAATCGGGCGCTCCATTCAAGATCCACCTGCCCAAGACCTCGCTGCGCTCCACCCGGATGGACGACGACCAGATCGTCCGCGTCATCGCCCAAATGTGGCAGGACTGGCAGTACGTGCTTGATCCGCACACCGCCTGCGCCTTCACTGACATGGCGCAGGATCGCGTCAGCGTCGTGCTGGCCACGGCCAGTCCAGCAAAGTTTCCCGAAGTCGTACAACAGGCCACCGGCAGCGAGCCGACGCATCCCACGCTCGAAGTGCTGAAATCTAAACCCCTTCAAACTTGGCCGATGGCAGCGGAGGTGGCGACGGTGCAGGACTTCATCCGGCAACGAACAAGTCACGGAACCAAGGCTTGACTCCAACGGCGGCGGCTTGGTTTAATCACTTAAAGACATCTCATGAACTCGTCGCCATTTTCTTTCGACATCACCGGCCCTCTGGACCTCTCCCCCTACCTGACCAAGGGCAGTGACGCGGGCAATGGAGTGACGCTCATGATCGGGGACATGTACACCTATGCCTTGCTCGGCAGCGGGCCGCTGCTGGTCATCGCTGCTTTCGCGCTGGTGAAGGTCATGTACGGACGGGTGAAATTCTTCGCGCTGGAGTTTGGCAACGGCGGTTTCTTTGGCCGTGCCATGGCTATCGCGCCTTCCATCGCTTTTGGCGCGGTGCTGTTTCTACTCGGTGCGGCCGCCACCTGGCTGGGGTGGCAGTGCATGGGCTACTCCGTGACGCTCAGCGCCCAGGGGGTGAATGAAGTGTCGCGCAGCGAATCGGTCCATTATGCGTGGTCCGATGCAGCGAGCGCTGCGGAGCGCCTCAAATCGACAGAGTTTTGGGTGGCCTTCGCCAAGGATGGCCGCAAATGCCGAGTGGAATTTCAGCAGCGTTTTATCGGCGAAAAGCTGCAGGACAAGGCGATTGCCATCGCTGAGCAGGCGCTGGCTTACTCGAAGATAGATCGCGTCAAATAGCGCTGCTGCGCTATTTCAGTGTCTTGACGAGCACCTTCGAGTTCCGTCCGCTCTTGTCGTATTTTTCGCGGCGGCTGAGGGGTAGTGCGTTAGGTTCAGTCACAGTGTAGCCCATTTTTTCCTCGAAGAAGCGAAACGCCTGCGTGCTGAGCGCCACGATGACCTCACAGTTCCTCTGCCGTGCCTGTTCTTCGGCGAAGGCTACAAGCTTGCGGCCATGGTTCTTATTTTTGTGCGAGCGGCGTACAAAGAGACAGGCCAGTTCGGCGATTTTTCTGCCGTCTTCCTCATAGGCATGCACGGCGACGGAGCCGATGGGATTGCCATCGAGTTCGAGCACGAAGAAGTCTTTGATTCTCGATTGAATCTGATCGCGCGTGCGCGGCACCAGCGCGGCATCGTCCACGCTTTGCTGCATCATGGAGAGCAGGGCGGGTACGTCGGAGGAGCGGGCTTTGCGGATCTGCTGGTAGTCATCGGCATGGATCATCGTGCCGACGCCTTCATTGGAAAACAGTTCAGCCAGCAGGGCTTCATCCTGAGTGCCATCGAGGATGTGAACCCGTGGTACGCCTTCCTGGCAGGCCAAAGCGGCGTAGCGCAGCTTCGAGAGCATGCTCACGTCATGTCTGGCGTCCTTCTTCTTGTACATCTCACGGGCTTCGGCCACGGAGAGCTGCTCCATGCGGGTGCCGTCGGGGGCGGTGATGCCTGATTCGGCTACGAAGATGACTTTCGCGGCCTGCAGGGCGATCGCGACCTCCACCGCCACCGCATCGGAATTAAGGCGCAGGGTGGTGCCTTTGCCGTCATATCCAAGCGGGGGCAGGATGGGAATGATGTCGGCTTTGAGCAGGGCACGCAGAGTTTCTTCATCGACACGTTCGATGCGCCCGGTGAACTCCTGATCCACGCCATTGATCACGCCCGCCGGATGCACTGCCAGCGCGTTGGAAACGGCCACAGGCATCTCCAGCGCGGTCAAATCCGCTACAAGGTCGCTGCACTGATGCATGATGGCGTCCACGGCGATCTCAATGCCCGCAGCGTCTGTCCGGCCCATGCCGTCGTCATTGTAGAGGGTGATGCCGCGTTTTTTTGCCAGCGCCTGCACCTGCGCGCGTGCGCCAAAGATGAGCACGACTTCGATGTTGAGCGACTGTAGCACCGCCACATCTTGCAGCAGGCTGGCAAAGCCCGGCTGCGTCATCAGCGCGCCATCAAAGGCGATCACGAAGACACGCTGCCGAAATTGCGGCACGTAGCGCAGAATGCCGCGCAAGTCTTCGAAGCGCTGCTGGGGTTTGGCGGGGTCGTTGTTCACTGTTTGAGCCTTCAAGATAGCACAACACCAGCGATTTCGTCCCAAAGTTTGTCGATCTCCTTGGGCCCGTGCGAAGGCCTGCCGGCTTTCGCGAACCAGTAGTCTGCGTTCCACTGGTCGCCTTCGATCACATGGAGCAGCGCATGAATCCAGGAACCCATCTTCGTGTGGATGTCTTGCGCGATGTTGTGCGCTGCATTCCAGTTTCCCTGCTTCGCATGCCAGAGGGCGAGCGCTTCGGGGGAAACGGATTCCGCAGCTGCCTGTGTGGCGGTTTTGAGTTCAGCGGCGGTCATTTCAATCGTCTTCAGGCAGCGGCTTGCCCATAGTCTCAGGTGCGAACGGCAGAATGCAGATGCCCATGAGGAAGATGGCGCACATGGTCATCGCCGCGTAGCGCAGCGGCAGCGCAGGATCTTGGGCGGCGAATTTGCCGTAGATGCCAGAAGTGAGCGTGGCGGAGAAAAAGCTCCCACCAGCGGCGGCGAAACGGCCCAAATTGTAGCAGAAGCTTGTGCCCGTGCTGCGCAGCTTGCTCGGGAAGAGTTCGGGCAGATAAATGGCGAAGCCGGCGAAGACACTCAGCTGTACCATGCCCATGAGGAACATCATCCAGCGTGCTGCGATTGGATCGCTCATCTTCCAGTAAACCAGGAAGGTGACGATGAGCGCGCTGGTAAAGCCCAAGAAGAAGGCCAAACGACGTCCCAGCTTGGCCACATTGGTGAACAAGGTCATGCCGACTGCAGCCCCCAGCATGTTCCAGAGGTAGGCCACGGAGATCGCACCGTTTACCTCGGACGCGATCTGGTCCGCCGGCAAGCCAGCTTTTTCAAAGTGCTGACGAAACACGACCTTTTGCAAATCGACGGCATACTCCCCGATGGCCCACAGGCCGATCACACCGGTGCTGGCGATGACCGCGCCCACGAAGAGGTTTTTGCGCCAGCGGGCGCTGGCGAGCAGGCTGGAATAAGGCGCGAAGATGCTGCCCTTCGGGAGCTGATTCGTGTCTTTGAGATGCTGCCAAGTGGCGGGCTCCTTGAGATATTTCCGGGTAAAGATGATCATTAGCGCCGGTGCCGCGCCGATCAGAAACATCCAGCGCCAGCCCGATCCGGCGGTGATGGTGTGATTTGCTTCCAATGTATCAATGCCGATCTTCGCAAAGCCTGCGGTAAGGTTGCCGATGGTTGACAGAATTTGCAACAGGCCAAGACACTGGACGCGTGCACCACTGGGAACGGTTTCTGCGATCAATGCCACGGCCAGGCCAAACACGCCGCCCACGCCCACGCCGGTAAGGAAACGGAAGATCGTGAAGTCGAGCTGTGAGCGGCTGAAATAGCTCAGGCCGGTGAAGGCGGAGTAAATCAGGATCGTCAGTGTCAGCATGCGGGCACGGCCATATTTGTCTCCCAAAGCGCCGAAGATCAATCCGCCGATACCCCAGCCGATCAGGAAGCAGGCGGTGACGACTTTGCCAAAGGCCTGCAAATCGGGGCTCGATGACGGCAGTTTCATCAGTTCCATCAAAGCCGGCACACGGGCGAGCGAAAACAGCCGCTGGTCCAGGCAGTCAAAGAACCACGCTGCGGAGGCGACGATCAGCACAAACCAGTGGTAGCCGGACAATTGCTTGTACCAAGGCGCGGTGGAATCGGGGATGGACGTGGTGCTCATGAAGCGCGGATGTTGAATGACGTGGAGGGGTATGACAATCCCGAATTCACAGGAATCACGCCGCAACATGCTGCCGTTTCTTTCACTGATATTGGCATTGGCGGGAGAGGTCGATGCGCAGTTCGTGCTAGATGCAGATGGTTGAACATGAGCATTGAATTTTGACCATTGGCCGTTAAACACTCATATGCGCAAAAACGTCGCACTTTTCCTACCATTGACGCTTGCCTTCATTGTCGCGGCTTGCGCCACGTATGACGGCTCGCGTGTTGCGCGCTGGGAGGCGCGCTTTGCACCGGTGCCGCCCGGAGCCATGACGCCTGATCAATTGCTCGCCGAGGCGCACATCAAACTCGACATCATCCCCGCCGGCACGGTGGGCCGCCGCTACTACCGGCCGATGAAGCCGCGCTACATCACCATTCACAGCACGCAGAACTACACCGGCAATGCTTACAACCACGCGCTGGCGCTAAAGCGCGGTGCCTTGCGTGCCACGAAACGCAAGGGGGGCAACCGCATCGGCTTCCTCACTTGGCACTTCACTGTGCAGGATGACATCGCGATCCAGCACCTTCCCTGCCGTGAGCAGGGAGAGCACGCTGATTTTGACGGTGTCGGCAACAACTACAGCATCGGCATTGAGATGTGCGAGCATCAGGGCAATGACCTTGGTCAAACGATTGACCGCACAGCTCGGCTCGCCGCGTATCTCATGCGTGCGTATGCCATTCCGCTCGATCACGTGGTGCCGCACTATCACTGGCCGCGTGTAGGCACCAGCCCGTTGCACAAGGACTGCCCGCATTTCCTGCTGGAAAATGGCCGCCCGGGCCAGACATGGCGGTGGTTTCAGGGCCGTGTGCAGTTTCATTACAACCGCATGTTGGCAGGTCCGGCAACGCCGCTGGGTTAATCGCCATGAATTCCACCCAGCTCCAGTTTGCGCTCATTTTCATGGCGGCTTTCGCCTGCTGTGGGCAGAGTGCGGGAGCGTGGCCGGAAAAGCCGGTAGCCAGCACGACCAAGCAGGTCGCCATACTGGAAGACAAACGCATCAAAGAAAGCTCTGGTCTGGCGCTGGGCGTCCGCGATCCCGCGATTTTCTGGACCGTAAACGATTCCGGCGGCGAGCCCTGTGTGTTTGCCATTGATCGCAGCGGTAAAACACGTGCCAAGGTCCGTGTGCGTGATGCAGCGAACTTCGACTGGGAGGACATCGCCTCCGGTAAAGATGAGCAGGGAACTCCGACTCTCTTCATCGGCGACATCGGGGACAATCTTTTCATCCGCTCAACGATTCAGGTTTATCAGATCCCCGAGCCCGAAATCAATGCAGTCGGTCTGCCTGTGGCGGAAACTGAAACCGCCGCTCCGCAGATTTGGCGTGCGAACTATCCTGACGGCAGGCGCAACGCCGAAAGCCTGCTCGTGCATCCCCAGACCAGGCGTCTTTACATTCTGACCAAGACGGATGATGGCAAGTGCGCGCTCTACGCTTTTCCACAGCCACTGCAGCCCAAGGTGAGCATGGTGCTGGAAAAAGTGGCCGATCTGGCCTTCCCCGCACTGATTCGCGTCGGCAAGCGCCCCCACGACAACTGCATGACCACCGGAGCCTGCTTTGCACCGGATGGTTCACGCATGGTCGTCTCCACCTATAGCAGCCTGTATGAATGGCTGCTGCCAAAAAACATACCACTCGCCGAGGCGCTACAGCAAGGACCGGCACGCCTTGAACCTGAACTGCTACGGCAAACGGAAGCCGTCTGCTACGACAGCGACAGCCTCACACTCTGGCTTACCAGCGAACACCTGCCTACGCCTCTGTTGCGGGTGACACGCTGATCTGGGTCATTTCACCCACTCGAAAAAGCCCATGGCTTCGAGTTCGCCGTGCAGCCTGTCCTTTTGTGCAGGGCTGAGGGTGGTATTGGGGAGACGAGCGGGGCCGACATCGACGCCGAGCATCGCCATCACGGCCTTTGCGGCACCCATGTAGCCGTAGCTGACGAGGGTGCTGATGATCTGCACTCCACGAAACTGCTCCAGCCGTGCAGCGGCCAAATCGTTTTGGGCAAATGCGGCCAGCAGGCGCAGGTAAACAGGGGCGGCGAAGTTGAAGCCGCTGCCGACTGCCCCCTTAGCACCCATCGCCAAAGCGCCGAGCATGTGTTCGTCGCAGCCGAAAGGGACGTCCCAGGCACCTTTATCGGCGCGTAGGCAGTACTGATAGGACATGAGGTCGGGATTGGTGAATTTGACGCCGGCCAGATTTGGGATGCGTTTGCCTGCCTGCTGCAGAAAATCTGGCACGGAGAGATTCACGCCGGTCATGGACGGAATGTCATAGTAGTAAAAGGGGGTGTCCGGCGCTGCTGAGGCGATCTGTGCCATCGTCTCCACCAGCACCTCGACGTTCTTCGGTTTGAAATACATCGGAGCCAGGGCTGCAATGGCTGATGCGCCCAGGTCTTCGGCCTGCTCCGCCAGCGCTTTAGCATCGGCAATGCAGTTTGTCCCCACATGCACCACCACTCGCATGGCGGTGCCTTTCGTGACTGCCATCCAGCATTTGGCCAGCAGATGGCGTTCATCGTAGGTGAGCGAGTGGCTTTCGCCGGTGCTGCCACCAATGAAAATGGTGTTTACACCTTTCGAAAGCAGGAATGCTGCCTGTTTCTCCACCACGTTAAGATTGAGCGAGCCATCGGGATGAAATGGCGTATGCGTGGCCGTGACGAGGCTGTGCAGGCGTTGGGAGTCGGGCAGGTTCATCATAATGGGCCAAACGTGCGACGCCCTAAATCCTCTGCAACAGGATTCATGGTGGTGAGTTTGTTTGTCCATGCGCTCAGGACGAACCTTGAACGATGCTACATCCCCTTCGGCATCCACGGCTCCAGCTTGCTCACTTCCGCTTTTGCAGCTGAGCTGACGGGAATGCCCCAGGCATCGAAGAACGGGCCGAGATTTTTATTGGTGATCTTGGAATAGCGCACGAGAAATTGATCTCGGCGTTCGTCATCGCCCTTTGGGGCGGGGCCGAATGTGGGGTCGTTGAAGCTGTAGAGGTATTTGCGCCAGCTTTCCCAGCTAAACTCCTGCACGAGCTGGATGTAGGTGGTCAGCGCGGTGAATGGGTCGCTTTTCCACACCTGCCACTTGTTCGACGCCTTCTTGATCTTTTGAATGTGTTCCATGCGCGCCTCTTCGGTGATGGCGGTGTGGCCGATGAGCCAGTCTTTCTTCAAGACGGTGTCATAGCAGTACATGCCGATGACGTTGTTGGTGACCTCGCCGGTGCCGTCGAAGGTGAAATCACCGCGCTGATGGTTGTGGCCGATTTCATGGTAGAAACCCCAGCCGGGGAACTTCAGTTTGCCAAAGGTCGTCATCTCCGGTGCGGTGCTCGTCGGAATCATGATCGGATAACCGCTGTGCATGTAGCCGGCGCTAATTTGCACGTCGGCAACAATGCGCTCGGGACGTTTACGCTCGGCGGTTTGATTGGTGATGTCGTCCTGGGCTTCGACGACCTTTTTCCAGAACTCCATGAGCTGGGTGGGATTGGTGATAGCGCGTGCGACTTCGGTGGGGCAGCTCAGGATCAGCTTGTCGCAGGCGAGCTCGGCCCACGGGGCAGGGCGCATTTTGATCTCGCTCCATTTGGCATCGTCATCCTGTCCAAGTACGAACAGCGGTGCAGGCACGGCGTTCTGAACGACGGCAGTGAACGGTTCATCGTCCTTGGCCCGGTCGGGAACTTCAATGTAAAGGAGTCCTCCAAAAGCGCTGGCGGTTTTCGTGTTAACGGTGACCAAGGAGACGCTGCGAGTGATGTCCGGCGCGCGTTCCCATTTGTCGAGATGGTAAAGCGTGTCGCTGTGGCAGCCGATGCGCACGGTGTAGCCCTTGTCGGCAAATTTCTCCGGCAGAATCACAGCGATGGTATCCCCTGCGGCCGCGTAGAGGCCGGTGCTGGTCCAGCCGGGGATGCTGGGGATCACTTTGATCTCCCCTGAGACACGTGGCGCGCCCTCAGGCACTTTGCCGGGGAAGGTTTCATGCGCGGGGTGTGCGGCCACGCCTTCACTGGCGGCGAGACGCAGCACACGCGTCTCCATGCCGAGACGCAGACGCTGCGCGGCATGCTTTTCGGCGGTGAGCGGTGACTGTTTAGTCGGCACCACGGCATCAGCTCCTGCATTGCCCAGCGCGGCAAGCACGGCAGTCTTCAAATTGCTGCGGTCCGGCGGTTGCGCCGCCATGGCGATCTGGATGGCGTTTGTCGCCTGCTTCATCTGCTCAGCCGTCATCGCGGAGCCGCCGTCGCGTTGTTTTTTGATCGCGCTGATGGCTTCCGAGGCGTTCATCATTTGGGGCAGTTCCACGCGTGCTTCAAAGCTGCGCAACTGGTCAAACGCGCTCATGTCCGTGATGGCGATGCCTGCGAGCATCAGCGCCTGATTGAGGCCGTGAGACACCGCCAAGTCTTTGCCGCCACTCGTCTGGCTGAAGGCCCAGCCCGTCATGCCGCCGATGAAGCCGCCGCCGCCTTTGACGTACTCCGCCACTGCCGCGCCTTCCTCGGCGCTGATGATGCCCTGCATGTTGACGATGACGACATCGTAGACGCTCAGGCTTTTCTTGTCGATTTTGTCAAAGGTCTCCGCATTAAAACCATGCTGCTTGTACAGATTGACAGCGTTCACGCCCTTGAGACCCACGCGTGGTTTTTCTTTGTTTCCCGCCCACATCACGCAGTTCTCCATGAGCTTCGAGTGATCCCCACCTTCACCCCCGGCGAGGTAGCTGTTGTGGCCAAAGAGAATAACGCGACCTTTGGCATAAGCCGCAACCGCCGCGACAGCGATCTCGACGCCATCCTTATCGGGTGCGGAGAGAATCGGAAACGCCATGTTTCCCCAGATCCCAATTGGCCCCGGCGCACCCGGCTTTGGCACCAATTTGACGCCTTGGAGGATTTTGGCGCGCTCTGCATTCACGAGCGCAGAAGGCATCTGCGCATGCAATACCCCGGCTAAGGCGAGGAGGACAAATGTGGTGGCTGATTTCATGGTTGGGTTGGGAAATTCAGGCTTTAGCGGTAGATCACGACGAGGAACACCAGAGCGTCTCCTTTGCCGGTGTTGACGATGGCGTGGGGCACGTCGGCGCGGTAGGTGCCGGAGTCGCCTTTGGCGAGTTCCTCGCTGTTTTGGTCGGATTCGATGCGCACACTGCCTTCTTCAACAGTCAGGAATTCGCGCGTTCCTTCAAAGTGCGCCTGGCTGCGCAGGGTGCCGCCGGGGCGCAGTGTCATCTCGTAAAACTCCACGTCCTTTTCGAGATTGATGGGCGAGAGCGTGCGGATCTCGCACTGCTTGTCGCTGCGATAGACCTGGGCGCGGTCGGTGGCCCGAATGACCTGGATTTTCGAAGCGCTGGCCTCCGCACTTTCAATCAGCTCCTGCAAGGTCAGTCCAAAGGCACGGGCAATGCGAAAGGTGACGGTCAGGGTCGGGTTGGCCTTCTCGCGCTCGATTTCACTGAGCATGGAGCGGCTCACACCGCTCGCCGTGGCGAGTTCTTCGAGCGACCAGCCACGGTCGCCGCGCAGTTTTTTCACCCGTTTCCCGAGATTCTCATTGATGGCCTCGGGGCTGGATTCAATAGGGGGGGCGGCTTTGGGTTTGGCGGGCATGAGTG
>NCCR01000098.1:23731-31335 GCA_002279765.1 Verrucomicrobia bacterium 12-59-8 | reverse complement strand
TATAAATTAGAAATAATAGTCACATACTCAAATCATGATGCGTTGATATGATGATTGACCTGCCCAGCTAGAACGCTAATTTCCACCATGCCTGCACGACCCAATGTCCGCTCTGAACTCGAAGCCGCCATGCGCCAGAGAATCCTGGTCATTGATGGGGCCATGGGGACGACCATTCGCGGTTATGGGCTGAAAGAGGCCGACGCGCGCGGCACCCGCTTCCTCTCCAACGAGAAGGATTTGCTCAACAACGGCGACATTCTTTCCATCACCCGCCCGGACATTATTGAAGACATCCATCGCCGCTTCCTGGAAGCCGGTGCGGACATTATCGAGACGAATACCTTCAGCGGCACCAGCATCGCCCAGGCGGAATTTTTCACGGAGGTGCCGGCAGGACGGCGCAAAGATCCCGAGTTCTTCCAGACGGTGCTGGAAGACAAGTTCCTCAATGAACTCGCTTGGGAGATCAATTTCGAATCCGCCAAGCAGTGCCGCAAGTGGGCCGACATCGTGGGCGAAAAGACCGGGCGGAAACGCTACGTGGCAGGGGCCATCGGGCCTCTCACCGTCTCGCTGTCGCAGTTCCCAGACCTCTCCGACCTCAGCTTTCGCTACGTCACGTTTGATCAGGTGAAGGAGGCGTACAAGCTGCAAATACGTGCCCTGATCGCCGGTGGCGTGGACACACTGATGGTCGAGACGATCTTTGACTCTCTCAACGCCAAGACCGCCCTCGTGGCGATCCGTGAGGTGTTTGCAGAAGACCAGGTGGAGCTGCCCGTGCAGATCAGCGCGGCTGTCGGCCCGGGTGGAGAGACGATGATCTCCGGTCAGGTGACTGAGGCTTATCTCAATGCCATGCGGCACGTGAAGCCGCTGTCCATAGGTCTGAACTGCTCCCTTGGGCCGGACAAGATGCGCCCTTTCCTGGAGGAGCTTTCCTCGAAAGCAGATTGTTTTGTCTCCGCCTATCCGAATGCTGGCATGCCCAACCCGCTGGCACCGACAGGCTTTGACCTGCTCCCGCCGGACATGGCCGCGTATGCCAAAGACTTTGGCGGCAGCGGTTTCGTGAACATCATGGGCGGTTGCTGTGGCAATACTCCAGAGCACATTGCCGCCATCGCGAAAGCCGTGGAAAATCTCCCTCCGCGTCAGGTGCCGCAGGACCCCCATACGATGCGCCTGAGCGGCTCACAGCCCTTTGTTTTTGCCCCAGGTGCTCCTGCCAGCGACGACCCAGAGGCCAAACCCACGCGCCCGCCCTACCTCATGATCGGCGAGCGTACGAATGTGGCCGGATCCCCCAAGTTTGCCAAGCTCATCAAGGAAGGCAAGCTGGAGGAGGCTGTGGCCGTTGCCCGTCAGCAGGTTGAGAGCGGTGCCAATGTGATCGACGTCTGCATGGACGAAGGTCTCATCGACGGTGTGCCCACGATGACCAAATTCCTCATCCTGCTGCAGACCGAGCCGGAGGTGAACAAGGTGCCCATCATGGTGGACTCTTCCAAGTGGGAGATCATCGAGGCTGGTCTCAAATGCCTGCAAGGGAAGGGCATCGTGAACTCCATCTCCCTCAAGGAGGGCGAGGACAAGTTCAAGGAATACGCAACCAAGATCAAACAATACGGTGCTGCCACCGTGGTCATGGCCTTTGACGAGCAGGGGCAGGCCGCCACGTATGAGGATAAAATCCGCATCTGCGAGCGCGCCTATCGCATCCTCGTCGATGAGGTCGAGTTCCCACCTGAGGACATCATTTTCGACCCCAACATCCTCACCGTGGCCACTGGCCTGGAGGAGCACAACAACTACGCGCTCGACTTCATCAACGCCACGCGCTGGATCAAAGAGAACCTCCCCTACGCCAAGGTCAGCGGCGGCGTCAGCAACATCAGCTTCAGCTTCCGTGGCAACAACAAGGTGCGCGAAGCCATGCACAGCGTGTTCCTCTACTATGCCATCAAGGCGGGCATGGACATGGGCATCGTGAACGCCGGCATGCTCGAAGTGTACGAGGAGATCCCGAAGGACATGCTCGAAAAGGTGGAGGACGTCATCCTCAACCGCCGCCCGGATGCCACGGAAATTCTCGTCGATTACGCCGAGCAGTTCAAAGGTCAGGCCGGCACGACAAAGAAGGTCGAGATCGACATGAGCTGGCGTGAAGGTCCGGTGAAGAAGCGCTTGGAGCACGCCCTTCTGCGCGGCATTACCGATTTCATCAACGAAGACACCGCCGAGGCGCTGGCTCAGTTGGGCAAGCCTCTCTCCGTGATCGAAGGTCCCCTGATGGACGGTATGAGCGTCGTTGGCGATCTCTTTGGCGCTGGCAAAATGTTCCTTCCGCAGGTCGTTAAGAGCGCCCGCGTGATGAAACAGAGTGTGGCGTATTTGCAGCCCTTCATGGAAATCGAGAAGGCCCGCCTAGCGCGTGAGCGTGCCCTGCTGCTCGAAGTCGCTGCCAAGACTATCACCGCTTTGGAAAGCGGCGGCGCTGTCGCCGTGGTCGAATCCTTCAGCTACACTCCCAGCAATGGTCTGAGCCTTGATGAGCGCCGTGCTGAAGTGAAGCTCGCCGCCGAACTCGGTGCTGTGTTTGAAGTGGAGGGCGAAGCCGCTCTTCAGCAGAAGCTCGAAAGCCTCCGCAAGGATGCCTCCAACTCCGACCGTGTGGTCGCTCCTTTCCTCAACCACGCCCAGTCCACCGCCGGTGGTGCAGTCGGTTCTGCCAACGGTCTGACGGCCGAAGACCTGATTCCTGCCGAAGCTGCCAAACAGGGTGGTGGCAAGATCGTTCTCGCCACCGTCAAAGGCGACGTGCATGACATCGGCAAGAACATCGTGGGCATCGTACTGTCCTGCAATGGCTTCGAAGTCACCGACATGGGCGTCATGGTGCCCTGCGACAAGATTTTGGAAAAGGCACTCGAAGTCGGTGCCGATGTGATTGGCCTCAGCGGACTGATCACGCCTTCACTCGATGAAATGGCGCATGTGGCCAGTGAGATGGAGCGTCGTGGCTTCAAGCAGCCGCTGCTCATCGGCGGTGCCACCACCAGCCCGGCGCATACCGCCATCAAGATCGCGCCGAAGTACAGCGGCAGCATTGTGCATGTTTTGGACGCCTCCCGCAGCGTGCCCGTGACGACCTCCCTGCTCAGCGAAGAGCAGCGTGAAACTTTCATAGCCAGCAACGAGGCCCGCCATGCGCGCCTGCGTGAAGAGTATGGCAAGAAGAAGGATCGCGTCCTCCTCAGCATTGCTGAATCTCGCGAAAAAGGCGTCAAGTTTGACTGGGCCATGCAGGACATTGCCACGCCAACATTCCTCGGCACGAAGATCTACGAAGGGGAGATGAAGGGCAAGGCCGAGGTGGAGGCGCTCAAGCTTTACAAGGATGCCAACGACCTTCTCGACCGCGTCATTGCTGAAAGCCGGTTCAACCCGCGTGGCATCATGGGCTTCTTCCCCGCCAACAGCATTGGCGATGACATCGAGGTCTATACGGACGAATCACGCACCACGGTGCAGACCGTCTTCCACACCCTGCGCCAGCAGGTCATCAAGAAGGACACGCCGAACTATGCGCTCAGCGATTACGTTGCGCCCAAGGGCAGCGGCCGAGCCGACTACATCGGCGGCTTCGCGGTCGGCATTCACGGTGCGGATGAGTTCGCCAAAGAGTTCGAAGCCGCGCACGATCCCTACAGCGCCATCATTGCCAAAGCCGTGGCTGACCGTCTGGCCGAAGCTTTTGCCGAATACCTGCATCAACAGACGAGATACGCCTGGGGCTATGAAAAACCCGGCGACCTTTCTCGCGAAGAACTCATCAAAGAAAAATACCGTGGCATCCGTCCCGCGCCTGGTTATCCCGCCCAGCCTGACCACACCGAGAAGCCCATTCTGTTCGATCTTCTCGACGCCTCTGCCAAGACTGGCGTGGAGCTGACTGAAAGCATGGCCATGCATCCCGGCAGTGCTGTCAGTGGGCTCTACTTCGCGCATCCAGAGTCACACTACTTCGGCATCAGCGTCCTAGGTAAGGACCAGGTAGAGGACTATGCGCAGCGCAAAGGCATGACCCTCGCAGAGGCAGAGCGCTGGCTCGGTCCTTGGCTCGGCTATTGAGGCAGGCCACGCTGCTACCGAAACCAGCCACGGATGCGGTCAAACAGTCCATGTCCTTGGCCGGGTTGCTGCATCTGGCGCTGTGGTGGTGCGGCATAGCCTTGGTGCTCCGCGCAGAAGTTTTTGGGCACCAGATCGTAGGGCAGGGCATCTTCATAGGCCATGCCAGCCTGTCCGCAGCCATCGGTCGCCAGCTGGCTGCTCACGCGACACAGGGACACGCGCGAAAGCGGCAGCGTGACCTTGGGGACTTCGGTTTTGTAGCCGAGAGCGACAGCTTTTTTCATCACATCAGCCCAGATCGGCAGAGCAAGTGTTCCGCCGTAGCCTCCTTCGACAATCGTCTGCGGTTTGTCGAGGCCCACCCAGATGCCGCAGCTCACGCGATCCGTGTAGCCGGCGAACCAGGCATCCTTATAATCGTTGGTGGTGCCTGTCTTGCCACCGCCTGGTTCTTTGAAGCCGTATTCATTGCGCAGGGAGGCCGCCGTACCACGATCAAGCACCTGGGCGAGGATGTTGCGCATTAGTAACGCCACGCTTGGGGTGACGACCTCGGATTCGAGCACGGGCGTCTGATAGATGATGTTGCCCGCTTTATCGACAATGCGGTCGATCAAGAAGGGACGACGGCGCAGGCCTTGATTGGGGAAGATGCTGATCGCGCTGGTGAGCTGGCGCGGATTGCCACCGATGTTGCCAATGAAAATCTGCGGAGTGCGTTCGGCGGGCTTGGCAAATCCGGCATTGGTGAGCAGATCGATCACACGATCAATCCCGGCGTAGTTGCCGAGGCGCAGGGTCATGGTGTTGCGGCTTTTCACGATGCCGTCCGTCAGCGTGGTGGGGCCGAGGAACTTGCCATCCGAATTCTGCGGGCTCCAGCCGGGATCAGCGCCGTCAATCTCACCAGGCTGGATCGGTGCATCATTGATCAGCGTGCCGGGCATGAAGCCGGAGGCGATGCCTGCGGCATAAACGAAGGGTTTCACCGTTGACCCGATCTGTCGCTCGCCTTGGGTGGCACGGTTGTACTTGCTATGGCGGTAGTCACGCCCGCCCACGAGGGCGAGGATGCCGCCGGTGGTATTGTCCTGCATCATGAGCGCCGCCTGCAGATAGGGGGTGGAGGAGATTTCATGCGTGCCGTCCCAGATCTTGTCAAAATCCGCCTTCTTCGGGTGCGCATAGCCATGCTGCTTTTCCACAGCGGCCAGACGCTTCTCCACGGCAGCCTCGGCGGCGTCCTGCAGGTCTTTGTTCAGGGTGGTGAAGACCTGCAGGCCTCCGTCTTCGATCTCCTGCTGCTCCAAAATCAAATCCAGGTCACGCCGTACGGTGTCCAGTGCATACCCGCCCTGGCTTTGAAACACAGGCTGCGCATGCAGGGCGATGTCGGCATAACGCGCGGCGATTTCCTCCTCTGGCGTGATCACCTTTGTTTCCAGCATGCGCTTGAGCACTGTGTCGCGTTCCTTGAGCGCCCCTTCATAGTTGCGGAACGGCGAGAAACGTACCGGGCTGCGGATGATGCCAGCGATCATCGCCGCCTCGCTCAGGCTGAGCTGGCTGGCATGTTTGCCGAAGTACACCTGGCTGGCCCGCTGCACCCCATAGATGCCGGGGCCGTAGAAGATGCGGTTGATGTAGTGCTCGATGATCTGGTCCTTGGTGCAGGCCTTCTCGATGCGGCGTGCCAGCATCATCTCCACCAGCTTGCGGTGGATGCTGCGGTCATCGAGATCCGGGAAGCTGTTGCGCGCGAGCTGCATGGTCAGCGTGCTCGCTCCCTGCACCACGCGCATATCCTTGAAATTGCGCACCATGGCACGCGCCACGCCTTTAAAATCGATGCCGCTGTGATCGTAGAAGCGTGAATCCTCACGTGCCAGCAGTGCTTTGACAAACCAAGGCGAAACTTCGCTCAGAGGTACGATGATGCGGTTCTCTCCATGCATCTTGCCGAGGACTTCACCTTTGTAATCCATCACGATGGTCCGTTCCGGCATCTGCCCGAGCTGGGTCAGGTCGTAGGCTTTCGCCATATGGCTGTAAATTCCGATGACCACTGCTGCGGCGAGCGTGCAGAGCAGCGAACCTCCCATGAAGAGCAGCAGACAGATCCGCTTGAACGACTGCCAGCGCGACAGGGTGGGCTTCGTCGGCGTGCGCTCTTCGGTGGGCTTCTTTTTCATGGGGGCAGGGCATCGGGTCGCTGGTTTTCGACCAAAGATCAAGCTTGAGACGATGAACTCGGTGTGAACTTCAATTTCACATTTGGGCGTGACATCTCACGGGCGGCTCTAGTACCATACGACTGCAACCACTTCATCCGTCCATGAAAGCACTCTGTCTCTCCCTCCTCAGCCTGTGGCCGACATCGGCGCGCAGATCGCTGCCGGACGCGGCGCGAACAAGGAAGACATCACGATCAAGTATCTCGCGGTGAATCCAGCCAGCGGCCGCATCTATCTCGCGGGGCAGCGACGTTGCTGACTACAAAGTGGCTCCGCTGAATCTCGACCCTCTGCTCGAAGATCTGGCGTGTAACAACCTCCTCGGACCGTTTGAGGTGGGTGGTTAGGAACACACCGACGCATTCAGGAAATGGCTGAACAGGCCGCAGTGCTCAGGCGGGTCGTGGTGGCGCTAAAACTGGAATTGAGGCTGGCTGCCAGCAGTGTGGTCGTGGGTGGGTGGGGCGCGCACTCCTCACTCGGCGGAGGCATGATCTCCAGGTTCGCATTGCGCTGCTGCCAGGCGTTGCTGAGCTTGTGAATGAGGGTGTCGATCTGGGTGATGTCCTTTGCATGGACCTGCAGCAGGGGGATGCCGAAGGTCGAAAAAATGTCGTTCACCAGCTGGCGGTCACGTGGCTTGCGGCAGGCTTTTCCGGGGCTGTCGTCTTCAAATTCGATGGCCACCATGGGCAGCCAGTCTCCTTTGCGGTAGATGAGGAAGTCGATGTGGCGCTGGCAGATTTTCAGGAAGCCCGCCACGTTTTCAGCATGAAGGATTTCGAGGAGGCGCGGCTTGCACTGAATGTGGCAGCGCTGGGAGGTGAGATTTTCCAAACAGGCGTGAAACAGAGCTTCGTCGGAGGTAAGAAGGGGATAGGGAGTGGGGGATGTTTCAGGAGGAGAAAGCGGATGAGTAGCAGATGAGGGCTGCATACCTTCTTGTTATGGAAATTATAAAACAGATCAACTCAGGTTTGGTAAGAAGCGTGTAAGATGGCATGTTCTGGCCGTTTTATTCTCCACGGGTAATGTTCTATTGAACAGTTTGTGATTTGGGCGAGCATTGGGACCGCCAATGCCTGCACCTGACGCCACTCCTGATTCCCAACCG
Source organism: Verrucomicrobia bacterium 12-59-8 (assembly GCA_002279765.1). The sequence goes on along the minus strand of NCCR01000098.1, from coordinate 23,847 downwards.
CTCGTTGACTGGCTGTTCCTCGACCTAAACAGCTATTTCGCCAGCGTGGAGCAGCAGCTGCATCCGGAACTGCGGGGCAAGCCGATCGCGGTGGTGCCGGTGGATACGGACGCGAC
>NCCR01000098.1:0-23694 GCA_002279765.1 Verrucomicrobia bacterium 12-59-8 | reverse complement strand
GGACGCGACGTGTGCGATCGCGGCCAGCCATGAGGCGAAAAAGTTTGGGATCAAGACCGGCACGAACATCGGCGAGGCGCGGCGGCGCTGCCCGGAACTCATCACGGTGATGGCTGGGCACGATGTGTATGTGGATTTTCATCACAAGATCATCGAGGAGGTTGAGCGGCATTTCCCGGTGCAGGTGATCTGCTCAATCGACGAGATGGCCTGCAAGCTGGATGCACCGCATCGCCGCCTGGGGGTAGCGATGGATCTGGCCAGACGCATCAAACAAGGGCTGCGGGAACGTGTGGGCGAGTGCATCACCTGCTCCATCGGCCTGGCTCCGAACCGCTTTCTGGCGAAGGTGGCCAGCGACATGCAGAAGCCGGACGGTCTGGTGGTGCTGCTACTGGAAGAACTACCGGGACGGCTGCTGGAACTGGAGTTGAGCGATCTGTGCGGGATCGGCCGCCGTATGGAGCCGCGCCTGCATGCCTGCGGTATTCGTACGATGGAGGATCTGTGGGCCGCTGAGCGTGAGACCCTGCATCGGGCCTGGGGCGGGGTGTGTGGAGATCGGTTCTGGCACGGACTGCATGGCGGCGCGACAGAGGATGACGTTCCTCCAGCGCATCGCACGATAGGACACAGTCATGTGCTGGCCCCGGAATTGCGCACCCCACCGGCGGCGGGCATTGTGGCCCGCAGGCTGTTGCTGAAGGCGGCGAGCCGACTGCGTCGCATGAAGTACCGCGCTAGGCATCTCCATCTAAGTGTGCGGACTGAGGACGGGCCGCGCTGTGAAGCTCAGGCTAAGTTTGATGAGGGGTCAGACAGCATCGTGCTGGCACGGGTGCTGGCTGAACTGTGGCAGCAGGTGATGAAGCAGGCGCGCTGGCAGCGGGTGAAAAAGGTTTCCGTGACTCTGTTTGGCCTGGTGGCCGAGGCTTCGCCGCAGCAGCTTGAACTCTTCGACTCATCGGGCGCGTCGGCACCGAAGGAGCAGCGCGAACATCTGAGCCATGTGATGGATAAAATTAATCAAAAGTTCGGCCGCGATTCCGTGGTGATCGGCTTCACTCCTGACACCGTCCGCACGTTTTCGGGCACCAAGATCGCCTTCACACGGATACCTGACCGGGAGGAGTTCAAGGAGTAGAACCCACAGGCGCAAGAGTACAAAAAAGCCGTGGGAGACTGGCTGCTCCCACGGCTGATCGTGAATAGGATGAAATTAAAGACCGCTCACTTGGCTGAGAACAGGTCGCGACTGCGGCGGCGGGTGACGATCAGGGTACCGATGCCGGCACTCAAGATCAGGAAGGCCGAGCCCGGCTCTGGAACCATGGCACAGTCGCCGCCGTTCACCGCGACGAAAAAGTAGGGTTCACTCTCGACGGCCATCAAGCTGCCGCTCCCATTGTGGGTGTCTGCGGCCAGAGTAAAGCCTGAAATCTGAACGTTGGGGCCGACCAGCGCATCCAAGTTGAGCTTCCAAAGGTCCGTCTGGGTGATCGGATCATTGCTCGTCAGCAAGCTCATGGCATTGCCAGCAATGATGTCTGCGGTCGAAAAGTTACCGAGCAGTAAACCGCCGTTGCCATAGATGGAGATTGTCGGGGCCACCTTGCCGGGATTGGCGTCGATCGAAAATTCGTCGAGGTCGAAGTCTCCCAGGGTGGCGGAGAGGCCATGGCTGGAGACCAAGTGGTCAAAAGCGATGCTCAGGCCGGTGGAAGCAGTTTGGATGCCGGGGGCGCAGCTCGCATCGTAGAGGCCGATGCCAAAATCGGTCAGTTGGCCGTAGGCCGTCTGATAGCGTACCCCGAAACCACCCTGGAACTCAAAGTTCACATTCGGATTGGCTCCCACCGGTGTTCCACCATCCAAGGTCAAAGGAGTCAGGTTTTGCAGTGCGGTGATGCTGTAGTTCGCACCGGCCGGGACGTAGGGCTGATTCAGTTCAATGGTGGAGGCAAAACCAAAGCTGGTAAAAGCAAGCAGCACGGCAGCAGTGGCAACCGATATAGGCAGGCCTTGCGGCTGATGGGCAGAAGATGGCGTTTTCATGGATGCAAATGCTAGCATTAATGACACTCAGAATAGATTCACCGAACCTAAATGAATAACACGCCATGAATTATAATTGAAACAATTCTCTGTAAAGCGTTTAGTTTATGATTATTTCGATTAATTATGCTTAAATGGCTATAGGTCCAAATTAAATAATGGCAATTTTGCAAATCACATACAATAAATTAATCAATTATGACATTTGTGAGATATTTCTGACAACTCCAACTGTTGACTGCCTTTATAGGTGGGCGCGCATCACCAACCGGAAGGCCCTTTTGGGGCAGTGATGCTGCCCGGCCTGCTGGCTGCGAGGGGGGGGCAACGGGAGGCGCAAGCAATCGCTGGATAGCGACGAACCGCAGGTCATCGAAGGGGTTAGAAGCGCCAGGTCACCGAGAGACGAAACATGCGCGGTTCAATGGGATGCACATGCACACCATCCACCGGGGCTGCATCACTTTTAAGCTGGGAGGCATAGTAGTAGGCCACATCGTAGTCGCTGCGGTTGAGCAGGTTCAGACAGTCCATGGCGATCTCCCAATTTTTCTTGCGATAGCCGAGGCGGGCATTGACCTGCAATGAATCGCGCGTTTTGACGTCCACCACTGAATCCAAGGGCCGTGGTGCAAAGTAACGAGCACGCAACGAGCCGAAGAAGCCCTGCGTGCCCCCGAGCGTGATGCCGCCATTGAAGGTGTAGGGAATGGAGTTGGGGATCTTTTGGTTGGGTGGATCGGTATTGACCAAGTGAGCTTCGGTCAACGTTGCCTCTATATCGACCATGACCCAATCCTCGGGACGCCAGTAGCTGGAAAGTTCAATGCCATGGCGTATTGAGGCTGCTCCCGGCTCGGTGGTGCCGGCATCACCCGTGTAGATCAGCTCCGAATCGCTGTGCAGCATCCAAAAGGAGAGTGTGTTCACCAGCTTGGGAATGGACTCGTTGCGAATGCCGATTTCTGCGCCGTAGGTGCGCACCAGCGGATTGACGCGATCTGCCGGGCCGCCAGTGTTAGGATCGGTCGTGATGTTTACTCCGCGTGCGTCATTGCTGTGGAAGCCCATGCCAGCGTTCACATATAGCTCTGTTTTAGCCCAGGGGCCGAACACCATGCTGAGCTTCGGACTGACGATGCCCTTGGTCAGCGACCCCGCATTCTCCGGGAGGTTGCTCTTTTCCACGTTGAATTGAAACAAGTCGCCGCGCAGACCGGGGATGATGCGTAGCCAGCGAACGGGCTTGAGTTCAGCCTCCGCGTAGAGGCCGTACGTGGACTGGGTGATGTCATCCTGCCGCACGGTGTTCCAGCGCTCGCGCTGAGAGGTGTTGTACAGGCCAAGGCCGGTGATGATGTCCGTACGCAACTGCATGCCGAGTGTAAAGCGCTGCTCTTGACCCATGGCATCGAAACGCCAGTCACGCGCGAGTTCGCCCCCGAGAAACCAGCGATGGTCCTTTTGCTCGAACTGGTCACCCAGCGTGTCGCCACGTGCGATGCTGTCCATGTAGAAGGTGAAATTGGAAAACAGATCAAGGTCGTAAAAGCCCGCGTAAGCATTGGCACGTGTGGTGGTGCGGCCTTCATTGCGCACCCAGTCGAACGACAGGCTGTAGCGTTGTGAATTGCCACCGTCTGTTGGATCAAGGTTCCCATAACGACCGATCAGACCGCTGTCGATGGCACGCTGTGGCACTTGGTCGGTGGACTTCCATTGGCCGTGATAGCCCATGAAGGTCAGGTTGATCTTGTCCCTGGCGTCCTCCCAGTGCCAGCGCAGGAAACCGTTCAAGCGGGTGGCGTCTGAATGCAAATCCCAAGGGCCGTTGTAGTACTGATGCTCCAAGGCCAAGGTGAGCTGCCCGGTGCCAGCCTGGATCGTGTCCGCGATCAGCGTGCGCGAGTACTCATATTCGCCCCAGGTGGTGGAGAGAATGCCCTGCGGCAGCGCATCCAGCAGCTTGAAGCGAGCCGCTCCGGTGGAGCTGAGATCACCATGCTGCGCGTAGTAGGTGCCCTTCCAATATTCAAGCTGACCGACCAGCTCCGGGATGATGAAGTTCGTGTCCGCATAGCCCTGGCCGTGCGCGTGGTTGCGCAGGTTCACCGGCATGCCATCCACATAGATCGCAAAGTCGGTGCCGTGATCGAGGTTCGTGCCGCGCAGGTAATACTGGTTCGCCTTGCCATCACCGCTGTGCTGCGTGGCGATAAAGCCCGGAATGCTTTCCAGCAACTCGCCACGACGTGAAAAGGGCCGTGCCATGAGTTCCTTGGCGCTGGTCTGGCCTTTTGAGGCCGAGGTTGCTATTCCGATGAGGCTCTCCGCCTTGCCCTCGATGACGATTTCGGGCATTTCTAGCGACAATTCATCAGCCAGCGAGCCGCCTTCTCCCGGTGCTTTTACTGCGGACTCGGCATGGCTTATCATGGGAGCCAAGGCGATGCTGAGACAAAGTCTGGAGAGGCGGAAGGGGGGCATTAGGTGGGTTGTGGGCACCTTCTAGGACGACCGGACGGAGAGGTTCCCACAAAATGGCGGCGGTTTTTTGCCCTTTGCCGTAAGCCGCAGGTTCGCTATGGTGGTCTTCCCATGTCTGCCAAACCCACACGCATTCTTCTTGCCGATGACCATGCTGTGGTCCGCAACGGCTTTCGTATGATCCTCGCCGCGCAGTGGGACATGGAAGTTGTGGGCGAGGCCGCGAATGGCCGTGATGCCGTGGACAAAGCTATTGATCTACAGCCTGACATCGTGGTCTTGGATGTGACCATGCCCGAACTCAACGGCATCGAGGCCGCGCGGCAAATCACCAAGGCAGTGCCGAAGGCGCGCATCCTGGCGCTCTCCATGCAGAAAGACTCCGTCTATGTGCGTGAAATGCTGCGTGCTGGAGCCAACGGCTACCTGCTCAAGGACAGCAACGAAAGCGATCTTCTCTCTGCCGTGCGTGCTGTCGCTAACGGCAAGGGATTTCTCAGTCCGGAGGTCAGCGATGCGGTGCTTGATGATTATCGCAAGCACGTCACCAACCCAATCGACCTGTTGTCACCACGGGAACGGGAGGTGCTGCAGATGATCTCGGAGAGCAAGACCAACAAGGAAATCGCCTCAGTGCTGAACCTGAGCGTGTACACTGTGGAGGCTCACCGGGGCCGTATCATGGAAAAGCTCAACTTGCATTCCATCGGCGAACTGGTGCGCTTTTCCATTCGCAACGGGTTGATTGACTGATCATCTGGGCGACTGGAAGGTATTGGCTAGTTTGTTCTTGGAAGTCGAATGTCAGGAGGTTTGAAATTCGCTGACCCACAAGTCTGATCCAACTCATCCCACATGCCTGCCACTCACTCGGCCTCACCTGTTTCCCCACTCAAAGAACTCTCCGCCGGACTCGTCGTCTTTCTGGTGGCTCTGCCGCTTTGTCTTGGCGTGGCGCTGGCGTCTAATGCGCCGCTGTTTGCGGGCATCCTCTCGGGAATCATCGGCGGCATTTTGGTCGGATTCCTCAGCGGTTCACAGACGAGCGTCAGTGGGCCCGCCGCAGGCTTGACCGCAATTGTGGCCGCACAGATCGGCAATCTGGGATCGTTCGAGACGTTCCTTCTGGCCGTGATGCTTGCCGTGTGAGCAAGAGCCTGTTAGCGGCCATCGGCGTCATCCTGATTCTCAAACAAAGCCCACACGTCGTGGGGCACGACCCCGACTCGGAAGGGGACATGTATTTCCAGCAGCCCGACCATGAGAACACCTTCACCGAGATTTGGTCCGCGTTGTTTGACATCCAGCCAGGCGCTGCGCTGGTGGGAGGGCTGTCCATCGCTCTGCTCATTCTATGGGATAAGAGCAAATTCTTGAAGAACGGCCCTGTACCGGGTCCTCTGGCTGTCGTGGTGGCGGGCGTAGGCATCAGTTTGCTGCTGAAGCAGTTGGGCGGTTCATGGGTCATTGAGTCCTCGCACATGGTGCAGGTTCCGGTGGCGCAGGACCTCGGCGCGTTTATCGGCTTTCTCAGACTGCCCAATTTCTCCGCCTTGGGGAATCCGGCTGTCTATGGCGCGGCTTTCACCATCGCCATTGTGGCCAGTTTGGAGACACTGCTCAATCTGGAGGCGGTGGACAAGATTGACCCGCAGCTGCGCAACAGTCCGCCCAACCGTGAGCTGATCGCGCAGGGGATTGGCAATGTGACTGCAGGGCTGATCGGCGGACTGCCCATGACCAGTGTGATCGTGCGCAGCAGTGTGAACATCCACGCTGGGGGGAAGACCAAGTTCTCCGCCATCTTCCACGGCGTTCTGTTGCTTGGCAGCGTACTGCTGGTGCCCGGCTTGCTGAATCAGATCCCGCTTGCCGCTCTGGGTGCCATCCTGTTCATGACCGGCCTCAAGCTCGCGAGTCCTGCACTTCTCAAACAAATGTGGGCTGATGGCTGGAAACAGTTCCTGCCGTTCATCATCACGATCGTGGCCATCGTTCTGACCGACCTGCTGGTTGGCATTCTCATTGGCCTTGCTGTGAGCATCGGTTTTATTTTGCGCAGCACTTTGAGCCATCCGCTGCGCAAGTATATGGAGCGGCACATTGCCGGAGACGTGTTGCGCATTGAGCTGGCCCATCAGGTGAGTTTTTTCAGCCGTGCTAAGCTGGAGCAAACTCTGCGCAGCGTGCCGGACGGCGGCCGCATTCTCCTGGATGCGCGTGGGACGGACTACATTGATGCGGACGTTCTGAACCTGATCAACGATTTCCAGCAGAACACTGCGAAGGAGCACGGTGTGCAGCTCAGCCTGGCAGGATTCAAAGACAAGTACCCCGGGCTCAATGACGGCATTCGGTTTTTGGATTACAGCAGTCGCGAAGTGCAGAACAGCCTGACGCCTGAACGGGTGCTGGAAATCTTCAAGGCAGGCAACGAGCGCTTCCGGGAAGGCCAGCAGCTGACGCGCGACATTGGCCGTTTGGTGGATGCGACTTCGGCTGGTCAGTTTCCCATGGCGGTGGTGCTTAGCTGCATCGACTCGCGTACGCCTGCAGAACTCGTTTTCGATTTGAGCCTGGGGGATGTGTTCAGCGTGCGCATTGCAGGCAACGTCGCGCGTGACAAGGTGTTGGGGAGCCTGGAGTACAGCTGTGCGGTGGCGGGTGCGCGAATGATTCTCGTCATGGGGCACACATCCTGTGGTGCGGTCAATGCCGCCGTGGATCTGATTTGCAGCAACAAAACGGTCGTGGAAGCCACGGGCTGTGTGAATCTTGAATCGCTCATCACGGAAATTCAAAGCTCGGTCGATCGCAGCACCTGCAAGCGTGAAGGTGAGTGGCTGGCCGGTGAGAAGGCGGCCTACGCCAACGAAGTCTCTCGCCGCAATGTGCTGCGTACCATGCGCAAGATCACCGAGCGCAGCAGCACTCTGACCGGGCTGGTGCAAGCCGGACAACTGGTCATCGTCGGAGCCCTGTATGACATTCATACCGGCATGGTTTCTTTCTTTCAGACCGAAGGCTCCAGCCATTCTCCGCTGCCGATCCCCATGGTCGAGGCCCTTTAATCTTCTTTCCTCACTGCCGTCATGTCATTCACATTTCTGCGGATCACTGAACGTTATGTCCTGCGCGTGCTCGCGCTGGGCTTCCTGCTGGTGATGGTGCTGCTCGGAACGGCGGGCCTCATCGCCGTGCGTCAGAGTCAGGGCATCCGGCACGGGGTGGAGCAGATGGCGCGGGACCAGTTCCTCATCGCCCGTTTGCGGCAGGATGTGCAGTCTGAGGAAAACACCATGACGGGGGTGCTGCATCAGTTCGCCCAATTTGAGCTGAAGCGCGACGATCTGGCCAGGCTGGTGCAGGAGCTGGATGAAAGTGATCGCCAAGTTTCTCGACTGGGGCCGGAGGTAAGGTCCCTGGCGGATGCGGAACTGTGGGCGGATCTGGATAGGAGCGTCAAAGCTTTCACCCAGGAATCACACCGGCTGCTGGAAAGTCGTGAAACGGTGCAGCGGGACAAGCTGGAGACTCTGTTCTCGAATCACGGACGAGTCGTCGAGCTGGTCAACAAGCTCATCAAAAGCAGTTCTGAGCATCTCACAAAAACCGAACGCCAGCTTGAGAAGCAGTCGCAGGATCTCAGTGATGACTCGACCCTGTTGTTGGGCTCCAGCTCCATCTTGGCCGCCATTTCCGCCATTCTGACCATTGCCTTTGCCCGCAAGAGCATCCAGCGCATTCGTTGGCAGTCCGAAGAACTGAGCCGTGTGTCCTGGCACATGCTGCAGACCCAGGAGCAGGCCGCACGGCGGTTTTCTCATGAACTGCACGATGAGTTAGGCCAGTCACTGGCCGCCGTTCGCTCCAACCTGACCAAGGGCTCCACCCAGGATCTGCCATCCTTGCGCGCCGACTGCCTGCATCTGGTGGATGAATCTATCGCCAACGTGCGCGAACTCTCGCATCTGCTGCGGCCCGTCATTCTTGATGATTTTGGTCTGGATGCCGGCCTGCGTTGGCTGGCGGAAAAATTTGGCCAGCGCACGCGTCTGAGAGTGGATTACGATTCTGACTTCACGGGCCGGCTTGCAGATGAAACGGAAACGCATCTCTTCCGCATCGCCCAGGAGGCTTTTACCAACATCGCCCGGCACTCGGAAGCTACGGAAGTGAAAGTTAGCCTGACGCATCGGGATAAAAACATCCTTCTCACCATTGAGGACAATGGCAAAGGACTGCCCAATCACACCAGTGATATTATTTACAGTCCTAGCCTCGGCATGGTGGGCATGCGTGCACGTGCACGGCAGTCCGGCGGCGAGCTGACCGCCAGCAGCATCATACCGCAAGGGCTGCGAATTGAGGTCGTGATTCCGCTCCAGACACCGCCCGGTTGAAGCTGGGATGGGCTCGTTTGCCTCACAAAGTGGTTCGACAGGCACGATGCAAAAGTTGCGGTGGTCATTCTCGGACACTGCCCCCTTGAATCCTTCGTATAATGCCGCTTTTCGCCCCCTCTGCCGAGTTGGAGGGGGGCACCTGTGTGAGGAAGGTAAAAATGGAACCCCAGCAGTCCGTAGCAGAATACCCCCTTTGCAAGGGATGGCGGAGCTATCACCGCCCCCCTTTAGTGATATGCCAATGGCTTTAAACCCTCGATGAACAATCACACTGATCACGGCACCTGTGGCTGTCACGGTGCCTTGCAGGCCGCTCAGCCGTCAGGAGGGTGTCTTGAGCATCTCCGCCAAGTGGTGGAGCATGCCGCCCAATTCATGCCCACACAGGGCCCCATCGGCGTCTTCGTGCATCAAAACACGCTGCATTCATTGCAGCACAAAAGGTTTGAAGCGGCCGTCATAGAGGGCGGGCGTTTGTTTGGAGCCGAGCCGTTTCTCGCCGAAGATGCCTATCAATCCGAGCGCAAACATCAGCGCATCCTTGATGAAGACATCGACGACATCATCAACCGTGAGCCCGACGCGGAGATTCTGCCGGGCAGGCTCACGCGCCGCCAGCTTCGGCGCACGATGCTCACTCCAGGCGTGCGCCGCGTGAATGGCATCAACATCTCCTGGCAGATTGAGGAGGCGGACTGGCTGCGGTCCTTCCGCCGCGATCTGCCAGACTCCAGCAGCAGCAGGCTGCGCAAGGACAGGCCGCAGGCGCTGTGGGATGCCTGTCTGGCCCGCATGAAGCCGCAGCCTGCACCCGTCGCAGACAGGCCGAAACGTCCGCGTGACGCTGTGCTTGCACAGTATGACATCGACATGGATCAGCTCATCCATCCGCCGCTCATCCGCCTCGTGGGGGCCTATCTTGACCAGGGCATCGCCTACTGGCCGATGCCGCTGCGCGAGAAAGGCCTGCTTACGGCCGTGCGCAAGATCATGCCGCAGGCATTCGCAATATTCCCTGCGCATCTTGGCGGCGTCCGTGCCGCTTTCCGGCGGCAGGAGTCCGGCGGCATGGATGCCGAAGCCGTTGTCCTGGACGCTCTCGAACAGCTCGCTGTGCCTGCCGATCAGTGGGGGGAATACCTCACGGCGGAGCTGCTCGCCCTGCGTGGCTGGGCTGGCATGGTCCGCACGCTGGAGAATGATGTCGCACTCGCCCCGCATGACCGCGTCCGCTGCTCGATCATGGAGTTTCTCGCGCTGCGTCTCACCTACACCGTGGCGGCGCTGCAGGACATTACCGCTGACACCACCGCATGGCGTGCCGTCAGGCTGTCCGTACCACGTTTTGATCCGCTCACTCATATCGCACACATGTTTGATGTCGCCCAGCTAGTGGGCTTAAGCAGCAGCGCCATCAATGCGCTGTCGGATGACGAGCTTGTGCGTCTGGACCATGAGATTCTCGCCTGCCATGAAACCGAGCGCCGCCGGCTGCTCCACCTTGCCTACGAGCGTCGGCATGAACGCAGCATCCTCATTCCGCTGACCAAACATCGTGCCATGCCGTGGATGGTGCGTAAAAGCAACCGCCTCGTCGCCCAGGTCGTCTTCTGCATCGACGAACGTGAGGAATCCATACGTCGCGTGCTCGAAGAGGTTGATCCCAGCATCGAGACGGTGGGTGCCGCTGGTTTTTTCGGTATGGCCATCGATTACGCCGGCATGGATGATGCGGGCGGAGTCTCGTTGTGCCCGGTCGTCGTCAAGCCAGCGCATGCAGTGCGTGAAGTGCCGGTCGCGGAGCATGAGCACCTGCATGAGCAGCGCCAGGGGCTGCGCCGTGTGTGGGCACGTGTGGCGCGCAATGGTTTCATCTCTTCACGCACCCTGGTGCGCGGCTGGTTCAGCACGGCGTGCCTCGGATTTTTCAGCCTCTTCCCGCTCGTGCTGCGCGTGCTGACCCCGCTGGCCTACGGTCGTTTCATCAAGCAGCTCAACCGTGCCTTCCTGCCGGAGCCGAAGACCGAGTTCGCCTTCATGCGTGATGATGCAGCCTCACGGAATGCCACCACCGGTCTCATGCGCGGGTTCACCACTCCGGAGCAGGCGGAGTGTGTTTATTCCGTTCTCGGGCCGGCCGGGCTGCACAAGGGCCATGCGCGTCTGGTAGTCGTTCTCGGGCATGGCTCGACCAGTCTGAACAACCCCTACGAGTCCACCTACTGCTGTGGTGCCTGTGGAGGTCGCAGTGGTGCTCCCAACGCGCGCCTGTTTGCCCTCGTTGCCAATCGTCCTGAGGTGCGGGAGGCCTTGCGGAGCAAAGGGGTCATCATTCCTGAAGACACCTGGTTTCTTGGCGGCTACCACGACACTTGCAGCGAGGACATTCATTTCTTTGACGTGGACCTCGTTCCTGAAACTCACTATGGGGACCTCGTGCGCGTCAAGCAGTCGCTCGACAAGGCTCGCAAACTCAGCGCGCATGAGCGCTCACGTCGCTTCGCGACGGCAGGCAGTGACATCACCCCTGAACAAAGCCTCCGGCGCGTGCAGGAGCGAGCGGAGCACATTGGGGAGCCGCGGCCTGAATACGGCCACTGCACCAACGCCGTGACCTTTGTCGGGAGGCGTGAAATCACCAAAGGTCTGTTTATGGACCGCCGTGCCTTCCTTGTCTCCTACGATGCCACCAAGGATCCCACCAATGATGCCTTGGGCCGTGTCTTGGGGGCGGTCATTCCCGTCTGCGGCGGCATCAACCTGGAGTGCTATTTCTCCACCGTTGACGTGGAGGCTTATGGCAGCGGCACCAAGCTCCCGCACAACATCAGCGGTCTCGTTGGCGTCATGAACGGCTATCAGGGAGATCTGCGCACCGGTCTGCCGGTGCAAACCGTCGAGATTCACGAGCCGGTGCGCCTGCTTTTTGTGGTGGAAACCACTCCGCAGCGCCTCATGAGCACCATTAAAGCCAGCGCGGAGCTCACCGAGTTCGTCTGCAACCAGTGGATCCGCATGGCCGCCATGGATCCTGATGACGGCCATGTGGAGGTTTATCGCGACGGTGTTTTCGAAAGGCTCGAAGGCAACGAGGAGCCTCTGCCTGTCGCTCCCAGCTCAATGGCTTGGTATCATGGCAAAACGGGGCACCTCCCCCTTGCCCGCATTGATCCGAAGGCCGCCGCCTGATGGGTACAGTGTTTTTCATTTTTTGCCAATGTCCCTGCAACCCCTCCTTCCTCTCCTCATTGCCACGCCCGGTGCGTTGTTTCTCATGCTGGGCATCATCTGGCTGCTTGGCGGCCACGTTTCAGAGCGTGTCATGTCGCGCATCACGAAGGCGACCTATGCCTTTCTCACCTTTCTGACGATCATGATTGGCTGGAGCATGGTGTCTGGCGGCATGCATACTGAGCGCGTGGCGCTGGGAGATTGGTTTACCGTCGCGAACTACGGCTATTCGCTGTCTCTGCTGATAGACAGACTTTCCCTGCCGCTGGTGGGCATCACTGTGGTGCTCGCCGGGATCGTGGGTTCATTCTCGGTGCGCTACCTGCATCGTGATCCAGGGTTTTACCGGTTTTTCCTGTTGCTGCATCTTTTCACTTTTGGCGCTCTGCTCGTCTTTACCGCCGACTCGCTCGATCTGCTCATTGTCGGCTGGGAAATCGTTGGCATCACCTCGGTGCTGCTCGTCGCCTTCTTCCAATACCGTCCCGATCCGGTGCGCAATGCACTGTGGGTGTTTGCCAGCTATCGTGCGGCTGATTTGTTCATGCTGCTCGCCATCTTCCTCGCCCATCACTGGTTCGGTACCACGTCATGGGCGGGCATGTTCAGTGGCGACTGGCCTGATTGTGGGAACAAGCTCAACGGCACTGCCTCCACACTCATTGCTGTCCTGCTTGTCATCGCCGCTGGTGGCAAATCTTCGCAAGGTCCCTTTTGCGGCTGGCTGCCACGGGCCATGGAGGGCCCCACACCCTCCAGCGCGATCTTTTATGGGGCCATCTCGGTTCACGCCGGGGCATATTTGCTGCTGCGGATCGAACCGATGATTCATCAATCGATGATTGCCACCAGCTTTGTCATCTTCATCGGTCTCACCACGGCTTTTCTCGGTACGCTCATCCACCGCACCTGTGCCGATGCCAAAACCTCCCTGGCCTATGCGGCGCAGACGCAGCTCGGCCTCATCTTTGCCGAGATTGGCTTTGGCTGGACCACATTTGCAGTCATCCATCTGGTCGGCCACGCCATGCTGCGCACGCTGCAGTTTCTGCGCGCTCCCTCCATGCTGCGGGATTACCATCGCGTGCATGCCGCCGCTGGCGGCAAACTCAATCCCACGGGAGGCTGCTACGAATCCCTGCTGCCGCCCGCACTGCAGATCTGGCTTTATCGCTGGGCACTGGGCCGCGGTTTTTATGATGCCATTGTCGAGCGCTGGATCGTCGCTCCTCTTCAGACGCTGGCGCGCGGGCTGGCCATTTTCGAGCCCGAATTTCTGCCTCAGCAGCCAGCGGCCAAACCTGCCACTCATGGAGTTGAGACCCCTGTTTCCTGATCTAAGACAAGTTTATGGAACACCTTTCACTGCCTTATCTCACCACCGGACTGGTGTGCTTGCTGGGCGGTGTCGTGTCAACCTGGCGGACCAGGCAGCCGCACAAGCCCGCCGTCTTGGCAGCTGTCATTGCTTTCGTGACTTTCATGGGTGCCGCGCGGGAAGTCATTGCTGCGGGGCATGGGCGCTTGGTTGATCCACTCATTCCCTGGTTCGAAGCGGATGGTTTGAATGCAGTGCCGATGGCTTTTTACGCAGCATTGACAATCATTGTGCTGGTGCTGGCGCCCAGGCGTGATGCGGGCGGCCGGGCCATGGCCGGAATGCTGCTCATATCGCTTGCCACGCAGACGGCCTACGCTGCCCTATCGCGCTGACGCATAGTGCGGCGTTTGAGGGTCTCTCACAGGGCGGCAAACTGACCTTCGGGCTGATCATTCTGGCGGTCGTTTGCCGCAAGGGTTTGTTCCCACTCCATGCTGGGGTGGTGCAGGCTTTTGAAAAAGGGCATCTTCTGCCGAAGGTGCTGCTCTTTAACGGCCACCTCGGCATGCTTCTCGTCGCCCGTTCGGAAGGCATGGCGCTACCGCCGAATGCCAGACATGCATTTGATGTTCTCAGCATCGCTGCCGTCGCCACGGTCTGCGTTGCCAGTCTGCGGGCTTTTGCCGAAAAAAAGCCGCGCCGCTTGCTGGGCTTCTTATGCATCAGCCAGGCCAGCTTTATGCTTGCGGGTATTGCCACAGCCAATACTGAAGGAATCACCGGTGCGCTCATGCACTGGCTCGTCGTATCCGCAGCTTCCACGGGTCTCATCTGCATTGTGCGTGTGCTGGAGGCTCGAGTCAGCAGTACGGAGGACCCGCTGATGCATCTGGGGCTTGCTGCCAAAGCACCCCGCCTGGCCGTTTTCTTTCTGGTCTGTGGTCTGGCGCTCGTCGGCCTGCCCGGAACACTGGGTTATTGCGCTGAAGAGCTGATCTTCCACGGCATGTTGAAAAACCATCTGGCGGCAGGCATCCTTTTGCTGGTCTCCACTGTCTTCAATGCGATCAATTTCCTGCGTCTATTTAACATCCTATTTCTGGGAGTCCTGCCCAAGCATGTGATCGACATTCCCGATGCTCTACCGCGTGAACGCTGGCCGCTCACCGCCTGCGTCGTCTTTCTAATTTTCGGTGGCTTGTTTCCCAGCGTCATCATAAGCTGGCGCACAGATGCCGCGCAGGTCATTGAAAAAGCGCTGGGCGTTGCCGGTGATGATCACTGACCTTCTTCGTCCCACCAGCGCAGCAGCATCTGCCGTGCGCGGTAGATGCGGCCCTCGGTGCCCCGCACAGAACAGTTCAGCACTTTGGCGCATTCCTCGTGGCTGAGGCCTTCCATGGTGCTGAGCATCAGGGCCGTGCGCAGTTTTTCCGGCAGCAGGGCCAGACCACGATCGAGCTTTTGCATCTCACTCTGCCACTCCGCGCTCGCATCAGGAGCATTCTGCGGACACGTCAGAGGTTGTTCGAGATCGTTGATCGTCGTGGTGTTATCACGCTGGCGTGAAGCACGCGATTTGGCGCGGTCACGGCACAGGTTTAAAGCGATCTGATACAGCCAGGTCGAAAGCTTTGCCCGGCCTTCGAACTCTGGCAGTGCCTGCCATGCGCGCACAAACGTATCCTGGCAGACTTCACGCGCATCCTCCACACAGCGCAGCCAGCGGCAGCAAAAGCCAAACAGCTTTTCCTCATGCCGCCGAACGATCCATTCAAACGCGGCCATGTCGCCCGCCTGTGCGGCAAGGAGGTGCGTCGTCTCCGCTGAATCGTCAGCGGAGACCTCGGTCTGCGGCAGCAGCAGCGCATCAATCGCGGGTGAGGCTGTCATGGGTCCACTCCAGGAGTTTGGCGGCCTGCACAGGTCGCAGGTAGCGTTTCATCACAAAAAAATGTTCCAGCGTGGCACGCTGCAGTGCGCCTTGGGCTTTGTTCAGCCGTTCCAAGGCCGCGTTCATCGCCGCTTCGTTCATCTTCGGATCACGGATGGTCTGGGCCAGTGCGACATCGGCCAGCCGAAGTTCGTCCTTCAATTTCGCACGGAGTTTTTCAAACTCCATTTCAAGAGGCTCGAGTTTTTCGTGCTGCTCCGGTGTGATGTCGAGGTGCTCATGCATCCACTCATGCAGATCTGTCGGTGCGTGATCGTTAGCGTGACTTTCGCCGTGGCGATGGAGCGTCCAGTCCGTGACCAGCCATGCAGTTCCCCCGGCCAAGGCAGCGGAGAAAAAAACCGAGAGCAGCAGCCATTTCACCCTTGAGGTCATTGCGGCTCTCCTGTGCGAAACAGCTCCATGGTGGGTGGCGTGGTATGGGTGGTGTCACGCGAAGCCATTGCCCAGCCCACCGCGCCTGCAGTCACGATGCCGGAGAGGGCGGCCAGGAGCAGCAGCCATTGGACAAAGGAGCGCCAGCGTCTTGCCCGGCCATCATCGCTCCGCACTCGCTCCATGATCATCTGCTCCAGAGCATGCGGCACTGCTGCCGAGGTGGCGGTTGCGGCATGTTTGAGCATACGGTTGAGTTCGGAGTCGTTCATGACGCGATATTTATGCACAGAGAACCGCAATTTTTGAATTAATTTCTCAATGGAGGGTCCAATTCATTAACAACCCTCGCAGGTCATGAACATCCAGCTCCAACTTCCCTTCCAGGGATGGAGACGTGCCGAAGAAAGCGCAAAGCACGGCTCAGGGGGAGCTAAAACACCAAAAATCGGGCTGGCTCTGTCCAGTGGTGGTGCGCGCGGCTTGGCCCACGCTGGCGTGATTCAGGTGCTGGAAGAAGCGGGCGTCCCCATCGCCGCTATTGCCGGTTGCAGCATGGGAGCCTACGTAGGTTCGCTCTGGGCCGCTGGACTCAATGGCATGCAGCTTGAGGAGCGCGCGAAGGAGATCAAAGACCGTGCCGCACTGAAGGCTCTGATGGATTACATCATCCCGCCCTCGGAAGGACTGATTCGTGGCGAGAAGCTGCGCAAGCAACTCGAACGCGATCTGGGTGACAAGACTTTTGCTGATCTGGATAAACCGCTGATTGTCATCGCCACTGATCTGGACCGTCTTACGCCGCATGTCTTCGATTCCGGCAGCGTTTCTCATGCCGTGCATGCCAGTTCTGCCATTCCGGCAGTGTGTGCTCCGGTCAAACTGTATGGCCGACGTTACACCGACGGTGGAGCTTCTGAACCGCTGCCGGTGACAATCCTCAAAAAACACTTCCATGTGGATGCCGTCATTGCGGTGAATGTCATGCCCGCTCCGGACGATTTCGAGTCCAAGAGCGAACGTGTGTTCATGACGGACGACAAGCCCGCGTTCCGTGTGTTTTCACGCATGTTCCTCACCTTCTGGCGCAAGGTCAACCTGCTCGCTTATGGGAACGTGCTGGACACCTTCCGCCGCGCTTTGATGGCAGCGCAGCTGCATCTCATCGCCAAAGAGGAGGCCGCTGCCGATGTGGTGATCCATCCGCATTTTGTCGCCTCGACGTGGCATGACTTTGAAAATTTTGGGCAATACCTACAGGCCGGTCGTGACGCCGCAACCGCCGCGCTGCCTGCCATACGTGCCCTGTTACAAACCGAAACCAACCTCAACCAGGAGACAATCAGCCATGAAATTGCTCCATCACACACCCGATTGGAACGCCACGCCGCCTGAGACATGGCGCGAGTGGCAGATCACGCAGCTGCGTGAGTATTTGTGCCACCGCGTCATTCCCTTCAGCGCGCATTACCACCGCGTTTTCGGAGAGCACGGCATTCATCCTCTCGACATCAAGTCGCTCAAAGACTGGAGCCACGTGCCGTTCACTTCGAAGAAGGATCTCGCCAACCCGCGTGATTTTGTCCTCATGCCTGATGAAGCGGTTCTCCGCCGCGAGCCTAGCATGATCTGCTCTGTGCTGCTGCATGGCCGCGCTGCGGCGAAAGAGAAGGCTGAAGCTGAATTCCGTCCCATCCTGCTGACCAGCACCACGGGCCGTTCATCGGATCCTGTGCCGTTTCTTTACACAAAGCATGATCTACACAATCTCGACATCAGCGGCAGCCGCTTGATGCTCGCTGGGCGATCGCAGCGGGATTTCAAACACGTTAATCTTTTCCCCTATGCGCCGCATCTCGCCTTCTGGCTGGCACATCACGCGGGGCTTGGCTTTGGCACTTTCATGCTGAGCACGGGTGGCGGCAAGACGCTCGGCACCGATGGCAACATCAGGCTCATCGACAAAATCCAGCCGGACATCCTCATCGGTATGCCCACCTTCATCTACCACGTGCTGCGTGAGGCCTATGAAACCGGCAGGCATTGGCCCAATTTAAAACGGATCGTCCTCGGCGGTGAAAAAGTTGCCGATGGCCTGCGTGCACGCCTGCGCGAACTCGCCTCACTGCTTGGCAGCCCCGACACGCATGTCATGGCCACTTATGGTTTCACGGAAGCGAAAATGGCCTTTCCCGAATGCGTCGGACAATCTCATGAAGCCAGCGGGTATCACTTGAGCCCGGATTTGGGAATGGTAGAACTGATCAACCCTGAAACTGGCGAGGTCGTTCCCGATGGCCAGCCCGGCGAGATCGTCTTCACGCCGCTCAATGCGCGTGGCACCGTCGTGCTGCGCTATCGCACGGGAGATATCGCGGAAGGCGGACTGACCTGGGAAAAGTGCCCCAATTGTGGTCGCACCTGTCCGCGCCTTTTGGGTCCCATCTCACGCGTGAGTGAAGTGCGTGAACTGCATGTGGACAAGCTGAAGGGCACACTGGTGAACTTCAACCTCCTCGAACATCTGCTGGATGATCAGAAAGGCATCGCCGCCTGGCAGATTGAACTGCGCAAGCGCCATGATGACCCGCTCGAAATGGACGAGGTGCATCTGCACCTCACTGCCGAGCCCGGCGTGCGCGAATCCGAACTCGAACTCGCCGTCTCCCGCCGCTTCCACGAAGCCACGGAGATCACACCGAACGGTCTTCACTTCCATTCACTGTCTGAACTTCGCGATCAACTCGGCGTCGGCCGCCTCCTGAAGGAGGAGAAAATCGTTGATCATCGCCCCAAAGCCCAACCCGCCACAGCCAATGTGGCACTCAGCTCCTAACGCCATGAAAACTCCCTCTCTTGTCATAGTTGCCGCCGTCCGTACGCCCTTTTCGCGCGCTGGCACCGATCTCGCACATTTGGATGCCGTCGAACTCGGTCGTCATGCTGTCGCTGCACTGCTCACCCGCACTGGCATCGACCCGATGCTGGTTGATGAAACCATCCTAGGCTGTGTCGGCCAGCCGCCGGAAGCGATGAACATCGCCCGCGTCATCGCGCTGCGCGCAGGTCTGCCAGAATCGAAGCCCGCCATGACTGTGCATCGCAACTGCGCCTCCGGCCTGGAGGCGCTGACGCTCGCGCATGCGAAAATGTGCGCAGGACAGGGCGAAGTCTTCGTTGTCGGCGGGACGGAAAGCATGAGCAACATGCCATTCTATTTCTCACGGCCTGCGGTGGAAAAATTCACCGCCTTGAGCCGTGCCCGCGACCTAAGCGGTCGTGCCAAAGCCGCGCTGCATTTCCGTCCGGCTGACTTTGCCCCTGTCATCGGCCTGAAACTTGGCCTGACGGACCCTGTTTCGAGTTTGAACATGGGGCAGACCGCCGAGGTGCTGTCGCGTGAGTTTGGCATCACGCGTGACATGCAGGACGCCTTTGCCATGCGCAGTCATCTTTGCGCCACACGGGCGAATCACCTGCTCAATCAGGAAATCGCGCCGGTGCTCGGTCACAACATCGTGGAGACGGACAACGGCATCCGTGCCGACTCCAGCCTCGAAAAGCTGGGCAGACTCAAGCCGCTTTTTGACACGGTCACTGGAACAGTAACCGCAGGCAGCTCCAGCCAGATCACCGATGGCGCGGTGGCCCTGCTCGTCGCCACCGAAGAAGCTGCTGCGGCGCACAACTGGAAGCCGCTGGGCCGCCTTGTCAGTTATGCGGCTACCGGTTGTGATCCCGCACGCATGGGGCTTGGTCCGGTGCGTGCGCTGGATGCAGCACTGCATCGCAGCGGCTGGAAACTGGATGATGCGGATGTCTTTGAACTCAATGAAGCCTTTGCCGCCCAGGTGCTGGCAGTCATGAAATGTCTCGCTGATCCCGCCAGCGCCCGCCGCGCCGGATTGGAGGCACCGCTGGGTGAGCTTGACCCCGCGAAGATCAACGCCTGTGGCGGAGCCATCGCGCTCGGCCACCCCGTGGGAGCGACCGGTGCACGTTTGGTGCAGACAGCGCTCAATCAACTTCATGCCAGCGATGGCAAGCGCGCCGTCATCAGCCTTTGCGTCGGAGGCGGGCAGGGGATGGCGGCCTGCCTCGAAGCATTATGAATTTAAAACAGAACATTCTCATCCAACTCAAAGCCATGAAAACTCTACTCAACTGCCCTTCGATCATTCACGATCCACCACATGTGCTGGAGGACATCATCCACGGTCATCCGATGCCGCCGAAACATTTCAGGCTCGATGTTGATCACGATGGGATCGCATGGATCACTTTTGATACACCCAAATCATCCGCCAATGTCTGGAACGAGGAGACTCTGCGAGAGTTTAACCATCTCCTTGAAACCATCGAACACGACACCCGCGTCAAAGCCCTGGTGCTAAGGAGCGCAAAGGAGCGCATTTTCATTGCCGGTGCTGACATCAAAGCCATTCGTAGCATGCAGCATGTCCGGGTGAATGATCTGATCTGGCTCGGACAGGCCGTGTTTGACCGTCTGGCCCGGCTACGCATTCCAAAGGTCGCTGCGATCAACGGTGCCTGCATGGGTGGAGGATTTGAGGCAACCCTCGCCTGCGACTGGCGCATCGCCAGCGATCACGATAGCACCAAGATCGGCCTGCCGGAGACCCAGCTCGGCATTCTGCCTGCCTGGGGTGGCTCCACGCGGCTGTCACGACTCGTCGGTGTGCGCAAGGCGCTCGATCTCATCACCACCGGCAAGCTGCTAAATGCCAATGCCGCGAAACGTGCAGGACTCGTCAGCCACGTGGTGGCAGCGGAGCGTCTGGATGCGCTTGCTTGCCGCCTCGTGCGTGAAAAACGCCCTAGTTTGCGGTTCCGGTTTGAAAATCTCTTCTCTGCGGTCATCGGGCGCATGGCGAAACGCAAGGTGCTCGAAAAGACGCGTGGGCTCTATCCTTCAATTCTGAAGGCCGTCGAAGTTGTCACGCATGCGGTGTATGGTGACGTTGACAAAGGGCTGTTGCTGGAACGCAATGCCGTGGCCGAACTGATCAAGGGCCGCGATTCGGCGCGGCTGATCGACCTATTTTTCAAGCGCGAAGAAGCCAACAAGCGTCCTGCCTCCGGTGGGACGGCACTGCCCATCCATGACGCCACGGTCATCGGTGCGGGCGTAATGGGGGCTGGAATTGCGCATATACTCGCTTCGCGTGGTATCCGGGTGCTAATGACGGACGTCACCAACGACAGCCTCGCGCGTGGACTGGAACGGATTCATGGCCTCGTTTCAGACGCCACGCGCCGAAGGCTGGTGACGAAGGTGCAGGGCCGGGACACCCTGGACCGGATCAGCACGACGCATGTGCCGGTGCCGCTCAACAGGCACCATCTGGTGATTGAGGCTGCAACGGAGAGCATGGAGTTGAAGAAGAAGATTTTCGCAGATCTTGCCGCTCGTGTCTCCGCCGACACCATTCTCGCCACGAACACCAGTGCGTTATCTGTGTCGGATTTGGCAAAGACCGTGCCAAATCCGGAGCGCGTCATTGGTCTGCATTTCTTCAATCCGGTGCATCGCATGCCACTGGTGGAGATTATCACGCTGCCGGAAACTTCGCCGGATGTGCTCGCCACGGTGGTCAGCTTTGTGCAGAAACTTGGTAAGACGCCGGTGGTCGTCAAAGACTGTCCTGGGTTTTTGGTGAACCGCATTTTGGTGCCCTACCTGATGGAAGCGGTGAGACTGCATGAGAGTGGCATACCGCTGAAGGACATCGATGCTGCGATGCTTGAATTTGGGATGCCGATGGGCCCGATGCGGCTGCTGGATGAAATTGGTCTCGATGTGGCTGCGCATGTGGCCAAGACGCTGGCCGGTGCTTTCCCGGATCGTTTCCCGCACACCGACGCGCTGGACAAGATGGTCAACGCGGGTCACCTCGGCAAGAAAACCGGCCAGGGCTTCTATCGATATGATGAGAGAGGTCGCGAAATTGTTCCGGCCACTCATTCTGATCTGCCGAAACACGAAAGCATCCAGACCAACCTCGCGCTGCTCATCAGCCAGGAGGCCATGCGGTGCCTCAAGGAGGGCATCGCCCGCAACGCGGATGACATCGATCTGGCCATGGTGCTCGGCACCGGCTACCCGCCGTTCCGGGGCGGCCCCATCACTTTCGCCCGGGATACGGGCATCATTGATTATTAAAACCCTCAACTGGAGCACCAAGCCATGAAAACTACTCTGGAAGAATCCAAGAACGAAGCCAGGACTCACATCGACACCTCCCGCATGAACGCGGGTCAGCGTGCCGCACTCGAAATGGCGGAAGCCGCGCGCGATGAAAGGCGCAACACCGGACTCGCCGCCGGCATCTTTTTCGGTGAGCCGGATTTCGACAAACTGCTGCCGTTTCCGAAACAAAGCGGAGAAGACCACGACCAAGGGGATGCGTTTTTGCATCGTCTTAAAGACGTGCTCGACAAGCATGCGGACCCTGATGAAATTGACGCGACGGGAGAAATACCCGATGTGCTGCTGAGCGAGCTGGCGCGGATAGGCGCCTTTGGCATCAAGATCCCGGTGAGATACGGTGGGCTGGGTCTGTCGCAGACGAATTATTCGCGGGCAGCCATGCTGCTCGGCAGCCGTTGCGGCAATCTGGCGGCACTGCTTTCGGCGCATCAGTCGATTGGTGCGCCGCAGCCGCTCATTTTGTTTGGCACCGAAGAGCAGAAAGCCAGATACCTGCCGCGCTGCGCCAAAGGTGAGATCAGCGCCTTTGCACTGACGGAAAACGAAGTGGGATCCGATCCGGCACGGATGAAGACCGAGGCGAAACTGGATGAGGACGGTGCGAACTACGTCCTCAATGGTGAGAAGCTGTGGTGTACGAATGGCACAAAAGCAGGGATGATCGTGGTGATGGCGAAAACGCCCACGGCGGCGAAGCCTCATGCCACGACGGCGTTCCTTGTGGAGACGAGCTGGCCGGGAGTTGAGGTGATGCACCGTTGCCGCTTCATGGGGCTGAAGGCGCTCTACAACGGCGTCATCCGATTTGAGAATGTGGTCGTGCCGGCGGAGAATGTGCTGGGCGGTGTGGGGCGCGGTCTGAAGGTGGCTCTGACGACTTTGAACACGGGGCGCATTACTCTGCCTGCTGCCTGCACAGGCCTGTCGCAGCGCTGTTTGGAAATCAGCAGCCGCTGGGCGCGGTCGCGTGAGCAGTGGGGGCAGCCGATTGGCCGCCACGCTGCGGTTGCGGACAAACTCAGCCGCATGGCTGCCGACACCTTCGCGATGGAAAGCATCGTGCGTTATGTCTCGGCCATGGTGGATCGTGACAAGCATGCCGACGTCCGCCTCGAAGCCGCGATCGGCAAACTCTGGGGTAGCGAAAAGTCCTGGCGCATCATGGATGACACGATGCAGATGCGTGGTGGTCGTGGCTTTGAAACTGCGGCTTCGTTGAAAGCACGAGGGGACGCACCCGAACCGGTTGAACGACTGTTTCGTGATTCACGCATCAACACGATCTTTGAAGGCAGCAGCGAGATCATGCGGCTCTTCATCGCACGTGAGGCGCTGGAGCCTCATCTCAATCTTGGGGGGGACGCGGTGAATCCGACCCTGCCTTGGAAGGTGCGAGCGAAGGCCGCCCTGCTTGCTGCTAGCTTCTATACCACATGGTATCCGCTGAAATGGCTGCCGTTGGGTGCCGGAGACGCAAAGGATTTGCTGCATCCGTCCCTGCAGTTCGAACTCGATGCGATTGCGCGTCAGAGCCGGGTGCTGGCGCGGCGGCTGTTTCTGGCGATGGCGCTGAATGGTCCCAAACTGGAAAAGCGTCAGGTGCTGCTCGGCCACTTTGTCGATGTGGGTGCCG
>NCCR01000097.1 GCA_002279765.1 Verrucomicrobia bacterium 12-59-8 | reverse complement strand
ATGAGACTGAGCATGGAGACGCTACGGGCAACGACTATTCGGACAGGGGTTCAACTCCCCTCGCCTCCACTTTCTTGATTTCCAAGGAAGTAAAGCTAGAATTGGAGGTGAGTAAGACACAGGGTAAGACATTGACGCCAATAACTTTGGCAGGGGGGGAGGGGGTGCGGATGGGCGCTGGCGTGTTGGCTGCATATCCATTCTGAGGGGAAAAATTATTTTGCATTGCCTATGGCTGGCCGGTTGGATTGGGCCAGAAGAAGAAAGAGAACACTCTCTTTCTTTCTCTCATTCAGCGCGGGCTGTGGCTTTTCTTTCTTTCTAAGCACCTCCCTAGAATTCGGGATGGATGGAAGCGGTGCCGGGAGAGGCTTCCCCGGCCTTCTTGGAACTCATGCCGCCCGTCGTTCCATTCCCCCCGCGCCCGCGCTGGATGCCGTGCAAAGTGTTTGCCATCGCCAAAGCGGTGAGAATGTTCGCCTATGACATCAATGCTTGAGAGGATGGAGGGCAGCGAGGCGAAGGAGATTGTCAACGCGAGATTTGAAGCGTGGCTGGTTATTGAGCGGAACAATCAGCAGCGGTACATTGAGGAAAATGTTTCCGACGTTAACCGTGAACGGGAACGCTTGAATGCACTACCGAAAGCTGAACAGGATGAGTTCAACCAGGAACGAATCAAGGCGGGCAAGAAGCCGGTTTCTTGGCCGCTCAAGCCTCTTACTGCTCCGGTATGGAAAGATTCCATGCTGTCAGCTAGTCGTGTCGAAATAGCCCGCAAAGTCTGCAAGCTGACCAGGGAGGAGAAGAAAGTCTTGAGCATTGAGTTTGGCAGCAAAAGCAGTGCAATGAGCAGCGAGGACTTTCAGGATGTGCAGCATGCTCTCGTTGCTTGGGAGAATGGAGAAGAAAAAAGGGAATGGCAGGCCCGCATTGAAGCCGCGAGACAAACGGCACTGGAGATCATTGCCAAGCGCAAGGTGGCAGCCGATGCCGATTCCATGGAGTTGAGCTTTGCCGATTGTTTTCGCTCCTTCGGGCCGGAAGGGGGCGGCTTTCATGGTGGCAGCGAGTGGAGGCCGGAATTGTGGGACAAGCTCACGGCCAAGCAGCGGGAGCCTTTGCGCCAGCAGTGGGAGAGGGCCGAAAGATTGCTGCCGGTGTATTACGAGTATGCCCGGCAGTCAGTGACGCTGCTACAACTTGCTGTGATGCATGAGACGATAAAGCAGGAGATGCCGGAAAAGATGCGCATCCCCAAGCGCATTAGCAGCAAGCCCCGGCTTGGAGGTTGTGCAATGCACCCATTGGAGTTTACGACACGAAGAAAAATTAAAGAACTGCATGCGAGAATCGGAGGCTATGCGGAGGCAGTCATTCAGAGCCTTGGCAAATTTCTGGTAGAAGATTTGCCCTATCCCCTCATCCCGCTACAACAGCGCAAATGGGCCGCGTCTTTTGCAATAAGCTGCAATGAATCTCATTACTACACGGGGCCGATGCTTACGGATGCCGGGCCTGTGCTCGATCCTTGGGTGATCGGGCAGGTTGTGCGCGATAGAGTGAGGCTGGCAAAAATTGAGGAAGCGACCAAGACAGCCAAGATTGAGTACCGGGTTATCATTGCCAAGGAAGAGCACGGGAAAACGATAGGGCATGAGGATGTAATCAACTTCGACAAAGCGCTGCATGCGACCACGAGCGATCAAGAAGTGATGAACACGCGGACGAAGCAGAGGGGGCATTTTCGCGCACTGGACAACGAAGGGGGCGAAGTTCTGGCTTTGAAAGTTGTTTGGAAGGACACGCGGGACAGCGAGCTTGCAGAAGCATTCCTGCAACTCTTGAAAAGACTGCGACCGCGCAAATCAAAAAAGGGGGACTATTACCGCGCTATGCCAGAAGCCGAATGGCCCGAACGTCCGGCGAAACAGAAGCAGGGCAGCAAGTGGCAGGCAGAAGCCATGGCCGCTTTGAATGCCTTGATTGATCTTCAAGGAAAGCAGTCGGCAAAGAATGCGCTACACGCTGCACAAGCGGAAGGGAAACGACTCAAGCGAGAATTGAAAAAGGGCGGTTGGACAGCGCAGGAACAGGCAGCCATTGAAGCGGGGATACAAGAGGCTTTAGCCATCGAGACTGAGACGGGGAAAAAGACCAAGGCTCAACCCCTTTCAGGTGCGAAGCTCGCAAGGATCACAGCCTGCTTCAAGAAGATCGTCGGCGATGATGAATCGCCATGGTGGAAAAAACTGTCCGCGAAATCGATTTGATTTCGAGAACAAAAAACGAAGCCTCGTGTGCTGTTAAAAGTTATCAGCGATTATAAATGAGTGTCCGCAATCTCTAACGAGATCACGGACATGAACACTCCATCAAGCCAACACAAATCATTCACGGCAGCCAAGGGCGGATTGCCGGGGATTAAGACGAGCCGCCCATCCGTGGCGGGGAATCTGCCGCAGGGCATGGAGCAGCGCTTTGAACCGGCTCCGATTCACGAGGCGGAGTTTTTGCGGCTGCCTTCGCCTAAGAGTCGCTGCCGGTTCACGGGTTTGAGCCGTTCGGGCCTTGTTGCGGCGGCGAAGGCGGCGGGTGCTTTCATTTCGGCGCGGCTGCCGGGGCGTGTGCGTGGGGCGGTGCTCATTGATAAGGACAAGCTTTCGGCGTTCCTGCGCAGCAAGGCGGGCCATGGGGAAGGGGCGGAGGTATGAACGCGGCAAGTTCGATTCAAGAGTTGAAGGCACGGCTGCGGATTGATGAGGCGTGGCGGCTGCTGCATCTTCCAGGGGAGCCGGGGAATAGCAGCAAATCACCGTTTCGACCGGAGGAGAAGCACGCGAGCTTTTCCGTGTATGCTGAGGGCACACGGGCCAAGGATTTCGCGACGGGTGAAACCTTTGATGTGGTGGACTTCATCAAGAAGGCGCTCGATTGCGATATAGCGGGCGCTGTGCGCTGGATGCGTGAGCAGGTGGGCGAAGTCCGCGAAGTGCCGCCTCTCCCGCCCAAACGCGAACAGGTGCGCAAAGCGAAGCCGTGGCCGGCGATGGGGCGCGGCACGGTGGAGGAACTGGAGGCGCTGGCGAAACTGCGTACGCTGTCATTGCTTGCAGTGCGGCTGGCGGATGAGCGGGGCTTTCTTCACTTCGGGCAGCAGTGGGGCAGGGCGTTCTGGTGCATCACGGATGCAGCGCGGCGCGGTGCCGAATTGCGGCGGATGGATGGCGAGCTGTGGCCGGAATGGAGGCATGTGCCGCCACGAAAGGCGCATTGCTTTGGAGACAAGACGTGGCCGGTGGGATTGATCGAGGCGGAGGCGTTTGCAAATCTGCTGCTTGTGGAAGGCGTGGGGGACTTCCTCGCGGCGCATGCCGTGATTGATGGCGAAGGGCGGGCGGCAGATGTGGCGGCGCTGTGCTGCATGGGGGCGGCGGTGCAATTGTCGCCCGACGTGGCGGCACGCATGGCCGGGAAGCGCGTGCGGATCATTCCGCAGATGGATGAACCGGGGCAGAGGGCGGCGCAGTCATGGGCGCGGAGTCTGCGGAATGCGGGCGCTGTGGTGGATGGCTTCTCCCTCGCTGGCATCGTGGATGCGAGCGGGCAGGCCATCAAAGACCTAGGCGACCTGTTCGCGAAGGCGAGCGCGGCAAGCATGCGGGCGAATCCTCAGATATTGGAGGTTTGCCCATGAGTGCGAAGCCCAAAGCAGGAGCCAAGGCCGGGGCTTATGATCCGTTGCCAGACGATGCAGAGGTGCAACCGGCTTTCCAGAGGTCACCACTGGAGGGTGAAAATGGAAAGAAGAAAACGCAGGCAGCCGCACCGCCGTATGAGCTGCTCGACTTGCTGGAATTGCTTGATTACCAGGAACAGCCTGGCGAGGTGCTTTGCGGTGATGCCGTGCTGGAGATTGGAGAGTTCGCCATGCTGTTTGGTTTCCCATCGGTGGGGAAAAGCTGGGCCATCATGGACTTGATGGTAAAGGCGGCGTGGGGGCGGGGGCGCTGGCTGGGCCATGAGATCAAATGCCAGTTTGCAACGCTTTGGATCGGTGATGAAAACAACAAGCGCCGTCTCGCTAATCAGTTGAAGGCATTGCACGCGGCGGGGATGCTGCCGCCTGATTTCGAGAAATGGATTTTCATCACTGATGTGCCGGAAACGATGGATGTTGCCGACCCTGCCTTTGTGGCGCATACGCGGCGAATCGTTGAGGAAAAGGGAATCAAGGTGGTGATTCTGGACACGGTTTCGAGTGCGGTGGTGGATGAGACGGCGAAGGATTTTTCGTTCATGTTTCGCGGCATGAAGGCGATCAATTTCGGGCTGCCGGTACGCCCGTGCTGGCTGCTGGTGCATCACAGGCGCAAGCCCAAGAGCGAGGACACAGACGGCAACGGAAGGCTTCACGCAATCAGCGGCCATCAAGTCTTGCGGCGCAAGCCACGAACCATCATCGAGCTGGAGCGAGTCACTGAGCAATCAGGAGACAGGCGCGTGGTGGCAACTCTGCTCAAGAACTCGAATGGCAAGAGCGAGGGTGCCAAGCATGCCTTGCAGCAAACCGACCGGGGCTTTGATGAGATTGCCAATTTCGATTTCTCGGAATGTGCGGGCGGTGGCGCGGGTGGACACAATGAGAAGATCACGGAGCAGCATATTCGCGAGCTTTTCGAGAATGGCCGGGTGCATCATTCCAAGGGCGAAGCAGTGCGGCGGCTGATGGAGCTTACGGGGGCGCAGAACAAGGCGTGCTACGCGGCACTGGCTGCTAATGGCCGATTCTCTCACATGTTAAAAATTGAGGGGAAAGAGATCGGTCTGCATACGGGTGCAGGGCCGGTGGAGTGAATAGGAAAAACCACCTTTGGATTGGGTAAGAATATTGCCCGGCCAAGATGATTGGATGTTTGAAGGTTGGAAGATGCTGCTCTATTCATCTTCCCCATGCCTGAAACACCCGAACAGAAAGCCCGCCGCCAGATCGACGAAGATCTTGTTGCCGCTGGCTGGCTGGTTCAGGACTTGCAAGACATCGACATCACCGCCGGGCGCGGCATAGCGGTTCGGGAATTCGTGATGAAGTCCGGCTTTGGTTTTGCCGATTACCTGCTCTATGTGGACCGCAAAGCACTCGGAGCCGTGGAAGCCAAGGCTGCGGGCACGCTTGCGGGGGTGGAAGCTCAATCGGCCAAGTATGCTGCCGGATTGCCAGACAATCTCCCTGCGCACAAGCGCCCGCTGCCCTTCCTTTTCGAGTCGAACGGTTCCGTGACTTACTTCACGAATGGACTCGATCCCGTGCCGCGCAGTCGAAAGGTGTTCAACTTTCCGCGCCCTGAAACGCTGGCCGAACTCGTGGAGCAGCCGCTCCAGCTTCGGGCACGGCTCCAGCAAATGCCGCCTCTGGACGCTGCCGACCTTTGGAAGGTGCAGGAGCAAGCCATCACCGGGCTGGAAAAATCCTTTGCTGCGGGTGATCCGCGTGCGCTGATTCAGATGGCCACGGGTTCGGGCAAGACCTTTACCGCTGTGAATGTCAGCTATCGCACGCTGAAATTTGCCGATGCCAAGCGTGTCTTGTTTCTCGTGGATCGCTCGAATCTGGGCAAGCAGACTGAGGATGAGTTTGCCGACTTCACTCCGACCGACGACCCACGCAAGTTCCCGACGCTTTACACGGTGCAGCGCCTCAAGGGCAACAAGATCAACCCCGCCGCTAAAGTCGTCATTACCACGATCCAACGCCTGTTCTCCATGCTGAAAGGCGATACGGAGTTCGACGAGGAAAACGAAACAGGTTCCGGCTTTGACTCTGCGAAGCCGTGGCAAGGTGAGCCGCCGAAGGTGGAGTACAATGCCGCCATCCCGCCCGAGTTTTTCGACATCATCATCGTGGATGAGTGCCACCGCTCCATTTATGACCTTTGGAGCCAAGTCTTGCTTTATTTCGATTCTTTCCTCATCGGCCTGACTGCCACGCCCGCAGGCCGCACCCTCAGCTTCTTCAATCAGAATCTGGTGATGCAATACGGCCATGCCGAGGCCGTCACGGATACGGTGAACGTGGATTTCGACGTTTACCGCATTCGCACACGCATCACCGAACAAGGCGCTACGATTAAGGCCGAAGAAACCGGAACCTTTGTGGATAAGCGCCACAAGCTCACGCGAGCCGAGCGCCTGGAATTGCTCAATCGTGACCTCACCTATACCGCGAACCAGCTCGACAGCGATGTGGTATCCGAGCCGCAAATACGCTGCGTACTCAACCATTTCAAAGAAGGCACCCTTCCGGCCTGCTTCCCTGGGCGCAAGGAAGTGCCAAAGACCTTGATCTTTGCCAAGGATGATTCCCATGCCGACGACATCGTGCGCATTTGCCGCGAGGTGTTTCACGAAGGGAACGACTTCTGCCAAAAGATCACCTATCGCACCGGCTTCACGCGCAGGGAGGAAGAAGCCAAGGACGAACAAGGCAATGTTTTGAAGGACGATAAAGGCGAGCCTATCAAAATCGTCACTTGGGTGCGCACTTCCAATCTCACGCCGGAGGAAATTCTTGGAAATTTCCGCACCAGCTTTCATCCGCGCATTGCCGTCACTGTGGACATGATCGCCACTGGAACGGACGTGAAGCCTATCGAGTGCGTATTCTTCATGCGCAATGTGAAGTCCGCCGCATTCTTTGAGCAGATGAAAGGCCGGGGCGTGCGTGTCATTACGCCGGACAAGCTCCGCGTTGTCACCCCGTCAGCGAAAGTGAAAGACCGCTTTATCATCGTGGATGCCGTGGGCGTGTGCGAAGAAGACAAATGCGGTTCTCATACGTTGAACCGCAAACCCTCCGCCAGCTTGAAGGAATTGCTGGAGTATGTCGGCCAAGGCGGTTTGCACGAGGACGCGCTGGAGACACTCGCCGGACGACTGGCACGGCTTCAACGTGAGTTTACAGGCGACCAGCTCACCGAACTGCAAAGCCTCGCGGGTGGCAAGACGCTTGCCGAAATCGCGCACAATCTTCTAAACGCCATCAATCCCGAGTCACAGGCCGAGGCCGCACTGGCCCTTCCTGGCTTGAAGGGTGCGCCCTCCGAGGAGCAACTCGCCAAGGCGGCAGAGCAGCTCGCACAGGCCGCTGTCACGCCCATCTTGAAGCCAGCGTTTCGCCGCCGTTTGATGGAGATACGCCAGCAAAACGAGCAAGTGATTGACCGCATCAACCCAGATGAAATCATCGGCTCTGGCTTGAGTGACGCTTCACGCGAAAAGGCACGGGCGAAGGTTCAGGACTTCCGCGCCTGGATAGCTGAGAACAAGGACGAACTCACGGCGCTGCAAGTGCTCTGGTCAGGCACGCGCCCCTTGCGTATCGGGCTGCGGGACTTGAAACAGCTTCGTGATGCCCTCGCCCGTCCGCCGCTGAATGTCACCCCATTGCAGCTCTGGCGTGCGTTTGAAATCACCGAGACAGGTGCCAAAGTGGCAGCGCCAGCAGCCACCTCGCCCGCCGAGCGCCCCGGTGAAATGCTCACCGACATTGTGAAGCTCGTGCGCCATGCCATCGCGCCCGAGACACCGCTGGAACCTTACCGCGCCGATGTGCGGCAAAACTTCATCTTGTGGAAGCTGGAGAAGGCACGCAATGAGATTGCTTTCACCGAGGAACAAAACGAATGGCTTGACCGCATGGCCGACACCATTGCCAACAACCTCAGCATTGAACGCGACGACTTCCAAGAAGGCTGGTTCAGCCAGCACGGCAGCCTCAGTGCCGCACATAAGCTCTTTGGCGAGCAACTCAATCCGATCATGGCCGAACTGAATGAACGTCTCGCCGCATGAGTGAACCATTTGTTTTCGATCATCATCCGCTCCGATCATCGCCCCTACCTGATGGCTGGTCATTGGTTGCCATAGAGTCAATTGCGAAGGATATTTCATCCGGTTTTCCGTCCGGCGCTCATAATGCAAGCGGCGAGGGCGTTCCGCACCTTCGCCCGATGAACGTCGACAGGGAAGGCAGGTTTGATCTTAGCTTTGTGAAGCATCTGACAGGCGAGGTTCCGAAGCTCGTTCAGAAAGGCGATGTGCTGTTCAACAATACCAACAGTCCAGAGCTGATTGGTAAAACAACAGCCATTCCCATTGATGACCGCATGGCGTATTCCAACCACATGACGCGCATCCGGTTGGAAGATGGCATGAGTTCTGTTTTCACAGCCAAGCAACTTCATTTTCTTTGGATGTCAGGGTACTTCCTGCATCGCTGCAAGAATCACGTTAATCAAGCCAGCATCGCAGCCGAGCCGTTGGCGAAAACTGTCCCGTTTGCCTTGCCATCTAGCCGAGAACAAGAACGTATCGCGGACACGCTCGACGAACTTCTCTCCGATCTCGACGCTGGAGTCGCTGCGCTGGAGCGGGTGCAGAAGAAGCTCAAGCACTACCGCGCTGCCGTGTTGAAAGCTGCCGTAGAGGGTGATTTGACTGCCGACTGGCGCGCCCAACACCCC
This sequence comes from Verrucomicrobia bacterium 12-59-8, assembly GCA_002279765.1. The sequence goes on along the minus strand of NCCR01000097.1, from coordinate 11,800 downwards.
GACACCGAACCCGCCTCCGCCCTGCTCTCCCGCATTCTCACCGAACGCCGCCGCCGCTGGGAAGAAGACCAGCTCCGCAAGTTCCGGGAAGCAGGTAAAGAGCCGCCGAAAAATTGGAAGGCAAGGTATCGTGAACCACAATTGCCCGAAAAGCCCAATTCGCCAAGCCTGCCGGATAGTTGGATTTGGACAAACGTTGACACACTTAGCGTGCCTCCAATCATTAACGGCATCTCAGTGAAAGGCAGTGATTCGCCCCCAGGTATTGCCGCGCTTCGTTTGAGTGCCATGTCTGAGAATGGCTTTGATTATTCCAAGCGTCGCTGGCTTCCGCTGAGGGAAAAAGATGTGGACGATCTGTGGATTGAAGATGGCGATTTCTTTGTTTGTCGGGGCAATGGCTCAAAGAAACTCGTTGGCCGTGGCACCACCGCGCAAGAGCCACCAGATGCGGTGATATTTCCCGATACAATGATGAGACTCCGGTTTGTTCCGGCCATCAAGGAAACACGTCTTTTCCCTGTCTTATGGGCGTCTAGCTGCGCCAGAACGCAAATTGAAAAAGCAGCGAAGACAACCGCAGGTATCTGGAAGATTGCACAGCCCGACCTCGCGAAGATTGTTTTACCTCTCCCTCCACTCGCGGAGCAAGAAGCAATCGTCGAAGCCGTAGAAGCGCAGCTTTCCGTGATTGACCATCTGGAGGCCGACATCGCCGCGAAGCTCAAGAGTGCCAAAGGTTTGCGGCAATCCATCCTACGCCACGCCTTCACCGGCCAACTCGTGCGGCAATACCCGAACGACGAACCCGCCGCCGAACTGCTGAAACGCATCGCCACCGAACGGGCAGAACGTGCCCGCGTGGCCGCTAGTGCCCGCGCTGCCACCCAGAGCGCCAGCAAGCAGGCCAAACCATTAATGAAGAAGGCCGCGAGCAAACGCGCCAGCAAGAGTACCTGATTATGTCCCTGATAGATTCATCCACCATTGGCAAACGCGCCTGGAGCTATGCTGGCGTTTTACAAGGCGCGGGCCTGAGTTGTTTCGAGTATGTGGAGCAGCTCACGCTGCTGCTCTTTCTCAAGATGGCGGACCAGCTCACCGAGCCGCCCTATAACCAGCCTGCTTCATTCCCGAAGGAATACGGCTGGAAGTCCCTGCTCAACAGGAGCGGGGCGGCGCTGGAGGATCATTACAGGGACATCCTGGAGAAGCTCTCCCATTCCAAGGGGATGCTGGGAGTGATCTTCAAGAATGCCCGCTGTGAGATTCACAATCCTGCGCTGCTGCAACAGCTCATCGTGAACCTTATCGACAAGGAAGACTGGCTTGGCCTGCCCGTGGACGTGAAAGGCACGATTTACGAAGAACTCATGCAGCGCAGCGCCTCCGAATCGGCACGCGGCGCAGGCCAGTACTTCACTCCGCGCCCGGTTATTCAAACGATGTGCGAGGTGATGCAGCCCACGCCGCAAGACAGCATTTGCGACCCTGCCGCCGGTACGGGCGGCTTTCTCTGTGTAGCTTTTCAGCATGTGCTCGACCGTTTCGAGAAGTCGCTCGACCGCGAGGAAAAGAAGAAACTCCGCGAGGAGCTCATCGAGGGCATGGAGCTTTCGCCCAAGGTTGGGCGCATGTGTGCGATGAATCTCTATTTGCACGGCATCGGCGGAAATAAGATCGTGATGCACACGGGGCACGATAGCCTCGCCGCGCCGTGGAGCCGGGAGTATTCGATGATTCTCGCCAATCCGCCGTTTGGCAAAAAGCAAAACCTTCTATTCGTGAACGAGGAAGGCGACACCGAGAAAGATGATCAAGTGATCGTGCGCGAGGATTTCTGGACAAGCACGAGCAACAAGCAGCTCAACTTCGTGCAGCACATTTACAGCCTGCTCAAGATCAACGGGCGCGCTGCCGTGGTGCTGCCTGACAACGTGCTCTTTGAAGGCGGGGCTGGTGAGAAGGTGCGCAAGCACCTGCTGGAGAAGTGCCGCCTGCATACGCTGCTACGCCTGCCCACGGGCATCTGGTATTCCCCCGGCGTGAAAGCGAACGTGCTTTTCTTTGAAAAGATGGAAGGGCGCAAGCAAGCCTGGACAGACAAGCTGTGGGTGTATGACCTGCGCACGAACTTGCACTTCACCCAGAAGCAGTCACCGATTCAGCGGAAGGACTTCGACGAGTTCGTGGAGTGCTACAAGCCGGGAGCCACCGCCAAGCGCAAGGCCACCTGGAGCGAGACGAACCCGAATGGACGCTGGCGGAGCTACAACTACGCCGAACTGGTGAAGCGCGACAAGCTGAGCCTAGACCTCTTCTGGATCAAAGACCAAAGCCTTACCGACACCGACAGCCTGCCCGCGCCCGACATCATCGCGACCGAGATAGCCGACGAGCTGGCGACCGCACAGGAGATGTTCGCTAAAATCGCGGCGAAGCTGGCGAAGAAGGCTTAGAGCATTGGAAAGGACCGTGCCGACATTTGCAGAGATGAGCGGTGGGGAGGCAAGCTATTGGGCTGTCTTTTCGTTTGTGGCAGGCGTTGGGGCATCCTAAATCCACCACCTTGATCGTGCTCAGTGCGTTCTGATTTGCCTCTACGGCTGAGTGCGCTTTGCTGCGCCCATGTGTGGCCGTCTGAACCAGTTTGCGAGTATCCCTGCGCTTTCGCTCGCGGGGAAGAAGCTGCGCATTGAGCGGCGCAAAGCGAAAAAGGACGAGGACAAGAAGGCCGGGGTGCAGGTGGTCAACAACATCTGCCCCACGGACTATGCCGACGTGCTCACCATGGAAGCTGGCGAGGTGGGCATGGAGCGCATGCGCTTTGGCCTCGTGCCATCTTGGGCCAAGGGCAGCAAGGCGGAGGTGGCGAAGAAGTTTGGACTCACGTTCAATGCCCGTTGTGAGAGCGTCTTTGAGCTGGCTTCCTACCGGGGGCCGATTCTGCGCCAGCGCTGCCTCATTCCGGTGCGCGGTTGGCATGAGTGGCCGGACCGCACGACGCCCTACTTCATCCATCGCACGGACGATGCGCCGCTACTGCTGGCGGGCATCTGGGATGTGTGGGAGAGTCCCCACCCGGAAGATTTTGAAAGCGGTCCCGTCATCACCTCCATGAGCGTGGTCACTACGCCGCCGGGGCGCTACATGGCGAAGTTCCACGACCGCTCTCCGCTGATTTTGGAAGACGAAAACGCCCTCGCCTGGATGCAGCCGGGCATGCAGGCGGACGCCCTCCGCGCCCTCTTCAAGCCCTATGAAAGCGAGCACCTGGAGGCCTATCGCGTCTCCACTGCCGCCAATCAGGCCCGTAACAAGAGTGAGGAGGCGTTGCGCCCGATAGCGCCCCCTGTTCCACAGGCGGGGGATGAGCCGGTCTCTGTTGAAAATGAAGCAAGTCCGCAATTGAAACTGTTCTAAAGAACAGTATATGGGTGGCGCATGATCACCCCATTCCAGCGCAAGTCCCTGCATTTCCTTTGGCTGTCCGAAGCCCGCTCGTGGATTCGCCACCAGATTCCACTTTTGGGCAGCATCATCGCGGGTAAGCCTGAACAGCAAGAGGGGCGGGTGGATGGCTGCATCGACATCGACCCCACGACGCTGCGACTGCCCAAAAACGCTCGCACCTTTGCCCTGAAAGTCCGGGGCGACTCCATGCGCAATGCGGCCATTCTGGAGGGCGACATCGTCATTATGGAGTTCCGTGAGGCGAAGCATGGCGACATCGTGGCAGCTTTGATCGACGGCGAGACGACCCTGAAGCGCTTCGTCGTGCAAAACGGCGTGCCTTACCTGCGTGCCTCGAATCCGAAGTACCCTGACCTGATTCCGGCGCGGGAGCTGGTCATCCAGGGGGTACTCATCGCGCTGCTGCGGCTTTCCAAGAGCTGATGCGCCATGATTCTGCACTTCGATGCGGATGCGTTCTTTGCCTCCGTGGAGCAGGCGGCTGATACAAAGCTGCGAGGCCGCCCGGTGGCGGTGGGTGGCGAGCGGCGCGGCATCATCGCCTCCGCCAGCTATGAGGCGCGGAAGCTGGGCATCTACACGCCCATGCCCACCGCACGGGCGCGGAAGCTCTGCCCCAATCTCATCGTGCTGCCGTGTGACTTCGACAAGTACGAGCGCTTCTCGCACCTGATGTTTTCGTATGCCTATGACTTCACGCCCATCGTGGAGCTGGCTTCGATTGATGAATGCTACCTCGATCTCCACGGCGCAAGGCAGACAAAGGCCTGTGACGCTGCGGCGAAAATGCAGAAGGCCATCGCGCAGAGTTTGAAGCTCTCAGTGTCCGTGGGTGTGGGGACGAACAAGCTGGTGTCGCAGATCGCCAGCAAGCTGCGCAAGCCGCATTGCTTCATCGAAGTGGCTCCCGGTTATGAGCAGGGCTTTCTCTGGCCGCTGGAAAACAAATGGCTGCCGCAGGTCGGCCCGCAACTCGCGGCCAGGCTCAACACCGCCGGGCTGCGCATGGTCGAGCACATTGCGCGTACGCCGGTGGATGAGCTTTCATTGCTCGTCGGTTCCGGTGCCCCGGCCCTGCATGACTACGCTCTGGGCAATGACCTCCGCCCGGTGGTCTGCGATGCCCCTGCGGCGAAAAGCTACGGCGAGCAGGAAACCTTCGCGCAGGACACCACGGATACCGCCTTCATCATCGCCCGTCTGCGGGCCATGGCGGATACGCTCATGCGCCGTGTGCGCGAGGATGGCAAAAGCATCCGCACCGTGACACTGCGCCTGCGCTACAACGACATGGACGAGGTGACACGCTCCACCAGTCTCGATGAACCAACCGACCTGGAGCATGATCTTTATCCGCTGCTGCAAGCCATGCTCACCCGTGCGTGGGAGCGCCGAGTCAGCGTACGCCTCATCGGCCTGCGCTTCACCAAGGTGTATGAGACGGGCTTCTGCAATGTGCTGCCGCTGGAGCAGTCCGACATGAAACGCGAGCGCCTGCACACGCTCTCGCTCGTGGTGGACGATCTTCGTCGTGGAAATCGCAGCATCATGCGCGGGCATGATCTGTGGCTCTCGCAGCACCGGCAGGCACCTCGGCAAACTTTGCCCAAGCCGCAGCTTGTTACCGATCCCACTGCCAGCGTGACGAATCGCGTTTTGCGGGAGCGTCACAGCACGGGGCCACAAATCATCAGCCCTACCGCACGTCTCGCCGTGCCTGCGCTGAATGTGAAGAGCTGCTACAGCTTTCTTGATTCCACGCTCACGATTCCCGCCATCATCGCAGCTGCTGCTGCGCATGACATGCCTGCGGTGGCGCTCACGGATAAAAATCTGCACGCCTCCGTGCCGTTCTTCGAGGCCGCAACAGCCGCCGGGATCAAGCCCATCATTGGCGCGGAGCTGTGCTGCGATAAGAAGCCGCTGCTGGCCTATGTGCAGAACGTGCGCGGCTACCAAAACCTGTGCCGTTTGCTCTCGTTCAATAACGATGCCTGCATCACTCCGGCACAAATGCACGATTACCGTGAGGGCTTGATCATCCTGGCGGCTGACAGCACCGCTGTGGCATTACCGGAGATTCGTTATCACAAGGCGGAGGATAAGGTGTTCTTCGACATCGTGCAGAGCATGAAGACGCTCACGCTGCTGCATGAGAAGCATGCGAAGAAACGGCGCGGTGACCTCGCTTTTCATCCGCCTGCACAATGGAGTTATTCCGCAGCCGCTATGCAGGCCGCGCAGGACATCGTGTTGCAGTGCGAGTTTGCTTTCGATTTCAAAACCCTGCGCTTTCCACTCTACACTCCTGCCGATGGCAGCACGGCTGCGGCCATGCTGTATCGGCTTGCGCATGACGGCCTGCGCAACCGCTACGGCAGCAAGGCCAAGCAGCACGAGGCGCAGTTGCGCGAGGAGCTTTCCATCATCGCGGAGGTTGGATATGAAGAGTACTTCCTCACCGTCTGGCATTTGCTCCAGGAGTGCGCCGCTCTTGGCATTGGCTGGATCACCCGAGGCAGTGCGGCGGATTCGCTGGTGTGCTACGCGCTCGGCATCAGCAACGTCTGCCCCATCCGCTTTGAGCTTTACTTCAAACGCTTCCTCAACCGCGACCGCATGGCGCTGCAAAAGCTGCCGGACATCGACATCGACTTCGCGCATGACCGCAAAGACGACGTTGTGCGTCTGCTGCTGGATCGCTACGGCCCCGAGCACGCGGCCATCGTGGGTGGGTTCAATACCTTCCAGGCCCGCTCCGCGTTTGGCGATGTCGCCAAGGTGCTCGGTGTCGCCGAGAACGAAATTCGTCGCCTCACCGAGCACATGCCGTGGACGGATGCACGCCATGCCGCTGATGCCGTGGGAGGAGCCGCTGCGCACGGCCTTGCTCATGGCCGGGATGCTCGATGGCTTTCCACGTTACGCCAAGATGCACCCTTGCGGCGTGGTGCTCTCGCGTGATCCCATCCGTGATCAAACGCCCACGTTCATGAGCACCAAGGGCTGGCCCACTACGCACTTCGATATGGATGCCGTGGAGGCTGTCGGCTTGATCAAGCTCGACATCCTCGCGCAGGGCGGTCTGGCCGTGCTGCGGGACACGCAGGCAATGCTGGCGAAGCCCTACGACCCCGGCAGTGGCGGAGGGCCGTCGGGAGTGTCCTCTGAAAAGCACCAATGCGTGACAGTGATGCGCTCTCCAGATTCACTGAACCATGGTGACTCCTCTAGCGGGCCTTCCAAGCCTCAGCGCCAAATGCCTTTGCGAACAACGCCGCCGTCGCTGGTCCAGACGGGTTCGTTTTCGGAAGGGTATTCTTGTCGGGAGACTTGCTGCCAATCTTCGTCGCGCATAGGGGCATTAGATTGCGCGACGACTGGATTCCCGCAAGAGCAGGCATCCTTGCCAGTCTTGAATCTTGCTTCCCTCGAAGTCGGCGGATTGGGTGGCACGGAGCAGCCGCCGCGCACCGGACCCGTCGAGCCGTGGAGTGATCCCGGCGTGTGGCACATGATCGCCACGGGTAATGCACGCGGCGTACATCATATCGAAAGCCCCGCCATGACCAGCCTCGCCTGCATGGCGGATGTGCGCGACATCGACCGCCTCGTGGCAATCGTCTCCGTCATCCGGCCCGGTGCGGCCAATGGCCTCAAGAAAGCGCAGTTTGCCCGCCGTGCGCAGGGGCTTGAACCCGTGGACTACACGCACGACAGCCTCGCTCCCGTGCTGCGCTCCACCTTTGGCGTGGTGGCTTATGAAGAGCACATCCTGCAAATCTGCGAAGCCTTCGCCGGACTGCCCGCAGGCCGGGCCGATGTGCTGCGCCGTGCCTTGGTCAAACAGGACAAGGCCAAGATCAACGAGGTGAAAGCCGAGTTCATGCAGGCGGCCAAAGCGCGTCGGCGTGATGCCCGCAGCACCGCCTATGTCTGGGACTTGGTGGCCGGGTTTCAAGGCTACGCTTTCTGCCGGGCGCACAGCACCGCCTATGCCGTGGAGGCTTACCAGGGAGCCTATGCCAAGCACTACCACCCTGCTGAGTTCATGGCCGGTGTGCTTAGCAATGGCAAAGGATTCTACTCCGCGCTGGTCTATACGCTGGAGTGCCGCCGCCTCGGTATCGGCTTCCTCTCTCCCGACGTGAACCTGCTCAGCGACCTCTTCACCGTGGAACCCCGCAGCGTGGATCATGGCACGCCTGCTCCCGCTTTGGGCAAAGTCATCCGTGTGCCCCTGCGCTGCATCAAAGACCTCAGTGATGCCACGCTCGCCCGCTGGCGCAGTGAGAGTGCCCGCGCTGCGTTCACCAGCGTGCGCGACTTCTGCGAGCGTGTCCGCCCCGAAGGCACCGAAGCGCTGAACCTCATTCGTGCCGGTGCGTTTGATTCCGTGGGCAGTTCCCGCACCGAGCAGTTCTGGCGCTGCCTGCACAGTTCGCGTGATGCGAGTGCCGGGGCCGACTGGCTCTTTCGCACCGCCCGCGAAGACGACATCCGCGCCACCTTCCGTGAAGAACCCACTGCGCTGCAAAAGCTGCACGATGAACTCGAACTCTTCGGCTACACCGTCAGCGGTCATCCTCTGGACCTGTACCCGCAGGCGGCCTGGCAAACCTATTGCCCGATTGCCGAACTCCACCGCTACCCCAATCAACGCGTCACCGTCTGCGGCCTCATCATCGTCAGCCGCTCCCATTTGCAGCAAAACGGCCAGCCCATGAAGTTCATCTCCATCTGCGACCGCACCGGCATCGTGGAGTGTGAAATCTTTGCCGCTGCGTACCGCGTTTATGGTTTGAACACCGTGCGCTATCCCGTCGTGCAGGTCACGGGAGAGGTGAAGCCGTTTGATAATGGAGCAGGCTACACGCTGGATGTGCAGCGGGTGGAACAAGCACGCACTTGATTTCTTGTAAACCAGTCTGAAGTTCGTTGTCGCCTGATCTGTGAGGATTTGGCACATTTACAAGCTTTCATTCAAATGGCTAAATCTCCAAAAGAAACGAATAGCAGTGACAGTTCGCCGACGTCGGAACGGACGCTAGCTGATGCACACCGTGACATCGAATTCGGTAATAACTACAGGCTTGAATATATCAAGCATCTCATTTCCATCGCCACAGGTGTATTCGTTTTTTCTGTGACGTTCATGAAGGATTTCGTCGGCAAACCAACGACAGAGGCGACCGCTAAACTTGCTCTTCCAGTCGGCTGGTTATTTATGGTTGTCTCTATCCTCGCAGGGATTCTTCACATGCGCTACTGGGCTTGTTATTACACATCATGGGGGACCAAATGGACTAAGCCAAAGGCCAAAGAATGGCGGGCAGTTATCAATAAGCGCCGGAAGGTTGCAGAGAGTGTTCAAATTTATGGATTCATCGCAGGTCTGAGTCTCCTGCTGTTTTTCACTACTTGGAACCTTTATTCAACCGGGCTTAATAAGGCTACGATCAAATTCCAGAGTGACTCTGATTATGACAAACTAGGCACTCCGTTGCCCAAGGTGGAAATCAAGTAAATACAGGCATTTCCCAGTGAGGCCATACCGCTTAGGAGATCGCACCGTGGAATGCCATCGCTGGAGACATAAGGCCGCTCCTGAGTCAGCGGTTTAACAGGACGGAGCAAAAAACCTCGATCATGCCGCCTTCTCGCCAAAGGCCCCCGCAGTGCTCTGCTGGAAGACGTGCTGATAGACGCGTTCTGCCAGAGTCGCCAAGAAGGAGAAGAAAAGCGCGGCGAAGCTCAAGGCCCTGGAAGAGCGCTGGCGCGTGGCCCTAGCAGAAGCACGCGACTCACGCGACAAGCCGGACGCCCTAGAAAACGCAGCCTTTGACCTCAAGGCCGTGAACCCGAACCGCGCCGACACGACCGACAAGCGCACCCCTGCCGAGCTGATGGCCTTCAGCCACGACAAGGGCAAGGAAGCCGATACGGCGCTTGCGAGACTGGCGGCACTGATGGCGCAGCCGTAGTGCAGAGATGAGCGGCGGGAAGTGTCTCTTTGTGATGGTGGAGAAAGACATGCTTTCGTGGATAGATGCTGTGGTGGGATGAAGGAGGCTCTGCCTCTGTTTCTTTGGAGCGAGGGGGAAATCTTCTCAACTAGAGCAAGCTCTGGCGGGGCTGGAGGCAGGCAACAGGTAATCGCGATAGTGCGGAAAAAATCTTGCGTGCGAACCGACGCTTTTGTTACATTTGTTTAATTTCATTACGAAAATGTCGGCTATGATTACGCTAGGATAACTGCAACACCCAACTAGAGTATGGCTAAAAAGAACGCAAAAACCACTACGGCACGCAAACAACCCGGACGCTTTGCCCATCCCTTCTTTACGCTTGTCCCTCCCGAGGAGCGAAGCCGCGTCCCCGGCGTTGGGCAACGGCTCACTGACCACATCAAGGGAACGCTCTTGCCCATCCCAGCAGTGCGCGGCGATTCCACGATGACGCTGGCGGATGTAATCGGAAAGAACGGCGCAAAAGACATCGAGGCGAATGGCTTGATCACGTTTCACGCCGTCGGCGACACGGGAAACCCCAGCCAGCCGAATCAGCAAATGGTGGCCGATGCGATGACTGAAGACTACAACATCGCGCAGCCTCACACAGCACCTGCGTTCTTCATGCATCTCGGAGATGTAAATTACTACAATAACACCGACAACGGCTACCACGCACAGTTTTACGAACCCTACAAGACCTACCCTGGGAAGATCATCGCCATTCCTGGAAACCACGATGGCGAACTCTTCAAGTACGATGGGTCGAGTGTCGGACAAAAGCAAACTTTGGAAGCGTTCATAAGGAATTTCTGCCAGAAGCAGCCCGGAGTACCGGCGGCTGCGGGCTCCATCTACCGCGAGATGGTGGCACAGCCAGGCGTCTATTGGCTACTTGACACACCGTTCGCAACCATAATTGGGCTTTACTCGAACGCTGCGGAAAACCCGGGTTATATCGCGGCAGACTCGATTGGCGACAAACAAAAGAAGTGGCTGATCGCCCGGCTGAAGGATGTCGCCTCCGCCCGTCAGGCTGGAACCCGTAAGGCGCTAATCATCGCCGCTCATCACCCTGCACTGAGCAAAGGCGGGCACAGTGGTAGCGACGAAATGCTAGCTGATATCGACGAAGCCTGCTCCGGTAACGGCCTTGTGCCTGACCTTGTACTGGGGGCACACGCGCACAATTACCAACGCTTCACCCGCACAGTATCGCTGAATGGCAAACCTAGTACCGTGCCGTACATCGTCGCCGGCTGTGGTGGACGCGGCATCACCCACGCGACGGACGCCGATGGGGCAGTGACGGGCGACCATTCTTATGACAAATCGCTCAATGGTTACGGCTACCTCACGGTCACTGTAAGCAAGACCAAGTTGACGGTCAAAATGATCCAAGTAACGCCCCAGGGGAAAAGCGACTTCGATACAGTTAGCGTGAAACTTTAGCAGCGGGCCATGCATGCACTAGACCTTCTCAGCATCCAGACAGCGCTCTCCTAATCCCAAAGCTAATCGCTTCACCATGTGTTGTAGCGAAATGCTCCGGCAGCCTTGGTTGGGCGAGTGTATTCAAATAATCATTTGGACAGTAACGGGCTGATTTTCGCAGGGAACCCGAAACAGGGGAGCTTAAAATACATGTATTCATATAATCATTTGATTATTTGGATACACTCGGCATTGTGGAACAACCACGAAGCACACGCCATGAAAACGATACCAGCCGCCATCCTTGTCCGCGTCTCCACCAACAAGCAGGAGACACAGCGCCAGAAGCACGAACTCAGCGCCGTGGCGGAGTCGAAAGGCTGGGAGGTGGTGGAAGTCTGCGAGGAAACCGTTTCAGGCAGTGCGGACAGAGACGAGCGCCCTGGCCTTGCACGAATCGAGGAACTGGCACGGGCGGGCAAAATCAAGAAGGTGCTGGTGCATGAGATTTCCCGCGTGGCACGTCGGCCAAGCGTGGCGCATGCCTTTGTGGAGACTTTGGAGCAGTGCGGCGTTTCTCTCTACTGGCACGCTCACAGCATTGAAACCTTGATGGCGAGCGGGAAGCGCAATCCGGCAGCGGCTATCATGCTGGCCTTGCTGGCGGAGATGGCGAGGGCGGAAAAGGAAACGCTGGTGGAGCGCATCAAGAGCGGGTTGGACGAAGCACGGCGCAAGGGCGTGAAGTTGGGCAGGCCGGAAGGAACGACGCTGGAAGCCAAGGAACTCGTCGCAAAGCACCCCGACATTGCCCGAGCCTTAAAGGCAGGTCAGAGCGTGCGCAATGCGGCCAAGATCACTGGCAAGGGAGCCAGCACGGT
>NCCR01000365.1 GCA_002279765.1 Verrucomicrobia bacterium 12-59-8 | reverse complement strand
GAACTTCCACTGCTGGTCATTCCCCGGCTTCACATCCTGCAGACCAAAGGCCCAGTAGGCATTCCCCGGCGCAGGTGTGACCTCGATGGCCGTGCCCGTGCGCCCCGGAGCTGTGGCTGCGAAATTCACATTCACCGTCCCCGCCATATCCCACACAAAATGCGACCACGTCCCTTGCAAGGTGCCGTCATACACTGGGAGGTAGTGCGGCTGCGTGGCGAAGATGGAAACAGCGCTCAACAAATAAGACAACGCCAGCACCACCCCCAGCGCCAGGCGCACAGCACGAACTCTCGTGGAAAACATCGACATAAGGACAAAGCAGAATTTGGACGTTCAAGATGAGTCAAAGAAGCGGGGGAGTCAACCGCTTGATCAGCGGCGCCACGTTCGTCATTGCCTGCCGCACGCATGGATGAATCGCGACGCTCAGAGAGGGGAGGCCGGGATGACTATTTGCGTGGATGTCGAAAATGGGGTGGAGCGGACGGCTCTGCGAGGGGCTGCAAAGTTCGGTGCCAAAAAAAATGGCTGAGCATGTGGCATGCATCCGGCCTTCATGCGCATCACGATCCTTCTGCGCCTGCATTTAAAAGCTCATCCTTCTCCCTCCCGACACTCATGATTCTCAACGCCAAATGCGAAATGACCGTGGCAACGACCGTGCCGACTGCCATCGTGATGATGATCGAGCCCCTCTCCGGCCCCGCGCAGGACATCCTCAAAAGTTCCGTGTCCATTGAGCCGGCGACGCCGCACGTCAAAACCATCGATGTCTTTGGCAACGCCTGCCAGCGGGTGGTCCTGCCCGCAGGCACTTCGGTCATCACGGCGGAGATCACCGCGAGCGTTCCCGATGAGATCGACGTGCACCCCGCCGCACTCTTTACGCCGGTGCAGGACCTGCCGGACAACGTGCTCCACTACCTGCTTCCCAGCCGCTACTGCCAGAGCGATCTGCTGCTGGAGCTGGCGACGAAGATCATCGGCAACGCTTCGCCGGGGTATGAGCAGGTCGAGGCGATCCGGAGCTGGATCCAGCAGAACATCGAATACAAATACGGTTCCAGCGGCCCGACCACCACGGCCGTGGACACCTCCGAAAGCCGTCAGGGCGTCTGCCGTGACTACGCCCATCTCGGCATCGCCCTCTGCCGCGCGGTGCGCATCCCCGCCCGCATGGTTTCCGGTTTTCTCCATCAGCTCGATCCCATGGATCTGCACGCCTGGTTTGAGGCCTTTGTCAGCGGGCGGTGGTACACCTTTGACGCCACGCAGAACCAGCCGCGCGGCAACCGCATCATCCTCGCCTACGGCCGCGATGCCGCCGACATCGCGCAGCTCAGCGAGTATGGGAATCTGGAGATGAAAGGCATGAATGTGCAGGTGGAGGCGGCGCCCTGAGGGTGGTGAATGCCATTCATGCCCGGCAGCTCATTTATCTATTGTGTGCGACGGCAAACGAACCATCTTCATCAAGAGCAAGCCACAAGACTTGTGCTGTTGTAGGCGGCGGGGTTGTTTGGGTGGGCACCACCAGCACGGTGTCCGATCCAATTGGCTGAGACGTTGCCCTGGCCAAATCCTCAGCGCTGAGTTCGTGATTGCCAACTCGGATGCTCGTTGCCCATTGCGTCGCGGAGGCATCGTCACCTGGCGGGACTCTGATTTCAGGAACGATGATTCCAATCCGCGAGATTTCAGTGTCGTCTCGCTTGAACAAAAGCCCTCCAACTGACGCGGAACGCGGATAGCTCACGGCAATCTCAGGCACGATAGTCACCTCTCCACCGACAGCATGAACACTATCCACCCTCCGAACAAAATGATGTCGTGTATCTTTCTCGCCAAGAAGGATCGGGTGCTTCGCAGTCTTCAATTGCAGACGGTAAAATGGTGGAGTCTCGCCAAGTGACCCAGATGCACCTCCCACCTTGATAGTACCCACCGGTTCATCTGTGACGGGATCGACAGATTGAGTGATCGCTACAGAAGCGGCATGGGCATCAATCCATGCCTGATGCAACGGCATTGATACCCCGGCTGCCGACTTCGTGTCGTTACTAGATGATCCAACAGGGTTAGCAGGAACGATGGGAACTGCTTGACGAGTTGCAGCCACAGATGGAGCTGGCAAAGCAGCTTCATCCAAAGTCGGCTGGTCGGGTTTCCACAGAAGCCAAACGCAGCCAAGCACGGCAGCAGTGAGCAAAATCAAAAGGGAAGTCTTCTTCATGGCTAGGTTTGCTGGGGTTAAGGATACTTGGCTGAACTCTTTCTCCTCACGGGTTTGGAGCATGCTGTACACTTGGTAGGCACCCCGACCCCGATAGCTCACTGTGCACCGCCGCTGATGGAGGTAACAAGCCTCTCACGCGCCAATGAGAGGCGCTTGCGACATTCGAAGCCATTTTTCACACATTCTTTTACGAAGATCATCTCAAATAATGCCTGACAACTTTCGCTCACGAACGCCGCTTGAACAACCACAGCAGGCCGCCAGCCGTGACGATCAACACCAAGATGATGCTCCAGGGCTTCGACGATGCCGGCTCTTCGCTTGCTATTGCTGGAGTGTGCTTTGTTTCGGTTGGCTTCTTCGGTTCCGATTGCTGCACCACTGGCGGCGGCTTCGGTGCTGGTGTGCTTTGCGATGTAGTTGCGGCGTTTGTGCTCAAGCCGCTGACTGCCTCACCGCGAGTTAGTTTCCTGACCTGCCTCAATCTCTCTTGCTCCTCGGCACGCTGATGCTGATTCCTCAAATTGAACTTCCCGGAGGTATCTACAGCCCGCCACGCGGTATCCGGCTGCTTCATATATTCAGCAAGCGAGATCATTTCCAAGATGGGCTTCCCGCTACTTGCATAGGATGCAATCGCGGCCTGCAACCGCTTATCGAAGTCTAATGCGGAAGCGTCGAACGTCTCTTGATGAGCAACTTCGCCATCCTGATTGTAGCTGATGAGTTTTGGCCGAGCTCCAGCGAGCAAGGATGTGTATAGGAGATCGCTGTTTGAGCCTTCCCATGTATTCTCTGGTTCGATATGGACATCTTTGCCAATAGCGATGCTGTGCCAAGTGTTTCCGCTCCATTCACCAGCGGACATTGCATAAAGAGGTGGGGCCGTCTTGAACTTGAGCCTGTAAATGTATCCACCAGCCAAAAAACCTTCGCCGACTTCTCTCATCAAAGCATCAAATGCATCCTTCTGTTCCGCAGAAGCGAACGCCGTTCCTTTGGGACATTCACGAAAGAACGGCAGTCCTTGAGCAGCTCTAAAGAATGGCCTCCCGTCTGCGCCAAGGCATCAACAAGCAGCTGCTCATCGCGCTGCACTTGTTCAGTCAGCCACTGATTCAATGTCTCAGCGGAGGCGCTGCCCACCATGGCAGCAATGAAAAAGATGCACAGTCTCATGGCTGGGCCTCCTCCACTTGGTCGCCGACTTGCTCCACATAGTTGTTCTGACCGTAGTTGAACTGCCACTCGTGGACAGTCGGGCCACGCCAAGAACACCAATGAGCAGAAGCGCCATTGTATGCCTTGATCGCAACTGCGTCCTCTGGCCGCTTGTTGTCCTGCGCGTCACCGAAAGTAATGCGGCCCTGCACCCTGCTTGGAACGGGAACATTGTGGCCCGTATGGAAAGTTGTTTGAGGGCGCTGCCCATTCGGCATTGATCCTGGTCCGTTGCGTGGAGAGGGATCGTTCATGAACGTTTCCGCGATTTGCGTTTTGCCCGCTAGGATAACCATGAGAGCATCAACATTCCGTTGCCAGTTCCAAAAGATTTCACGGGGCGCTGATACGGTTTTGTTTCCGCCCGCCCCTGTCACTTGAGCAAGACCAGCGCCACCAACTCCAGTCTCTCCCGGTGAACGAACCACCAAAGCATCACCTCTCGTGAACGTGTAGTTCGCACCATTGTTGATTGGCGAGCTGTTGCCGCTGAGCTCCCAAAATTGATTGTAGAAGTCAGGGTTGTAAGCCTGACTCTCGTGCTTTTCAATGGCGTAGGCATACCACGGCGCATTAGGCCGACCCTGGGTATATGTTTTGCACCGGGCATCGTCTGGATTGCGGCCTCCTATGGCAAACTTGATCGTCTGTTCTGCGCCGCCGTTGATTTTGTATGTCAGTGTCGCATCACCTCCAAAGAAGGGGATGTTGGTATAGTCATTCCAGATTTGCCAACGACCATTGGTGACTGATTGGAACGATCCGTTAGCGGGCACACGAATCGTGTCATCTGCTTGCTTGCCAGCGTAGGGTCGTTCGTATTCAACAAGCAGCTTTGCTTCGAATGTCACGTTCTGTGGCAGGCCCGGAACGTTAAACTTTAGCTGAGGCATTCGAGGTGCATCATCCGTAGCGGAGCTGTGTGCTTCGATCCACGCAATGTTCGCATCTGTGATTTCCTGGCCTGTTGTCCAGTTCGTGATGGTGACATCATCGACGGTGTTGGTGTGGTCTTTGATGTCCTTTAACTCCACCGGCAGGAGGTAATATCGCCGAATCTTCCCATCGACGGGCGCAGGGGAGCGCACGGTGATGACGCCGCTGGTGACGGTGACATCACCCTCCGGCAACTGCCCGCTGACCACCTCATGCTGGGTTGAGGTGGTGCCGGTGACAATCTTGAGCTGAATTGCCGCCTGAGTCTCTATCTGGTCTGCGTTCGTGCCGCCAATCGTCTTGGTTTCTTTGATCAGCACAAACGTCGCCGTGAGCGGCTCGTCCTGGCTGGTGCGTGCCTGGTTGCATTGCAGCCGCAACTGCCCCTCGTCGGCGTGGGCTGTGGTCTTCTGGAGGGGAAGCTCTTCCTGCTGCTCAAAGCCCATGTTGTCCGTGGAAACGTAGAACTCTTTCTCCTCACGGGTTTGGAGCATGCTGTAAACTTCGTAGGCTCCCAGCCCCCGATACCCGTTGCCCAGCCAGCCGTTGACATCGTCCTCTTTGAAATAAGGCACATCGGCCAGCATTGACATCGCCTTCGAAGGGGACCACTCATCGCTGCTTGTTCGCATGTCGGGCGGATGATACAGGTTCTTCGCCGTGTAGAGTGATGAAGGCTCTGCGGTGGGCGCTTCACCGGTCCGTTCACCGCCATAGAGGATATTGCCAGGGATGAGCACCTGGACCGCACCCTCCTCGCCTTCCTCCGCAGCGATCATGGGCGGGGTAAAATAATCGCGCGGATCGCCGGGGTCCTTCAAATGGCCCTGTTCATCGGCGTCACCGTTGAAGCCGTCGGTGTGTGGCGGGTTTGGTTCCTCCCCTGGTTTCATCCACTCGGAAGTGTCAGGTCCTCTTTCGGCTGGGGTGGTGGGATAGTCCGCCACTTCCCCGCCTTGGTAATCCACCTGCTTGTAGCGCCAGGCCGTGAAGAGTTTGAACCCGGTTTGCTCCTCTAGCGGTGGGAGATCACTGCCACTGCTGCAACCAGTCGGACCGCCGGTGGTTAAGGCAACAAGCCCTTGCGCGCCAATGAGAGGCGCTTGCGACATCCGCCGCCGTTTGTCACACAATCTTTTACGACGATCATCTGAAATAATGCCTGACACTTTCGAACTTTCGCCAGGAGTTGGATCCCACGACGTTGCAGGCCGCATCACTTCCGTCCTTTTTGAGCAGCAACCATAGCAGACCACTTGTCGCCACGATCAAAACGATGATGATGCTCCACGGCGTTGATGATGACGGTTCCTCGCTCGGTGTGGATGAGGAGTTTGCTTCGGTCGTCGTCGGCGCGGAAGGTGATTTTAGGCTCGGCTGCTGCTGCGATGGTGTTGCACTTTCCGGCTGTTTCTCGACCGACTGCGGAGTGTGTAAATCAGCCTTTACAGTGAAGTCCTTCCCTCCAACGGAGATCAGCAGATGATTCAAGTCATCCCCTACCTTCGACACGGTCAACCCTTCAAGGCTCGGCAAATTTAAGCCGCTAAAATCGAGCCTCCTCATAATGCTTTGCTTCGGGTGGAACACATAGATTCTCTGTTCGATAAACTCTCCCCTCTCGTTGTCGATTTCCGCACTTCCCACCAACGTATCGTTCCCAGCCCAGAACCAACTGGAAATGAAGCCTTTCAGTCCGGTGTCGTATGTCACCTGGGGAAGCCGAAGTTCAACAGGCCGATAGCTGCCGTCTACAGCTATCTCCAGCATGTGGGTATCACCTCCAGAGTTGATTATCAGCTTTGTGCCATCGGGACTTAGTGACGACCCATTGGCCCACCATGTGATTGGATAATCGACTTTGATCGCAATATTCCGGCCCGGAATAGTCACCTTGGTTCCTGTGCTTTGGGTTCCTCCGGAGATTTCACGAAAGCTGGGCGCGGTCGATGGATTTTGTTCAGCAGGTTGAACTACGATTGGTTTGCCTATGATGAGCCAGTCAGGAGTATGGGCATTTAACAGCGCACTCATCTCCTTGGACCATCCATGCCCGTGAGAACATGGAGTGGTCACGCTTAAAACCAGAACAACCAAGGCGATCAGTTCTGCTTTCATTGGTGATTGAGAATGTTGTTGTAAATCACAGTCGATACATCAGCGGCAAACTTCGCCTTAACTGCCGCGCCTGTTGGGTTGGTCAATCTCACTGTTTCCAGTGCGGTCGGATGTGTGATGAATTCCACCTCGATTATCGTCCCTCGAATAGGATGATATTCAGTGGTGTTGCCGTAGGTTGAGTCGCTTAAAACGGCGTATCCGCCAGATTTCGGATCACGGTGTTTGGCTGCGGCATCAGATGCCAATACGGCTGCCAGAGTCACGGACTGAACGTCGCCGCCAAGCGTGGCGTCTTCTGCTGCATTAACCTGTCCAGTCGATCGAGTGATGTATTCAGTTCCACGCACCGTAGTGGGATCTGAATCCTCTCCTGGGGCGTTAAAATGGATGCTCAGAAACACATCTGCTCCGACATTTTTAGCGAGTGCAGCACGCAATGCATTGTCAATCTTCACGTCGGTCTTGCGAGTCATGAAAATTCGGAGGCCATGCTTCTCTGCTGTAAATTTATCGATGACCTTCTGGCGCAAATCCAGGCCATACGGGAGCACCAAATCTTTCTCCAAAACTGTGGGATCACTCCCAGGAGTGCCTGAATCTGTGCCCCCATGTCCTGGATCAATCACTACCACGCCGGGAACCTCCATGTCGATCAAGTCAATCGGTGTGCTTGATCCTTCGATCTGGATTTTGATCCGCACTTGATTGAACCCGATTGGTGGCACATTTACGCGGATGGCCGTATGCCCATCGGCCCCGACTTTGGTTTCACCCGTGGTCTGGGACACCTTGCGGAAGCTGCTCGCATCATACGCTGTAGATACCTCGAAACGGTCTTTGTGTGTCGGGCTGTCGTCCCACTGGCCGCGAATGGTTGCCGGTGTTGCGCCTGGCAAGGCTTCAAGTGTCCAGGTCACTTTCTTGTCCTTCAAGGCACTGCCAATGAGCACCTTCAATTCACGATTGGCGATCTTGTTGGCATTCGGATCGACTTCAATAAATGGAGTCAGGGGCTTGCCGCTGCTGGGCTTCTCAGAACCTGCGATGTCGTTATTGTCCTCGTCCTTTGTCTTGGGTGACAACTCGACTACCTTAATGGGGAGGAGGTAATAT
>NCCR01000096.1 GCA_002279765.1 Verrucomicrobia bacterium 12-59-8 | reverse complement strand
GGAAGATGACTTTTGACAAGAAATCGGGTGTTATCGACCGCCCTGACCTCGGAAAGAGGTATCTCAATTTGCCCCCAAAGTCATGATTCAGAGACATGGGTAGTCCAGCCAGACATTTGATGAGCAGGTCTAAATGATTCATCACAGAAGGCGGATCAAAACCTGCTCATGTACAGTTCTGGCAACGATTTCAAATTTGACCTCGTTTTCAGCGGCCCATGCGCTGAAAGCTCCCGCCTCATGCTGCTCATAGCCTGCATAGTTGTAGAACTCATCAAACAGCAGGAGCGGCTTTGCCTCGAGTATCTGCTGCGTCAGGTGGCGTAATACGCTTGCCGTAGAGCTGCCTAGATCACAGTCGATGTGAATGCCTTGAAGCAGCCGGGGTGAAACGGCCTGCACATATCCGGGTAGAGTTTTTTCAAACTCCCCGACGTGCAGTGTCACGTTCTCGCGGAATTTCAACTTGCTCAGGTCGGTGGCAAAATATCCTACGGGATGATTTTTCCAGCTCTCAGGTAGTCCGGTGAAACTGTCAAACCCATGGAATGAGGTTTCTGGCCGTACCGCCGCCATGTAGTTGATAGAGTGGCCATTACAAACGCCAAATTCCAAAGCTTTCCCATCAGTGATGGCTGACAGATAGATATGCCAGAGCGCCTCTTTGGTTCGCATTTTAGGGGCATCCAATACGTTTTGAATTAATGTGGCCACGGAGGATGTGGAAGAAGGAATGGCGGCGGCGGTGTCATTCATGGAAGTATATGGTATTATTACATGCAAACGGGTGGCTATCGGAGGTATGGAGCGGTGCCGGTTAAGATATTTTTTTGTTTGTTGGCAGGCTGAATGGGCCGCCGTTTCTCAAAATACATTTCCACCAGGGCGTTGTTTGGTATCCCTTGATGAGGTTGTCGCACCATTCGACATTGGGAAACTTTGGTACTGGCAGGATTTCAGCAAGGATTCTGAGTGCGGCATGCGCTGCGGCCATGGATGCGGCTTGGCTGTCAACCAGCCACACGGGGGTGGCCTCAAGGTCAATGGATGCGCACGTCTCTTTCCACGAGGATAGGAACGCTCTGCATGCCGACACAGCCTCATTGGTTTCACCTAGCGAGGCTTGGTGTCTGGCAAGGATCGTTACAATCCTGCCTCGGTTTGTGATTGCTGGCGGATGGTCTTTGATCGGCACGGCGTGAACTATGTCACATTGCTCTTTAGCATTATCCCACTCATCCAATAAGACGTACGCGTAGAATTTGGCCGTCGCCAAGGATGTTGCCCACCTCGCCTTTTGTGACTGAACGCTGAAGTTGTTGACCTGATTCCTCCATTCCTTTTCATCGATCAGCCCGTCGCAGAATCTATACGTGAGCCAGCATTGCGCATGCGCTCTTTCGTTAATGTCGGCGGTGGTATTGTTCAAAGTGGATCGGGCTATTGAAAATAGCGATTCCATGGACGCGGCCTGGCCTGGCAGAAGCTCCTTCATCGCAGTTGAAAGCTCTGCGCCCAAGAGCATCGCATAGCGTCCTCTTGAACGTTGATTGTTGGAAACGAGAGAGCCCGACTCATGTATTGCAGATGAGTCAATTTATCATCCTCGCCACGTTTTCTCGCCCTCACCGGCACTCCGGCGGCGTGAAGGCCAATGACTTCGGCAGGAATGAACGGGTAGCAGCCGCCGCTGATCATGTGCCGGTAAAAGTTAAACACGAATGGCAGCATGATCACGGGGGTCGCCAGTTTTTGACACGCCATGTTCAGGTAGTACTGGTCGCCGAAATCATCGGGCTTGTTGGCGGTGCCGCACATGACTTGCTTCCGCAGCGCCCGTGCCTCCTGAAACACTGCCCGGTGCTCTGGGCGTCGTGTATCGCAGCAGAAAAAGCCGCTGTTCCAGTATTGCGCCCTCTCCATGCCCTCTCGCTTGCAGTCAGAGAAGGGAAACGCGTAGGGCGCAAAGACGCCTGGGTCATTGACTGCCAACCATGCCGACCCATCCCATGAGTCCATTGGCAGCGCCCGCAGAAGCCAGTAGTCGGAATCGAAGAACAAAAACTTCTTTTTGCCCATGATCAGGTCAAGGTTCAGCTTTGTCTCGAAGCCCTCCTCATCGCTGCACTCGACCACCTTGACATTGAGTCCGCTGAATTTCTTCATTCGAAGCACAGCCTCCCTGCCAACAGCTTCGTAGGAGGGGCTGATGATGGTGACTGCAGTTGTTCGGCTGCTGTTTGGACTGGTCTGGCTCATGCGAGGTGGTAGGCATGGATCATGTGGTTTGGGCGTAGCGACCTTCTCGGGGCGTTGCTTTATGGGTTTCATGGTCGGGTTGGGCTTGGGGGTTGCATCAAGAATAGGTGAACCCGCCCCCCCCACCACTCCCTCCTCCTCCCGAGCCTCCGCCGGTGCCGTCCGAGCCTCCACTGGTGCTGAAGGAGCCTTGGCTGGTGCTGAATGTGGGACGGCGATACCTGGCACGAACGGTCAGATTGTTCTGTGAGATGCCGGGCGACACCTGGACGCCGGGAATGGAGTTGATCCATTGCCGGGACAGCCAGGGGCTGCCAACTTGGACGCTGCCGATGGAGGTTTGGATCATGAGGAGTGTTCGCGGTCGTCAATCGGTGGGTAGGCTTCCACGAGTTCGCGGAACCAGAAGCCGTTGATGTTTTGCGCGGTGTCTTCCACCGGATAGACTTCCCAGTCCGTCATGGGGGTAGCGGGAAATTCCTGGGCCACGAGATCGCTGCCGATCTCGATTTCTGGAGTGCCTGCGTCAAAGAGCACCTTGCCACTGCTCTGGAAACGTGGGAAGCGGCAGCCGGGGTGCAGGCATTCAGGGAAGGATCCGTTGCTCCCATCGAAGCTCCAACTGATGGTGTCGGTGATGGGTGTGGGGGACCTGTGCATGGCGCGCGGCCAGGGGCGCTCGGATAGAAAGCGGCTGGTCTTGAACCAGGTGGGATACATCGCGCCATCGCGCGATTTGCTACGCATATGCACGATGTTGCCATCTGCCTGCGTGGATGACAGCGGCAGATTTCCTTCTTCAAACCAGAGCTTCAGCAGCACGGTGGGCCAGAACTGCATGCGCTTCACCCAGGAGACCTGGAAGGGCGTGTTGCGCTCAAGATTGGTGCGCGTTTTGCCGAAGATAAAGGTGCGCTTTTGGTAGTCTGCCTTCATGGCATTGACGAGTGTGTAGCCTTGCAGCGCAGGCGGCACCGTTTCTGCAGACTTGATCCATTTCGGGCAGGTGCTCCAGTACACGGTGCCCGCATTGAAGTCTGGCAGTTCATCATGCGGTCCCTCCTTGGCGGTGATGGAGAAGGCGCGCTCGGTGGGATTGGGCGTGTCCACCCAGTCGAAGTTGGAGTTGATGGAGGGCATGGCTTATTCGCTTCGTGGATTGGCACCCCAGCCGAGCACGTCGGCTTTGCGGAATTTGTAAGTGGCCGCCTCTCCCACCTCCTTGAAGATCAGCCAGGTGCATACTTTGGTGAAGAGGCGCGGCTTGGCATTGGCCACCTCGTCAGAGACGTGAGGTGTAATGTTGCCCAGTTCCATGACGACCGGTCCCGCCGATCCCACAGGTCCGACATGGAGTCCGGGCTCGTTTGAAGCGTGGGTGCCACCTAAAGGCAGATTGTTTGCATCGAGGAGACCGGTGAGCAATGTGGGGGTGGTGCTAGCGGCGACAAGGGCGGTGCCGTTTAGAAGCGTCACTCCTCCAGCCGTGGTCAATCCCGACGCTGCCAAGGCGTTGAGCACGCTGGTGGAGTAATTGTGAATGTCCCGGTAGGGATCCCCCACTTCGAGGCCTTCGGCGGACATCTCGCCTGAGGCGTTGTTAAACGTGCCCTCCTCGCCGGGTTCGGCGCCGTCCCAGAGATCCGTCACATGGGCGTCACCGCGCCCTCCTTTGAGATATACGTAGAGTGGTTTAGACATGGCTATATATGGTATTGGGTCTTACTTTCTGGTAGTCAAGGACATGTTAAAAAATAATTTTCAGCAGCGCCGCGCAGCCGCACTGGCGGCTGACGGCGAGGGGATCGTAGCGGCCGTCGGCGGTGTATCTGCCGCAGCGGTACTGGTCGGTGAAGGACCACAGGTAGGGGGAGGGGACGCCGCGCTTGCGGTAGCCGGTGCCGTTGTAGTTTTCAAAGGTGGCGAGCGCCTGGCCGGGGCTCCAGTCGGTGATTTGATCGAGGCCGCCGCACACCAGGGCTTCGCGCGCGGACTCCTCCCAGGTGAAGGGCGGCGTGCCCGCTATCGGGCGGTCTCTGGGTATCTGCACGGTGCGCGCGGAGAGGGGGGCGCCATTGTGCAGGTTCTGGTGGAAGCTCAGCCCGCTCTCCAGAGAGTGCAGGATGCCCGGCACCCACCACGGCATGCCGGTGAACTGCGCGGCCACGGTCGCGTAGCGCTGGCGGTGCAGGCGGATGCGCTCTGCCTCCGCCTGCACTGCTGCGGCATGCTCCGGGCGGATGGCGCAGGCGTGGAATTGACTGGCGTAGGTGTCGGATAAAGTGCTCATGGGTTTGCAGTGGAAGGGATGAGGGGGTGGCTTGGGTTTGGTGTTCGAGATTTAAAGGGGGGGCGGTGTGCATGGTTCGTGGGTGTGGGTGGGATCCCTGCGGCTGCGTTGTTTGTTCACGTTGACCAGGGTGGCGCCGTCCTCGAGCGCCATGAAGGCATGCGGCACGCCGGGCGGCAGGTCCAGGATGTCCCCTGCCTGGACGAGCCTGGTCGTGCTGCCGAGCGTGAGCTTGAAGCAGCCTTTGACGATGAGGGTGTCATGCGCGGTCTCCGCCGTGTGCGTGTGCGCGGGGAGGGTGCAGCACGTTTGGGTGAACTCGTAGTGGCCGCCCAGAGTGAGGCGTGTGATGAGCACGCCGCTTTGCTCAAACGGCACCTGGTTGCTGGGGAGGATGAGGGTGGGGTCGATCATAGTCCGGCTCCCAGGATGTCGGGCAGGCCCGTGAGTGTGATGCGTGGTGCGAAGGTGCCGCCGCCCTGCTTGAAGCCGGGGTCAAGCGGCAGAGTGGTGGTGTCGAGCGTCCAGGCACCGCCGGATTTGGTCAGCGCCACGGTGGCCAGGGGCATGTAGGTGCCGCCTGCGATGCGTGTGTGTACGTAGCTGCCTTCCTGCGCAGTTCCTTCCTTGTCTCCCACTGGGAAGGGCATGTTGCTGGTCACGGCACCGTAAAAGGTGCCGCCTGTCACCTTGGCTCCCTTCACATTCACGGTGGAGTTGAAGGTGCCGGCGGAGATGAGGCTGTCTGGCAGCTTGAGAGAGCCGTACTCAGTACCGACGCTCAGGCCTTCAATCACCACCGCCGCATTGAATGTGCCGCCGGTGATCTGATTCTGAGCACCAGACTGAGCGAATGAAGCCGACATGCTGACTGCAGAGGCAAAGGTGCCGCCGCTGATCTTCAGAACCCGGCAGCCGACTGTGCCATTGAAGGTGCCGCCAGCGAGTTCGCAGCGGGCTGTCCCGCTCTGCCCCAAGCCCCCGCCTGTGATCGTACCATTCCAGACGCCGCTGCTGATCTTGCCTGCGGGGGATACCGGGTAGGCGATCCCTGCCTCCATGACAATGTTGCCATTCCATACGGCAGGCGAATTGGTTGTGACGGGAGCAACGATGTGGACGGTGTCTGTGCCATCGACCGGCAGGCGTCCCATGGGCGTGCCAGGATAGTCGCTGCCGCAACAGTAAAAGCCTTTGCTTGAGTACCAGTTGTCCACGGAGTTCCAATCTCCGCTGTTGCCGCTGAAGCCGTCGCCGAAATAGATGGCTGCCATGATCGTAGAAGGTAGGTGTGTTAGTAGCCTGCGATGTAGCTGGCCACTTCCCACGCACTGCGGCTGGCATCGTACTCGAGCAGCAGCTTGGTCTTGGTGCCGGAGGCTACGGTGAAGGGGCTGGTGAGCGTGGAAGTGGTGGGGATGACGATGGCGGCATCCAGCGTGACGGTGCGCGCGCCACCGCTGGCCACCAGCCAGAGGCGTACGCGGACGCCATCCGCTCCGCTGGTGGGTGCGGCCAGTGCCATGTCTCCGGTGAGGGGGATGCGGTGGAAGCGCTCGCTGGGGGCGTTGATCGTGAGCGTGGGGGCAAAGGCCAGCGCACTGGGCGGTACGGCACCGCCGGTGGAGTCGAGCTGTCCGGTGAAGGGATTGAAGATCATGTCAGGTGGCGGTGATGGAGGTGATGTTGGTGCCGTCGTTGGCAAAGGTCAGCGTCTTGAGCGTCGTGCCGCTGCTGCCGCCGGTCTTGTACACTGCCGTGGCGACAAAGGCGCCGGAGTAGGTGAGCGCGCAGTAGTCAGCGCCATAAGGCAGCGCTGGCGCGGACAGGTGCAGGCCGTTTTTCAGGAACTCCAGGAGCCGCCGCATGAAGTGGCGCGGCTCGATGGGCGCGGGAGCTTCCTCGATCATTTGTTCGATGCTAGGGGTGAGTTTCATGGGCGTTCAGGTGTCAGAAAAGTCATTGGAGCCGGCGGGCGGTGGTTTGTGGTCCCGCAGCAGATGCATGCCCCAGAGGAGCAGACCCACGGCGGCGATGCCGATGAGCGCATTCATGGCGTCACTGCTACACCGGGAATTTTCGGTGATAGCTGCGTGGCGAGCACTCGCTGCAGCGCCGGGATGCGCTGCACCTCCTGCGCCTTCTTCAGGTTGGCCGGGTTCTTGCAGGAGCCGAGGCCCATGACGGCCGCAATGGCGGCGATGACGAGGATGAGTGCGTGGGTTTTCATGGCGTGCATGGTTCTTGGTTCTTTGGTTCGTCGTATTGTAGTCCCGGCTTTAGCCGGTCTGGTTCTTCGCCCGACTCGGCGGCAAGATTATATGTGGCGGTGGTAGAAAGTGGTATTGACTGGTCTGAGAGATCATGCTGGCTGACGGCTTGCATCAGCGACTCAAAGCGCGGGCCGCGCTGCAGCCAGGTGGAGTGTCCGCAGGAGTCATCGCTATGGTCCTGCACCACCTCGGGGAAGAGCGCCGCAAACTCCCGCCCCCGCAGTCCCAGCGAGCCGTAGCCTAGGCCGAGCCAGCCGATCAGCGGGCGTGTGCCGGCGGCAAAGCGCAGTGCGCCATCCTGGCGGCTGCCGTAGATGTGAATGCGGCGGATCAGCCCCTCGCGTATAGCCTCGGCAAAGTCCTCCTCCTCCGCAGCGGGAGAAATGAGGTGCGCCGCGTCGATCTCCGCCCCGCAGGCCTCCAGCACGCGGGCGATGAGATCGCACCCATTGCTGTGCCCCACCAGCACCAGGCGATAACCCGCGCGCCGGTAGTAGCCCACTTTTTTCGCGATCTCATCCGCACGCTGCCGCTGGCGCATGCGGCGCAGCAGCGCGCTGCACGCATACTCAAACTTCTCCGCCACCACGCCGTCCGGCAGCCGGGTGTTGATCCACGTCACAAACCGGTCCGTCCACCCCTCCGCGTCTCCGGGATTGGTGCGGATGCCATTGATGGCGATGTAGCAGGTGCGGGTGGTCATGGTATGCTTCTTGGTTCGTCGTTCGGGGTTCGCTTCGCAGCCGCTCGTTCTGGTTCTTCGTCGTGTTGGGTCGGCTTGAGCCGGTCTGGTTCTCAGGTCTCAGGTTGTTGCGCGGAAACAAGTGCTCGGCGGGAAAGGGAAGGGGAGAAGTGTTAGCTCATTCCTCACTGCGGTGGATCTTCGCCGTCAGATCCGCGATCACCTTCGTCTGCATGGCGATGATCACATTGCGCAGCTCGATGCGGTCCGCCTCACACCGCGCGCTCGCAGACTCCAGCGCCGTGATGCGCATCTCATACTGGCTCGCCAGCTTCCGGGCGATGATGTACACCGCCACTGCCAGCAGCCCGGCAAAACCGAACTGCGTCAGAATGGCGTCGAAGAGTTTGGGATCGTTCATGGCAGATTCAGCTTCAAAGGTTGCAGTCCCATACCCGTCAAAATTTCCAGCGGCTTCCCCGCCTCCTGCGCCAGGTCATAGCTCAAAATCACCGCGTCAGGAAAGTCTGGCTGCAGCATCTGCACGCGCGCCACCTCCTCCACCGTAAACACCCCCGCCAGCCACCAGTGCGTAGCCGGCATCTCACCCGTAGGCGATCCCGCCGGAACAAACTCCGCCAGCGCGGAATCCCCCAACACCCCCGCCGCCGCAGTCC
This sequence comes from Verrucomicrobia bacterium 12-59-8, assembly GCA_002279765.1. Next base: position 11,494 of record NCCR01000096.1, on the reverse strand, counting down.
TCGCTGCGCGCAGAATATCCGCCGGAATGATGATCAGCAGCCGCGTCATTTAGCCGCCTCCAGGTAGGAATTCAGAAGAGCCGCCGTCGCATCATCCAGAGGTGCCGTCGTCGCCAGCCAGTGACGCACCGCTCCGTTCATATAAAAACCAAAGGAAAAGCCCACAAATAGATCGGCTGGCCCTGTCACATAACTTCCGGCAGAGGTGCTGGCGCTATATATAGTGGTGCCGTCAAACTGGACCAAGCGCGAGGCTCCATTCTTCGAGCAACGGATGACATGCCATGAGTCATCCCAAAGTGATGACTCGAATTCTACATTCACAGAATAATCCGACATTGATAGAACACCAGCATCTTCGCTGAAGCTCAATCCAACCTGGTCACTGCTATAGCTGCTTCCAAAACACCCGGCAAAGCGAATCTGCGAAGCGGCAAGCCGCACAACCAGCCAAAACTCAAAATTCCCCGTCGTCCCAAACAAAGCCTCATTGCTGATCGCGGCATGCATCGTCGAGTTCTCCCCATCATACAGCACCGAAGGAAACCCATCCCCGTCATTCGTCGCCCACGTAGGTCTTGCTATGCCACTTGCCGTCAGCGTGTAAAGCCCCTTCCTGCCCGCCAGCTCTCCAATCGGATCACCATCCGCCGCCCCCGCCAGCACCCGGAAATCAAACCACTCCGAGAGTGTGGCGATGTTTCGTGGATCAAAGGCTGGCGTCACCGGCCCCTGAGGAGCCAGCGCGAGCGAAAGGGCCTGTCCGAATCCGATCATGATGAAAGTAGTGCAGTTGAAATGGCGGTTTTGGTTTCATTCACGCAGCGCGTTGAGACAGGCGGCACGCCGCCTGTGGGTGCCGCCGTGGTCATCATCGTTTGGAGGGGGGCTGCGTGCATGGCTCAGGCCAGTTCGTTGAGCTTCGCGCTGTAGAAGGCATGCAGCTTCATGGACTTCGCTAGCTGCTCGCCCAGCTCCGTCGCCTTCTCGACCAGGCCGATGGTCCGCATCGCCTCGCCGGAGAGCGTGAGCGAGTAGCATTCAGACTCGATGGCCTTGATGGCTGCTTCAATGATGGAGCGCTGGGTGGTGGTGTCGGGTTTGTTCATGGGAAATTAGGATTGCAAAACTTGATTCACTGCAGCCTCCACAGCATCGAGCCTGTCAGGCTGCGCCATCACCGCAGTTCCGAGCGCCATCAGTCGCTCATTAGCAGCCATCGCGGACTTGTCGGCAACTGCGTGCGCAGCAGCATAGCTGTCGCACGCATTGTTGAGCAGCAACTCCACCAGATCGCCAGCGCTGGTCGGAGTTGCAGGCGTGCTGCGGGTCGCTGCCTCACGTTCAAGAACCGCTTGGCGGCGGGGACTAAGTTCGATGTTCATAAATTAGGTGCCGATGGCAGGTGTTCCGGCATTGTTCCATAGAATGCCTGGTCCAGGATTCGATGTGGGCAGGCCGGAAATGTGGAGGTTCCGCAAAGTGCCAGTTCCCGCCGCCTCCGGTTTGATGGAGTAAGCACCCGCCGCCGTGGCGATGGACAGCCTCTCATAGTTGCTGGCATCCGTGTAGGTGCCGTAAATGCGCAGTGTCTGAGCCGTCGTGGATGACACTTGAGCCAGTATTCCGGCTCCATCCCGCCCAAGCCCTGTATCCCGTGTGTCATAATAAGCACCGCTGGTGGACCATTCGATGGTTTTTGTATTGCCAAAAGCCAAGCCGTTAACGAAATAGTTTAGAGACCAGGTGTAATCAATGCTGCGCATGGAAGGTACCTCAACTCCCATGGCTCCGGCGGCGTTTGTCACCCTCAGCCCTAAATTGGTACCCGCTGGTCCACCATACACGGAGAAAAGCTCGCTGAATGCATTTGCCGTGCAAACCGCCGTGATCTTCATCCCCACAAACGAAACCGCAGCGTTGTTCCAAGTCTGATTAATCAGAATGGAAGGCGCACTGGCAACAATTGACCCTGTCGTGAATGCATTGGAGGCTTCCAGCACCGCAGCCGTCCCCGTCGCCGGAATCGTCAGCACCCGGTCAGCATCCCCCACCTCAAAACTCAGCACTCGCTCCGCCGTCAGCACCTCGCTGCTCGCCAGCTTCAGATCAAACTCCGACACCTCACTGCGGAGGCCCAGTCCCGTCAGCCCCGCCGCCGCGCCACCGGTAAGCACCTTGGACTTCAGTTCCCCCACCGTGATCCTGCTCCCCTTGCTGCCGCTTGCAGCGGACACATCCAGCACGGGCAGCAGATCATCTTCAGCAAGGGTGGTGCCCGTCAGAGACGCGGCGGAGGCGATGGATAAGTCAGGCATAAGTCAGTTTGGTTTGAAGTCAGTCCAGGGAAATGAAGAGCGCCGTTTCCCACAGCATGCCCAGCCCGGCCTCCCACGCCCACACATCCACCGCGCCACCCGGCGTGGAGTCGCGTGTTTGGGCCAGCGGCAGAGCGAGTCCGAGTCCGATCATAAAATCACAGCGCGATGATGTTCGTAGCCGTTGTCCCCGTGGCGTTCACGCGGGCGGTGGCGATGGGCAGCACGGCTCCTGCAGGCACGGCCTCGAAGGTCACCGCCACGCCGTTTTCATTCAGCGCCGCCACAGCTCCGGTGCCGCCCACATACAGCGCGCGCGCCGGGCCCCCTTTGATGGCGTAGGTGTCCGACGGCGTGACCGTGCGGAAGGACGAGTTGGGCACCATCTCCTGGAGAGCTCCGGGGATGGACATGGGGTCAAGCGGGGTGCGGCGTTGTGAGGCAGGCATGGGGTGCTGGGGGTTAGAAATGACAAATGAGAGTGAAAGTCTGCAGTGGATCGTCCTCGATCACAGCGCGCCGCAAACACGGCCCGCGTGGAGCAAGAATGGAGCATTGGAAAGCAGGAGCATCGGGTGGCCTGGTTATCGGGTTGTCGGCTTGTCTTGGTTTGTAGGTTGCATGTCAGAAATAAAAAATCTCAGCCCTGTCCCGGCGCAGCATTCGGCACCGCTCCGGTCATAGGCGCAGCATCCGCCGCCCCCGCCATACCAGCACCTGGTATTGGCATTCCCGGCGCAGCACCTGGCGGCTGCCCTGGCTGCGCGGCCTGCTGTTGTTGTTGCTGCAAAGCCATCAGGCCCTTCAGCTTTTCCGCCTCCTCCGGCGGCAGCAGCGGCAGGCAGCTCTCCAGCGTCACCACCGGCTTCCGCAGCATCTCCTCCGCATTGGCAAATTCCAGCGCCTTCAGCGCCTGCACCACGCCCACGCGTGCGCCCGCCTTGTCCGTCTCCGGCATGGCCGAGTAGCCTTGCAGTTGCTGCATCATCACCTGCGCCCCTTGCAGCTTCGTCTGGTTCTGCTCCTGCGTCAGCAGCATCACCACATCAATGTCCAGGTCACGCACATGCTCCGGGGTGATCTTCACCAGCTCCTTGTTGTGCCCCTCGCCCCACACAAAAGCCTCCTCGCGGTCAAAGTTCGCGTAGTGCAGCTTCACCGCATAGCTAAAGCCCCGGCCCTTCGCGCGCCGCAGCCGGCGGATCGGCTTCTTCAGCAGCACCGCTGCACGGCTGATCAAAGACTTGATCCCCGTCGCCGTGTTCGATTCCGGCACCGCAGAAAGATCCCCCTGGCTCGCATTCGTGATCCCGCTGCGCAGCTGCGCCAGTTGCATCCCCGTTTGGAAAAGCTCCATGCTCCGCGTGTCCGCATCCGGCAGCATCGCAAACTCCAGGCAATCCCCCAGCCGCTTCCCCGCCTTCGGGCGGATCGTCTTCCCAGGGCCGATCACCATCGCCCCCCCGTCCTCATCCACCTGCAGGTTTTCCTCATGCACCGCCGTCAGCGGATTCGCATGCATCTCATTGCGAAAGCTCACCTGGTTCCACAGATTATCCGTGCCCGTCTGCAGATACGCATACTTCGAGAAAAATCCCCGCCCATACAGCCGGTGCGGCACCGGCTCCCACACCTCGCACTTCACCGGCAGCTCCGCCCCCGGCGAAACATTCGCCAGGTAGTCCGCCCACACGATCCAGTCCTCACCCTGCGGCGGAAAGACCAGGCACATCCGCGCCTCCTTCCCCGTACCCGTCGCATCTGCGCGGATGTACGCCTCGATCAGCCTCACGCGAGTGTTCAGCAGTTGCTCCGCCTCCTCCTCGCCCAGCGGCTCATCCGCCGGCGCGCACGTCACCGTCGCATCCGCCGTACGCTCACGCTGCTGCTCCTCATCACTGCGCAGCCGCGTCTCCGCGCAGCGCGCCAGGCGGATCGCATCCTCCTTCGACAAATGAAAGCGCCGCATCGCCTCAAACGTGCTCATCTCCACAGACAGGTACACATTCGTATGCCGCAGATCCAGCTCCGGCGCATCCTCCCGAAAGCTGATGTCATTGAAATGCACCGGCAGCGCCTCCACCCCCTGGCGGATGATCGTCTGCCGCGTCTCATACGCCTCCTTCCACTCCAGCCTCCCCTTCAGTCGGCGGCCCAGCGCACGCACCTGCGCATCACTCGTCACATACGCCCCCTGCGCATCCAGCACCGGCTCGCCATCCCGGTGCAGGCACGGCGTCGTCGCCTCATGCTCATCCACATCCGTCGCGTACATCATCTTCATAAAGCACTCCCCCAGCGTCACCGCCTGGTCGATCCCCAGACACTGCGCATCCACAAACCGCCCATCGCGAAACGACCACTGCAAGTGGTGCTGAATATCATCCGCCAGCTTCGTATCCGCCCGGCCCACAGGGTTCGCCGCGAACCACGGCTCCCCGCCATAGATGTCCTGCTCCGCCTGTGCCGCCGCAAACTCCGCCAGAGACGCCACGACGTTCACCGACTCATTCGCCACCTCAAAGACACTCGCCGCATCCTCCACCTCCAGCCGCTCCCGCCGTGCCCGCGCGCGATGCTCAAAAATATCCTGCGCCTCCTGCGCCCAGCGCAGCCGGTTCGCGCGCCACTGCACCAGCCCCGCGTCATAGCCCGCCTTCTGCGTCCGCGCCCACTGCACCAGCCGCACCGCACGCGTGCCACCACCCGCCGCCAGCGCATCCTCCAGCGGCGTCTTCTTGCGCTTGCGCACCAGCGCCGCCTTGGCGCGGAGAGCCGCAAGAATATCAGCCGCAGAGCCCCGCGCAGGCGGGTGGCCCGCAGCAGCGGCGGAGAGAGGATCAGGGAGCAGAGGCATGCGAAGAAAAAGGAAAAACCGAGGTTCAAACAAATCGTTGAATTCCCCCTCCGAGTTCTCCACTGCGTCAGGCTATCTGTTTACAAAGCTTGGGCCTGGATTTGGAATGGCAAGCGAAAATGTTTTCCGCCTGCGAAAAAAGTTATGCGCGCATTCTTTCCCTCTGCGGTTCCAGCCTCTTCTCACTGCAGTCACGGCTTCAGCCGTTCAGGGCAGGGGGCTTCTTCATTCACCCACTTTGCATCATGCAAACCCTTGCCTTCGCATTCATCCCCCGCTTTGATGCTGATGCTTCATAGGAATTTTCCGCCAAGTCCTCCTTGATGAACAAGAAAGCCCTCACCGAGACCGACATCCGCACCAAGTTCATCACACCGGCTGTTGTCGGTGCGGATGGCACGAAGTGGGATGTCATGACGCAGGTGCGTGAGGAAGTCTATTTCACCAAGGGCCGCGTCATCGTGCGTGGCAAGACCGTGAAGCGTGGCGAGGCCAAAAAGGCCGACTACATTCTCTACTACAAGCCCAATCTCCCGCTCGCCGTGCTGGAGGCCAAGGACAACAACCAGTCCCTCGGCTCAGGCATGCCCCAGGCGCTCGAATACGCCGAGATTCTCGATGTACCCTTCGCCTACAGTTCAAATGGCGATGCCTTTTTGGAGCACGACCGCACCGGCTCCTCCGGCGTCGTCGAGCGTGAGATTCCGCTCAGTCAGTTCCCCACACCCGAGGAGCTTTGGCAGCGCTACTGTAACGCCAAAGGCTTAAAGCCCGAGCAGGTCGCTGTCACTGCTCAGGACTACTACGACGACGGCTCCGGCAAAGCACCGCGCTACTACCAGCTCATCGCCATCAATCGCACCGTCGATGCCATTGCACGCGGGGAGAATCGCATCCTCCTTGTCATGGCCACCGGCACCGGCAAGACCTACACCGCCTTCCAGATCATCTGGCGGCTGTGGAAGTCCGGTGCCAAAAAGCGCATCCTCTTCCTCGTGGATCGCAACATCCTTGCCGATCAGACGAAGACGAACGACTTCAAGCCCTTCGGCACCGCGATGACGAAGGTCACCAATCGCACGGTGGACAAATCCTTCGAGATCTACCTCTGCCTCTATCAGGCCGTCACCGGCACCGAGGAAGAGGCCAACATCTACAAGCAGTTCTCCAAAGACTTCTTCGACCTCATCATCATCGACGAGTGCCATCGCGGCAGTGCTGCCGATGATGCTCGCTGGCGTCAGGTGCTCGAGTATTTCTCCTCCGCCACGCAGATCGGTCTCACCGCCACGCCCAAGGAAACCAAGGAAGTCTCCAACATCGAATACTTCGGCGATCCCATCTACACCTACTCTCTCAAGCAGGGCATCAGCGATGGCTTTCTCGCTCCCTATAAAGTCGTCCGCATCGGCCTCGACAAAGACCTCGACGGCTGGCGTCCCGAAGACGGCCAGCGCGACAAACACGGCCAGCTCATCGAAGACCGCGAATACAACGACCGCGACTTTGACCGCAATCTCATCCTGGAAAAGCGCACCGCCATCGTCGCCGCCAAGGTCACAGAGTTTCTCCGGGCCACCAGCCGCTTCGCCAAGACCATCATCTTCTGCGAAAACATCGAGCACNGCGCCAGGCCATGGTCAATGCCAATCCCGACCTCGCCGCCGCCAACAACAAATACGTCGTCCGCATCACCGGAGACAACAGCGAAGGCAAGGCCCAGCTCGACAACTTCATCGACCCCGAGAAGACCTATCCCGTCATCGCCACCACCTCGCAGCTCATGTCCACCGGCGTGGATGCCCAGACCTGCCAGCTCATCGTGCTGGACAAGCGCATCGGCTCCATGACCGAGTTCAAGCAGATCATCGGACGCGGCACGCGCATCAACGAAGACTACAACAAGCTCTACTTCACCATCATGGACTTCAAACGGGCCACCGCCCTGTTTGCAGATCCCGACTTCGATGGCGACCCCGTGCAGATCTATGAGCCCAAAGACGACGAAACCGTCGTTCCGCCCGATGAGCCACCAGAGCCCGGCGCTACCACCGTCGGCGAAGACCCGCCACCGCCTTTTGACGACGATTTCGAAGACGACGAAGACACTGGCGGCGGCTTTGACGGCGGCACTCGCCCCGTAAAGTACTACGTGGACAATGTCGAAGTCCGCGTCGCCACCGAGCGCGTGCAGTACCTCGATGAATCCGGCAAGCTCATCACCGAATCCCTCAAAGACTACTCCCGCAAGACCGTGCGCAAGGAGTTCGCCTCGCTCGATGAATTTCTCACCGTCTGGAACGACGCGGAGAAAAAGCAGGCCATCCTTGAGGAACTCTCCACCAAGGGCGTCTTCCTCGATGAACTCGCCGAGCAAGTCGGCCGCGACTACGACGCCTTCGACCTCGTCTGCCACATCGCCTTCGATGCCCCGCCCCTCACCCGCAAAGAACGCGCTGAAAAGGTGAAGAAGCGCAACGTCTTCGCCAAATACGGCACTCACGCCCGCGCCGTCCTCGAAGCCCTGCTGCAAAAATACGCCGACAGCGGCATCGTCAGCGTGGAGTCGCTGGAGATCCTCAAAGTCGATCCCTTCACCCAGCACGGCACCCCCGTGGAGATCGTGAAGCTCTTCGGCGGCAAGCCGGGGTATCTGAAAGCCATTCGCGAGCTGGAAACCGCTCTTTACCAGAAGGCTGCATGAGCGCGAGCATCCCAGAAGGATCGGACAGATCCGCCCAATCCATCAGATCCGACCGATCCTCCGGAAACCCAGCACCCCAGCCCTCCACACGCCTCCGCCCCAGCGGCGGTTACCGTGACTTGCGCAGCTTTCAGGTCAGCACTCTGGTCTATGACGGCACCGTGGACTTCTGCGCCCGCTTCATGGACGCACGCTCCCGCACGGTGGATCAGATGGTGCAGGCCGCACGCAGCGGCAGGCAGAACATCGCCGAAGGCAGCCGTGCCTCCGCCACCTCCAGCCAGACGGAGCTGCGCCTCGTCAACGTCGCCCGCGCCAGCTTGGACGAGCTCTTGCTCGACTACGAAGACTTCCTCCGCCATCGCAAGCTGCGCCAGTGGCCCAAAGACGACCCCGCTGCCCAGGCCGTGCGCACTCTGGGCCGGCAAAAACATCCGTCTGATCCGTCGGATAAGTCCGGCCAGCCTGACTACTCCCCCTGGCTCTCCCATACAGACCCCGCCATTGTCGCCAATGCGCTGATCTGCCTCATCCACCAGACCAACTACCTGCTCGACCAGCAGATCCACGCGCTGGAGCGCAGCTTTGTGGAGGGTGGCGGTTACTCAGAGCAGCTCGCGGCGGCGCGGCTCGCACACCGCAGGGGCCAGCCACAGGCGGCGCAGACCCACGCCAGCCCGGTAGTCGCACCCACCTGCCGCCAGTGCGGCCAGCCCATGGTCCTGCGCACCGTCCGTCAGGGGGCGCACGCAGGCTCCCAGTTCTGGGGCTGCTCCGGCTACCCCGCTTGCAAATCCACCCAGCCCGTCTGAGTAAGAGCCCCCACATGCCCAACGTCTCCAACCTCGTCAAAACCATCCAGGACATCATGCGCAAAGACGCCGGCACCTACGGCGATGCCCAGCGGCTTGAACAGCTCGGCTGGATGTTCTTCCTCAAAATCTTCGACGACCGCGAGCAGGAGATGGAACTCCTGCGCGACAACTACAAATCCCCGCTCCCCAAGCACCTGCGCTGGTGCAACTGGGCCACCGATGACGAAGGCATCACCGGCGATGCCCTGCTCGACTTCGTCAACAATACCCTCCTGCCCAAGCTCAAGGGCATGACCGGCGGCGGCGACAAGATCGCCGGGCTCATCCGCATGGCTTTCGAGGATGCCAACAACTACATGAAAAACGGCACGTTGATGCGCCAGGTCATCAACAAGATCAACGGCATCGACTTCAATGCCTCCGATGACCGCCACATGTTTGGCGACATCTACGAAAAGCTCCTCAAAGACCTCCAGTCCGCAGGCAATGCCGGCGAGTTCTACACCCCGCGCGCCGTCACCCAGTTCATCGTTGAGCAGGTCAATCCCCGCCTCGGCGAATCCGTGCTCGATCCCGCCTGCGGCACCGGCGGCTTCCTCGTCTGCGCCATCGAGCACCTGCGCAGTCAGGCCAAGACCGAAGCCCACGAGCGCACCATTCAGGACTGCTTCGCCGGCATCGAGAAAAAGCACCTGCCGCACGTCCTCTGCATGACCAATCTCCTCCTGCACGGCATCGATGTCCCCTCCAACGTCCGCCATGACAACACCCTCGCCCGCCCCCTGCGCGACTGGGGGCCGAAGGAGCGCGTGGACGTCATCGTCACCAATCCGCCCTTCGGCGGCATGGAGGAAGACGGCATCGAGGCCAACTACCCCGCCGAATTCCGCACCCGCGAGACCGCCGATCTCTTCCTCGTCCTCCTCATGAAAATCCTCAAGCCCGGCGGCCGCGCCGGACTCGTGCTGCCAGACGGCACGCTGTTTGGGGAAGGCGTCAAAACCCGCATCAAAGAAGCCCTCCTCACCGAGTGCAATTTGCACACCATCGTCCGCCTGCCCAATGGCGTCTTTGCTCCTTACACCGGCATCCGCACCAATCTCCTCTTCTTCACCAAAGGCACCCCCACGCAGGACGTCTGGTACTACGAGCACCCCTATCCCCCCGGAGCCAAGAGCTACAACAAAGGCAAGCCCATCCGCATTGAGGAGTTCGAAGCCGAACGCGCATGGTGGGGCTGCGAAAAAGACGGCTTCAAATCCCGCGTCGAAACCGAGCAGGCTTGGCGCGTTTCCATCGACCAGATCAAAGCCAACGGCTTCAACCTCGACCTCAAGAACCCCCACAACTCCGACAACGGCCCCGGCGACGTGGACCACCTCCTCCCCGAATACGAAAAGCTGCTGGAGCAGATCGCCGCCACTCGCGCAGCCCTCAAACAGGAACTCCGCCACGCCTTGGCTGGAAACCCTCCGTCCGATCCGCCTGATCCGTCCGCTGCCCCTCAACACCCCACAGCCCCGCCGCCCCGCAACACCCCACAGCCCCGCCACCACGCCCTGTCTGGAAACCCTCCGTCCGATCCGCCTGATCCGTCCGCTGCCCCGCAACACCCCGCCGCCCCGGCACCATGACCTTGCCCACCTTCTTCCAAAAATTCAACCTCTTCGCCGATGCCCCGAATGCAGTGGCGAAGATGCGGGAGCTGGTGCGCCACTTGGCCGTGACAGGGAAGCTTGTCGCCCAAGACACTCGCGACGAGTCAGGCGAACAGCTCCTCAAGAAGATCGCGGTCGAAAGAGCCGCCGCAGTTAAAGCGCGGCAGATCAGTCCCATGAAACCTTTGCCTGCGGTCGGCGAGGATGAGTTGTCATTCGAACTTCAGCCAGGATGGGCTGCCGCGCGCCTCATTGAACTCGTGATGGAAATTCAAACGGGTCCGTTTGGGAGTTCGCTGCACAAAAGTGATTACCAGCTTGGTGGAACTCCTGTCATCAATCCTGCATCGCTGAAGGACGGAAGAATCGTTCCCATCGATGAGATGGCCATCGGTCAAGCCACGCTCAAGCGTCTTGAAGTCTTCAAGCTCTGCGCGGGCGACATCGTGATGGCTCGCCGAGGTGAAATGGGGCGCTGTGCAATCGTGACGAAAGGCGAGGCAGGATGGCTGTGCGGAACTGGCAGTATCGTACTTCGGATGCCACGTGCAACGCATGCGCCTTATCTGGCAATGTTGATCGGCGCTCCAATGGCCCGCACGTACCTCAGTGGCGCATCGGTGGGGGCAACCATGCAAAATCTCAATCAGTCGATTTTGGCGAAGATGCCTTTAGGAGTCCCACCCCTCCAGCGCTAAAACCAAGCAGTTGAACAGGCAGGGCCTCAATCGATCCTACCAGGCTAAAACCAATTACCTGACCAACCGGGTTGGAAGGGCTGTTACTTCCTGCACCATATACTATTGTCAGTGTTTTAACTGCTACACTGGAGGAAAAACTAACATACGATGCATTAGAAGAGAAGGAAGAATTATTGCTTTTTCCGTCAAGCGTATTTAAATATGTTCCAGTCAGTTGAGCAGAGTTTCCTGCGCTAATCGTCGGATATACTGTACTGTTCAGGTTGTTTTTGGCTGTGATCGTTACTTTATCATCCCATCCACCACTTGAATAATCCACATCATAAATGTAGAAGTAAACACCTTTTACGGGAATGTTGAAAGTGATAGTGTAGGTGATGGTGGTCGTCTTATTTGACCAGTCCACGCTTTCGTATAAATAACCACCATTAGAGCTGCTGT
>NCCR01000095.1 GCA_002279765.1 Verrucomicrobia bacterium 12-59-8 | reverse complement strand
AGCATTTACTATATGCGTATAGACTCATACAGTTGTGAATGATTATCCCTCAGAAGTCCGATACGTCAATCTCAAATCCCCACGTCTCCTTATGAAACTCGAAAACGCCATCCGTGCCCTCGCCGGCACCATGATCCTCGTCAGCCTCGCTCTCAGTCACTATGTGCATCCGAACTGGCTGTGGCTCACCGCTTTCGTGGGTGCCAACCTGCTGCAGTCTGCTTTCACCGGCTTCTGCCCTGCTGAAACGATTCTTAAGAAACTCGGCGTCGGTGGTTCCTGCTGCGGAAAACCCTAAATAGGAGGAGCAATGGTCTGCCTGCTTCTGTTAGCCTTGGTTCAAGGACTCCAGCCCCGTCTTTTTTACATACCGTCATGAAACGATTTCTCTCCTTCGGTGTACTCCTCGCCTTTGCTGCCTGTGGCAAGCATGAGGTTGACCATCCAACCACGACGCCCTTGCCCGCCATCGCTGTGAAAGTGCAGGTGGCCAAATTGCAGCCGCATGTGGCGGCGGAAGAGGTCGTGGGTACGGTGCGCTCCAAACTGCGTGCGCAGGTGGAGGCTAAGATCAGCGGCCGTGTGCTGGAATACACTGCCACGCCCGGCGCAGCGGTGAAGGCGGGGGACATGCTTGCCCGGCTCGAAAATCAGGAGATTCAGGCCAAGGTCGATCAGGCCAAGGCGCTGCTCGATCAGGCGCAGCGCGACTTTGCGCGGCAAAAGGAGCTCGTTGCCAGCAATGCGACGACGCGGCAGGACTTCGATGCCGCTGATGCTCGCGTCAAAGTGGCCACCGCAGGTGTGAATGAGGCCGAAACAATGATGGGCTACGCCCGCGTGACCGCACCGTTTGATGGCGTGGTGACACGCAAACTCGCCGACGTGGGGGATCTGGCCATGCCGGGCAGGCACCTGCTCGAAATGGAAGCGCCGACTGCGCTGCGCTTTGAAGCTGATCTGCCCGAAGCCATTCTGGACCGCATCACCATGGGGGCCAAGATGCAGGTGAAGATCGCCTCTGTGGCAAAGCCGCTCGAAGCCACGGTCAGCGAGATCGCACCTGTGGCCGATCCCGTGAGCCGCACGTTTCAGGTGAAACTGGACCTGCCGACGGCGGAGGGACTGCGCACCGGACAGTTTGGCCGTGTGGCGGTGCCGATGGCGGAGATGCAGCTGCTGATGGTGCCCAAGGATAGCGTGATCAAGCGCGGACAGATGGAGCTGTTTTTCGTTGTCAAAGAAGGGCATGCAAACCTGCGCCTGGTGAAAACGGGCAAGGCGATCAATGGCAGCATCGAAGTGCTTTCCGGCCTCGAAGAAGGTGAACAGGTCGTGATCAGCGATGTCAGCAAACTCGCCGATGGCCAACCCGTGACGATCCAGCCATGAGCGAGCCTTCCAACCATTCTGAGAATCTGGGCGTCGCTGGCCGCATTGCCGCGACGTTCATTGATTCCAAACTGACCCCGCTGGTCATCATCGCCTCCGTCATTCTCGGCGCTGCGGCCATCGTGCTGCTGCCGCGTGAGGAGGAGCCGCAGATCAAGGTGCCGATGGTCGATGTCATGGTGTCCATGCCCGGCTCTTCCGCGAAGGAGATCGAAGAACGCGCCACGCGGCCGATGGAAAAGCTGCTGTGGGAAGTGGCCGGGGTGGAATACATTTACAGCACCTCGCGCGACAGCGAGAGCTTGGTCATCGTGCGCTTCAAAGTGGGTGAGGACCCCGAGCGTAGTCTGGTGAAGATCACCGAGAAACTGCGCTCCAACTTCGACCGCATCCCGATGGGAGGCTCTCAGCCGCTGATCAAACCGAAAAGCATTGATGACGTGCCGATCCTCGCGCTCACCTTCCACAGCGCACGCTACGACCACCTCACGCTGCGTCGGCTTGCGGCCCAGGTGGAGGAATCCGTCAAACAGGTGCCGCTGGTGGCGGAAACGAATCTGCTGGGTGGTGCGCGTCGTGCGGTGCGGGTGATGCTTGATCCCGTGAGGCTGGCCTCGCGCAATCTCAGCCCTGCGGGGCTCGTGCCGATGCTGCAGCAGGCCAACCGGCAGTTTCGTGCGGGCGGCCTGACCACCGGCAACAACGAAGTGCTCGTGGAAACCGGGGCTTTCCTGAAAACCGCGCATGAGGTTGGCGACGTGGTCGTCGGCGTGTTTGGCGGGCGTCCAGTGTACCTGCGCGAAGTGGCCGAGATCTATGATGGCGGTGAGGAGGCGGTGCAATACGTGCTCTACGGCTCCAAGACCACCGAAGAACCGGCTGTGACACTCAGTGTTGCCAAACGCCCCGGCGCGAACGCGATCTCCGTGGCTGACGAAGTGATCCGCAAGGTGGACTTGCTCAAGGGCTCGATCATTCCCGCCGATGTCACCGTGAGCATCACGCGCAACTACGGCGAGACCGCTGCGGAGAAGTCGAACGAACTGCTGCTGCACATGGGCATCGCCGTGTTCAGCGTGGCCATCTTGATCTGGTTGACGCTCGGCTGGCGGGAGAGCGGTATCGTCGCCGTGGCCATTCCTGCCACGCTGGCGCTGACGCTGCTCATCTTTTACCTCTATGGCTTCACGCTGAACCGCATCACCCTCTTCGCGCTCATCTTCAGTATCGGCATCCTGGTGGATGACGCGATCGTCGTGGTGGAAAACATCGTGCGTCATTTCCACCTGCCGCAAAACAAGGGACGGAGCTGGTCGGCCATCGCCGTCGAAGCCGTGGGTGAAGTGGGAAATCCCACCATCCTCGCTACCTTTGCCGTGATCGCCGCAGTGCTGCCGATGGCCTTCGTCGGCGGTCTCATGGGGCCTTACATGCGTCCGATTCCGATCGGTGCCAGTGCGGCGATGTTTTGGTCGCTGCTCATCGCGTTCATCGTCACGCCGTGGGCATCCATCCGCATTCTGCGCTGGGGTGGCAAGTATTCGAAACTGACAGAAGGCGTTGCGGTGGATGATGGCCACAAGCACCTCGCGTCCGAACATGCGGAGGATTTCTTCACCAAGCTGTACCGCCGCATGATGGGGCCGCTGATTCATCACACCGGCTGGCGCTGGATGTTTCTCATCGGCATCACGGTTCTGTTGCTCCTCGCGATGGCGACGGTCGGCCTGGGCTGGGTGAAGGTGAAGATGCTGCCGTTTGACAACAAGAGCGAGTTTCAGGTCATCCTGAACATGCCTGAAGGCACTTCGCTGGAGCAGACGACTGCCGTGGCGCGGGAAATGGCTGCGGCGATCCGCACGGAGCCTGAAGTGACCGATTACCAGATCTATGCTGGCATCGCCTCGCCTTACAATTTCAACGGTCTGGTGCGCCACTACTTCATGCGCCGTGGTGCCAGCGTGGCGGACATTCAGGTGAACCTCGTCGGCAAGCACGAACGCAAGGCGCAGAGCCATGACATCGCCAAACGCGTGCGCCCGGCGGTCGCTGCCATCGCGGCACGTTATGGCGCACGTGTGGCGATTGCTGAAGTGCCGCCGGGACCGCCGGTGCTGCAAACGCTCGTCGCTGAGATTTACGGGCCGAATGAAGAGGACCGTCTGAAACTCGCCGAAGCGGTGAAGGATATTTTCAAGTCCACGCCCGGCGTGGTGGATGTCGATTGGTACATTGAGGCCGAACAGCAGAAGGCGCGCTTCGTCATCGACAAGGAAAAGGCCGCGCTCCATGGCATCAGTGCCGCCACGATTTCACAGACGCTCAAAATCGCCGTGGATGGCGAGGCGGTCGATCTGCTGCACCAGGCCGAGGAGAAGGAGGATGTGAACATCCGCCTGGAACTGCCGCGCTCCGCTAAGACCACACCCGAGGAACTGCTCGCGCTGCGCGTGCGTTCTGGAGATGCGAATGCGCTGCCTGAACCCGGAGCCTCCGGTTCGCCCCTCGTGCCCTTGCGCGAGCTGGTGAAGGTGGAGCACGTCACGGTCGAGAAGAGTCGGTATCACAAGAACTTGATGCCCGTGACCTATGTCATTGGCGATGTGGCCGGCGTGGTCGAAAGCCCCGTGTACGCCATTTTCCAGATGAACGAGGCGCTCAAGAAGCTCGACACACGCGAGTTCGGCGGCAGCGGCGCGGAACTGCAGATCCTCAATGCCTCCATGCCCTTCAGCGATGCCGAACCCGCGCTGAAATGGGATGGCGAGTGGCACATCACCATCGAAGTCTTCCGTGATCTCGGTGCCGCCTTCGGCGCATGTTTGATCCTCATCTATGTGCTCATGGTCGGCTGGTTCCGCAGCTTCATCACACCTGCCATTGTGATGATCGCCATTCCGTTCTCGCTGGTCGGCATTCTGCCCGCACACGGTCTCATGGATGCATTCTTCACCGCCACCAGCATGATCGGCTTCATGGCAGGAGGTGGTATCGTGGTGCGAAACTCCATCATCCTTGTCGATTTCATCGAGCTGCGAATTCGGGAAGGCATGCCGCTGAGCGAGGCCGTGATCGACGCCGGAGCCGTGCGTTTCCGCCCCATGCTGCTGACCGCCATGGCGGTGGTCGTTGGTGCGGCGGTGATCCTCGCTGATCCCATCTTCCAGGGTCTCGCCATCGCGCTCATGGCCGGGGAGATCGCCAGCCTCTTCATCAGCCGCATGGCCGTGCCGGTGCTCTACTTCATGGCCAACAAGCATTCTCATCCTGAACCCCAACCCTAAAAACCCTATGAAACCCAACATCGGAACCGTTGACCGCGCCCTGCGCATGATCTTTGGCCTCGGCCTCATCGCCTACGGCATCGCCAATCACAGCTGGCTGGGGGCCATCGGCCTCGTGCCGCTGCTCACCGCCTTCGTGCGCTTCTGCCCGCTCTATGCCCCCCTCGGCATCAGCACCTGCGGCAAAGACGGCAATGACAAAGGCGGTGGCTGCTGCGGAGGCGGCAAATGCGGCTGAATCCAACCCCCTCTATATTTCTATGTCACGCTTCCTCATTCCCATCGCCATCGGTGCTGCCCTTGGCTCGGCGATGGGCTACTTCGGCCAATGCAGTTCTGGCACCTGCCCGCTCACCTCGACGTGGTGGCGCGGAGCCATCTACGGCAGCGTGATGGGGCTGCTGATGGCGCTGGGGTCGGGCCGCTAAAGGGGCTGAATTTCTCCGCTGCGTCTTAACGACACGAAAAAGCGGCATCCTGTTGCCAGGATGCCGCCGAGAATTTTCTTGGGGGGGTTGGTTCGTCAGAGGAGACGCTTAGTAGCGACCGCCACCGCCGCCGCCACCACCGTAGCCGCCACGGCCACCGCCGCCGCCACCACTCTTGCCGCCGCCGCCACCGTAGCCGCCACGGCCACCGCCGCCGCCGCCACCACCGTATCCGCCGCCGCCGGCAGGACGATCTTCCTTCGGACGAGCTTCGTTGATGGTCAGATTGCGACCGCCGAAATCTTTTTCGTTGAGGCCACGGATGGCTTCATTCATTGCGGTTTGGGAGTCCATGGTCACGAAAGCAAAGCCACGAGGACGACCGGAGTCGCGGTCCATTGGCAAGTGGATGTCAGTAACAGTGCCGTAGTCGGTGAAGAGAGCGCGAACGTCGTCTTCTGTGGCGGTGAAGGGCAGGTTGCCCACGTACATTTTAGTATTCATATCGATTTTCTTGAGTTCAGTCAGCCTGAATGAGGGCTGAGTAAGCTCCGAGATCGGATTTAAGAACACCAAAGGAAACAACCTGATGAACGACTTAGCTTAGCCTTTATCAGGTTAACTTGCGTTGAAACACTCGTCCTCATCGGGGGAATAGCAAACGTTAGTTTGAGATTTCGGCACACGAAGATCCGGCGAGTCCGAAGGGGGAAGTTTTTCATGGAGCTGTCACCGGATGGATTACGGTGAATCGCCGCCATGAGCGGATGCGGCACACAGTCATCCAGCGGAGTGAGTATGTCATGGCGCATGCCTTCCGGCAGCATGCAATCAAAACGACGAATGCTGGTTCAGGCCATTCGTCATTCTGGTTTCGTCATTCCGCCGCAGGCGGTTAGTGCATTTCCACATCGCACTGGCCTAGGCCGCCGCGATAGTAGTTGAACTGCACATTCGGGTGATCGGCCAACAGTGACATCGGCACAGAGGAATCCGCGAGACGTTTGGAGATCATGAGCGCGGTGAGGCGCTGGCCCAGCGGATTGTCGTGCAGGCCTGCATGCCAGATGCTGACCTTCTCCGCCATCCACGTTTCCTTTGGCCCTACGGTGACGGCCTTCTGCGGCACCAGGGTGATGTTGCCCCCGCCCGAGGTGCGGGCGTTTTGCATCAGGGTCACGGGATGTAGATCGACGATGCGGGTGGTCAGTTTGCGGTATTCGGCGGGTGGCGGCGGCTCGTTTTTGAATTTGCCGGTGCGCTTGGGCGGATCGTTGAAAGCCCAGTGCTTGATGTCGCCCTGGCCACCCTGCATTACTGCGCAGCGCACGCCGCTCTGCCAGCTCTTGATGTAGGCGGCAGTGTCCGCCTTCGGGAAATGTAGCTGCGTGTCCGGCATGCAGAGCTTCTTCTGCATGCGGTCAAAGCAGAGATCGCGGTCCGCTTTTTCAAACGACAGCGGATGCTCCATGGTGACTTCCTTCTTCGTGTGCTCGTCATACCACTCGTCCATGCCCCAGAAATGGCCGTCCTTGATCGAGATACCGAGATCGTTCACCAGACGTGCCACCAGCGGGAGCTGCTCCGTGGGGCCCACGGGGCCGCAGATGCCCGCCGGATTGTCTGGGGTGGCCTGCTTCCAGGCGTGGATGTACTCCAGCGCCTCGGCTAGGTAAAAATCCTCCAGCGTGTCATACATCACCACCTTGAAGCCGGGGCGGGAAAGCTGGCGCAGATCCCGTTCCGTGAGCCGGGCGGCGTCGTTGATGAGGTCGTCTTCCAACGTGGTGTAGTCCCACCAGTCCGGTGCGATGTGGCTGATTTTGCGCGGCATGGTTTCGTTTGGTTGTTACGGGATAGTCAGAGAGAACGCCCGTTTTGCCAAGCTCTCATCATGCGTGGTGAAAAAAATCTCAAGTTCAGCGCGGATTACGTCCGCAGGCGGCTGCGCCCTGCTGCCGGTGTCTGGAAACAACTTGGCCCGGAAGGACCCAACCAAAATCCTTCCGGGCCTTTAGATGACCAGAGAGTCCCAACCATGAAGCGACTCTCCAGCTCGTTGTGTGTTTCCTCAGGCGAACCTGAGAAATTTTCGTGAAGCTTGCGCTCCAACTGAGTTCTTAGTAGGCAGCCATCGGGCCAAGTAGGGCGACGAAATTTATTTTTTTCCACAGGCATCCCTCAGGCTGTGCTGGATGAGGGGTGCGCCCTGATGCAACGCAGGGAAAAGATGCGCGGAAATGGCGGGGGCCGAGCGGAGGCTTGGGCATGCAGGCAGCGGAGCGCGGCGCCACCTCTGGCACAGCCCTATGTCTTCTTACTTCGGCAGGACGCGCACGATGAAGGCTTTCTTTTCGCCGAAGTACTTCGCTGCGACGCGCTGGATTTCCTTGGAGCTGATGTCTGCCATGATGCCGGGGAGCTTTTGGAAGTGATCCCAGCCGAGGCCGTTGATTTCATTCCAGGCGCATACGTCGGCCATGCCGGTGTTGCCCTGCTGCGCGCGCAGCCAGGAGGAACGCCACGTCACACGGGCGCGATCAATCTCATCGCTGTGGAGACCATTGGCGGCGAGATCATTGATCTGTGCCATGAGCTCTTTCTCGGCGAGCTTCACTTTTTTGGGATCGGTGCCGACGTAGAAATAGAAGGCTCCTGCGCCCATGGCGGCGAAGTTTTGCGCTCCGACATAATAGGCGAGGCCGAGCTCTTCGCGGATGCGGTTGAACAAACGGCTGCCCATGTCGCTGCAGGCTTCATCAATGAGATTGAGCGCATGCACGTCACGATCTTCGAGGCCGACGGTGCGGAAGCCGACGACGATGACGGCCTGTTCTTTGTCGAGATGCTCGGTCCAGGCGGCGGGCTTGGAGCTGGCGTGGTATTCACGTCCCAAGGCGATCTGGCGGTTGCCGCGTGGCAGTTTGGCGAAGGCTTTTTCCACCTGCGCTTTCACCACGGCGGCCTTCACATCACCAAAGACTGAAACGACGCCGTTGCCGGTGGCAAAGCTGGCATGCAGCATGGCGCGGCAGTCGGTGAGCTTCAGCGCGGCGACGGATTGCTCGGTGCCGAGCGCGGTGCGGTGGAAGGGCTGTCCGGCAAAGATCTCGCGCCGGGCTTTGCGCATGGCGACGGTGAGCGGGTCTTCCTTTTCTTCGAGGATATTGGCGATCTGGCGCTTTTTGACTTCGGCCAACTGGGCCTGGGGCAGGGCAGGATTGAGGATGAGATCAGCCACGAGGTCGAGCGCGCCAGCTTCATCGCCACGCATGACATCGGCACCGATCATGTAGCGGTGCGCGTCGGCAGTGCAGAGCAGGCTGCCACCGCGATTTTCCAGCTCGGCGGCGATCTCTGCCGCTGCACGTTTCTTGGTGCCTTTGAGCAGCATCTGCGCGGAGATCTGCGTGACACCGGCGGAGTGGTCGGTTTCTGCGAGAACTCCGGCAAGGAAGTTGGTACGCACACTGACGAGCGGCAGGCGTGGGTTTTCTCCCACGAGCAGGATGAGGCCGTTTTTGAGTTTGAAGCGCTGAATGTCTGGCCGTGCGGAGTCGGCGGTGGCTTTGGCTTTTGAGTCCGTCTCGACCTCATCGCCCACGACCACAGTGCTCATGGCTTCCGGGCACAGGTAGCGGCGTGCGGCATCGCGGATGACTTCCGGCGTGAGAGAGGTGATGGCGTTGAGGAACTGGCGCTGGTAGTCGAGCGAGCCAGAGAGAAGCCAGCCGTTGCCGAGGCTGCCGGCCTGGCCTTTGACGGTGCTCAGCGTGCGCATCTGGCTGCTGAGCGTGGCGCACACGGCCTTTTCGAGTTCGGCACGGCCCGGCCCGATTTTTTGCATGGTGGTAATCACCTCAAGCATGCCCTTCTTCAACTTTTCGGCATCGGCGGGATTGCATTCGGCCTCGACATTGAACAGGCCGACTTCCGGTGCGCACCAGGCACCGGCCCAGATGTAATGGGCGAGGCTGCGCTTTTCGCGCAGTTCCTGGTAGAGGCGGGAGCTGCGTCCGGAGCCCAGCAAGAAGGCCAGCACGTCGAGCGCGGGTTTGTCCGCATGGTTTTCCCCAGGAATCTGCCAGCCGAGGGCGATGCGCGTGAGTTCGGTGGTGAAGTTTTTGGCGGCGGCGCGGCTGCCATGCTGGCGCGGCTCGGCGGGCAGGAGGACGGGGTCAAAGGCGCGGCGCTGCCAGTCGCCAAAGAAGCTGCGCACAGTGTCGAGTACGTCGGCGGTTTCGACATCACCGGCGATGACAATGAAGGCATTGTTTGGCACGTAATGGCGCTGTACGAAGCCGTACACATCGGCGCGGGTGATCTGGTCGAAGACTTCACGATGGCCGATGATGGGATGACGCAGCGGATGCTGGCGGAAGGCGGTGGCCTGCATCAGATGCTGGACGGCGCTGCCGGGGTCGTCGTTGTCCATGGCCATCTCACGGCGGATGACTTCCTTTTCACGATCGAGTTCAGCGGCATCGAATTTTGAATGCCGGATCATGTCGGCGAGGATGTCGAGATAGCCGCCCGCATGCTCAGCGAGGCCGTCGATCCAGTATACCGTGCGGTTGAAGGAGGTGTAGGCGTTGACGTAGCCGCCGAGCGCCTGAATACCCTGGGAGATCTGCGCCGGGTCGCGTTTCTCGGTGCCTTTGAAGAGCATGTGCTCCACGCAGTGCGCGATGCCTGCGCCGGTGTGCTGCTCTTCATGCATGCTGCCGGCCTTGATCCATACCTGCACGCTGACGAGCGGGTGGGCGTGATCTTCGCGCACGATGATCTCCAGGCCGTTGGGCAGGGTGGTGACGCTGGCATCCAACGAGGGGACGGCAAGAGCTGTGGATGGGGAGGCCAGGGAACGGGGCAAAACTTTTTTCATGAAGATTTTTTGTCGCGCGCTTCACGCAGCGAGGCAGGGAGGAAGGGTGTGCTGAAGGCGAGCGGGAAATCGTAGCCACCGGAGAAGTCTTCGAGGCTGTCGCCATCGTTTTTACCGAAGTAGCCGCAGTCGATGAGGTTATAAACGATGTTGCCCACGTCCTCGCCACGCTCCAGGCCCCACTGGTCGAGAATGATGGTGGACATGGGGCCGTACTCTGAGAGCACGTGGTCGCGGAAACCCGCGAGCAGTTCCTGACCGCTGACGTGCTGGTCTTCGGCGTTCTCATCGCGGAATTTTTTGGCCGCCATGTGCAGCGCATCGCGCACCAGCTCGTAGGCGGCTGGGTGGTAGCGGGGGTCTTTTTGAATCGAGCGCCGGACGGCCTCGCCAAAGCTGATGGAAGTCATGGGCGTGCGAACATTGGAGCGGAGAAGGGCAGGGTCAATGCACGGCTCATTTTGTGGCGACGGCATCCTGGAGCACGGCTTCGAAACGCTCGGCCATGCGGGTGGCGCTGAATTCCTGGCGGACTCTGGAGATGCCGTTTTTGGAGAGCTTCTCGCGCTGTTCGTCGTCGTTGAGCAGGGTTTCGAGGGTGTCTGCCAGGGCTTTGACGTCGTCGGGCTTGCAGAGCACTCCACCTTCGGTGGCGGCGATGAGTTCGGGGAAGGCGCCATGGTCGGGCTGCACCACGGGGACGCCGCTGGAGACGGCCTCAATGACATAGAGTCCGAAGGCTTCGCCATAGGTGGCGGGGACGCTGAAGACGGTGAGGTCGTGAAAGAAATGCACCTTGTCTTTGAAGCTGACATTCGGGTGCCACTCGACGCGGTTTGCCAGTCCGGCGGTCTTGAGCTTGCTCTGGAGGCCGGCCACGTATTTTTCGTCGATGGGGGTTTTGGCACCGCCGATGCGCAGCTTGACGCGCGGTACGGTGCCGCGTTTGGCCAGGTCGATGAAGGCATCCACCAGGGTGGTGAGCCCCTTGCCGTGGATCATGCGGGCAAAGTAACCGATGGTGGGCCAGTTGGGGTCGGGAGAAGCGGTGGTGAAGGCGGTGGTGTCGATGCCATTGGGCATCACCTTGATCTGCCCCTCGGCAGCATCCAGGCGCTGGCGCATGTGGCCGGCGTAGTACTGGCTGGGGGCGATGAAAGTACGAACGCTGCGGGCATTGCGCTGCATGGCCTCCCAGCACTGGGTGCGGTAGGGCTCTGGCAGGGTGTCGAGGAAGCTGTCCTCCCCCTGCAAGGAGCAGACAATGGGGATGCCCAGTTCTTTTTCCAGCGCGGGCGCGAGACCGGTGAGCAGGCTGTTCGAGAAGGAGATGACGTCGAACTTTCCATGGCCGCGAATCCAGGTGATCAGATTTTGCCACTCGCCCCACTGGCGGCCTTCGGTGCCGAGCAGCGCACCGAGGGTCATTTCTCCCAGTACCTTGGGGCTGGTCATGCCCATGCGCTTGGAGGCTCTGCGGAGGAAATCGGGCTTGTTGATCCACTTGTGGAAGAAGCGCGGCAGTCTGTGAAACCAGGTGAACTTCTGCTGCAAAAACAGCGAGATGCCGCCGATCTGCACCGGAAGCTCCTGCGTGCCAAACTCGCGGTCCGTGACCAGCGGCAGGTAGAGCGGTGCCATCAGCGCATCATGGCCGCGTACGCGCAGCGCCTTGATCAGCGCGTGGTCACGCAGGCAGGAGCCGCAGTGGAAATTGCCGGTGCCGGGGGTGAGGTGCAGGATGCGCATCGAGGGATGTTAAGGTTGGCGATGGGGGGCTCTGTCTATAAAGCAAAGACTACGTATCCGCACCTGACATCATCGAGATTTATCAATCGCGCCCGGCAACAGTGGCAAAGGGATGAAGGCCGGAAGACGAGGCTTTTTAAACATTGACCGAATGTTATTAAAATTATAAACCTAGGGAAATGAGGGGCTGAAAATTCTCACCGAAATGAAATCCAAACTTATAATCCCTGCTCTCTGCATTGCTGTTTTCGTCATCATGGGGCACCACTTTCAGCGGGGTGGGCAAGAGCCTCTGCAAAAACAAAAGAGTTCCCAGACCATTGGATCAACCGAACAACGGCCTGCGGAGACTCAACTTAAGGAAGCGACAGCCGATATTGATTTTCGGCTTGAACAAGCTCGCAAGAGAGCTGCCGCAAAGGCAAACAAGAATTTTTCCCGATCAGTTTACGAGGGCGCTTTTAACAGCAGAAAGCCTGAATATGCGCGCTTGTTCGACAAATGGCAAATCGACGATCGGGCTGCATCCAGTGCATTGGAAATCATCAGGCAACGCTTTCTCGCAGAAGCCGATGCGAGCGTGGCTTTTTTCAAAGATTACGAAAACAAAAACAGACATGCTGAGGCACAGATGAATAAAATCGTCGAAAATGAACTGGCCGGCCAACAGCTCACCCAATTGCTTGGTCCAAACCGTTATCGTGAACTTGCTGATATGGAGGGAAAAATGGAGATGGGAGCGAAGATGAAGATGCGACATAACTTGGCTGACTAGGCATCCTTGTTTTCAGAACATTTTCTCTCTGCCACCGCACGCCACGGCGCTGGCGCGCTTTCCCGCCCGCATGCACGAAAAAGCCCGAACGCCTTTCGGGCATTCGGGCTGCGTCATTGCTGCGCAAGACAGGTCAGGTTTCAGTCAGACCCCGGGCCATGACGACCTTGCCGGTGCGGACGGTTTCGACGATTTCGAACTTGGTCAGCAGGCGGACGGCGGCGTCGAGCTTGTCGCTGTTGCCGCTGATGAGGGCGATGAGGCTGTCTTCCTGAAGATCGACGGTCTTGCCATTGTAGTGCTCGATGATCTGAAGGATCTCGGTGCGCTCTGCGGCGGTGGCGGCGACCTTGATGAGCACCATTTCCTTGGAAACGGCGTCGCGGTCGGTGTGCTCGATGCAGTGGATGACGTCGATGAGCTTGTTCACCTGCAGGATGATCTGGCTCAGGCCTTCGGGGTGACCGCTGATGCCGATGGTCATGCGGCTGAAGCGCGGATCACGCGTCTGGGAGACGACGAGGGACTCAATGTTGAACCCACGGCGGCTGAACACGGCGCAGATGCGGCCGAGGACGCCGGGCTGGTTGTTCACCATGACGCTGAGCGTGTGGATGTTGATGATGTCAGCCTGGGGCGCTGGCTTTTTGTCGGTGGTGGCGGGGATGCGGTCGCTCATGGGATTTCGATGGTTGAATTTAAAGGGGGGAGTTCGTTGGTCTGGAGGCGGTTCTGTGCGATCTCGATGTAGTTGGAGTCACTCTCGATGCCGAGCCACTTGCGCTGAAGGTGCTGGGCGGCGGCGGCAGTGGTGCCGGAACCGAGGAAGGGATCGATGACTAGGTCGCCGATGTCGGTGGAGCAGAGGATGAGCTTATCGATGAGATTGATCGGTTTCTGCGAAGGATGGCCGCATTTTTCCTTCGAGGATCCCTTCAAACTGGGGATACGGAGGATGTTGGTGGCATACTTGCCCTTTTCGAGATGGGCACGGCGGGCGTTCTTGTCTTTGTAGCGCTTGTCCTTGAGGTAAAGCTCGATGGTGGCGGCGTCGTAGGGAAGGCGGACGGCGTCTTTGTTGAACTTCACGTTGTCGCCTTTGCGCAGGACGAGGATCATTTCGTACTGCGGTGTGAAGCTGTCGCGGCGCTCGTCATAGCCCACCGCACGATCCCAGATGATGAGATCGTGAAACTGGTGCTGCTGACTGAGTCGTGACATGAGATGCAGAAAGGTGTGCTCGCGTTTGCCTAGCTGGCCGAAGATGAAAGCGAGCCCATCATCGCGCAGGACGCGCATGGATTCTGCCACCCACGCATCGCACCAGGCGAGGTAGTCGGCGGCTGTTTTCCATTGAGTGTCCCAGGCTTCATCTTCGAGAACGTTGAAGTAAGGCGGATCGGCGATGATGGACTGGGCGACGGACGCAGGGAGCTTTTGGAGTTCCGTGAGGGCGTCGCCGTGGATGAGCATTGCGGAGAAGTGAAAAGGGGTAAGTGAAAAGTGAAAAGGGCCAAGGCCCGGCTAGCGGGAGAGTTTGGTGATGATAGAGTTAAGCATGCGTTCGATTTCGTTGGCCAGAGACAAAAGTTCCTGAGTCTGATCTGGATTTAAGAAGAGAAGTTGGCTGGCGATTTCGATCTGGGTTTGAGCTTCGAATAGCGAACCTCGGGCGATTTGAAGGAAGCGAATGTAGTCAAGGGTGGTGCTGCGGCCATTGCCTTCGGCGATGTTCGAGGGAATCGAAACCGCCGAACGGCGAAGCTGGGAAGTCAGGCCAAAGAGTTCATGTTTTGGAAATTCAGAAGTGATCAGGTAAACCTGCCTCACCAGAGCCATCGCTTTCTGCCATACGATCAAATCTCGATAGCTTTGGATCGGAGGATTCATCCCTTTTCACTTTTCACTTACCCCTTTTCACTTGTTTACGTGGAACCGGTGGGCTTCTCCATCTTCTGTTTCGGCGCTTCGGTGATCATGTCTTCGAGGGCTGCACCGGCGGGGATCATCGGGAAGACGTTCTCCGTTTTGATGCACTCGGCTTCGATGATGCAGGGGCCGTCGTTGTAGTCGAGGGCCTGCTGTAGGACGCGCTCCACATCGGCAGGGCGGCGGATGTGCCAGCCTTTGATGCCGTAGGCTTCGCCGAGCTTCACGAAGTCGGGGTTGCCGATGAGATCAACGCCGCTCTCGCGGTTCTCAAAGAAGAGCTCCTGCCACTGGCGGACCATGCCGAGGTAGCTGTTGTTCAGGATGAGGATCTTGATGGGCAGCTTGTGGATGGCGGCGGTGGCCAGTTCAAACAGGGTCATCTGGAAGCCGCCGTCGCCGGAGATGGAGACCACCAGCTTGTCCGGGCAGGCGAGCTGCGCACCGATGGCTGCAGGGAAGCCGAAGCCCATGGTGCCGGCGCCGCCGGAGCTGAGCCAGTGGTAGCTCTCGTCGTTCTTGTAGAACTGCGCGGCCCACATCTGGTGCTGA